>JAJXWZ010000177.1 GCA_021781345.1 Pseudomonadota bacterium
GTTATCTCTACGAAAGTGGGGTATGGACGTTCGACTCTCCCGCACGGCGGCTGGTACTCCAGGGCGATGAGTGGCGGCCCGACCCGGCCGCCCACGCCACCCGCCTTGGCTTCCAGCACAACGACCAAGGGCATGCGACATTCGGCTATCCGCGCATCGTCATCCGCGTCGCCGGCCAGCCGCTCGACATGCTGCTCGACACCGGCGCTACGGCACATCCCACGCCGGCCGGCGAAAAGGCCAGCGGCACACCGACCATCCACGGTTTCGGCGTGACCAGTTACATAACCACCAGCGTGTTCAACCGCTGGCACGACGAACATCCGCATTGGCGGGTGGTACCCGACGGGGACAACCTGCTCGGACCCATGCACCGCATGCGCATGATCGAGGTACCGAGCGTGGACATCGCCGGCTGGTCGGTGGGTCCGGTGTGGTTCACCGAGCGACCCGATCCCGCCTTCCACGACATGATGTCCAGCATGATGGACAAGCCCGTGGAGGGCGCCGTCGGTGGGAATGTCTTCCGGCACTTCGCGATGACCATCGACTACCCGCGTGCGGTGGCGTACTTCCGGTGCGTGCGCGGCTGCAAGCCCACGGCTACACCGCCACCGGCGCCTTGATCGCAGGCCACGGGTCGTAGTCGAGCACGCGGATGTCCTCGTAACGGAAGTCGAACAGCGAGCGCACCTCCGGATTCAATTGCAGTTTCGGCAGCGGCCGCGGTGCGCGGCCCAACTGCTCGCGCGCCTGTTCGACATGGTTGGAATACAGGTGCAGGTCGCCGAAACTGTGCACGAAGTCGCCGGGTTCCAGCCCGCAGACCTGCGCGATCATGCAGGTGAGTAGTGCGTAGCTGGCGATGTTGAACGGCACGCCCAGGAAGACGTCGGCCGAACGCTGATAGAGCTGGCAGGACAGCCTGCGATCCGCGACGTAGAACTGGAACAACGCATGGCAGGGCATCAGCGCCATCTTGTCCAGCTCGCCGACGTTCCAGGCCGACACGATCATGCGGCGCGAATCCGGCTGGTGCCTGATCTGGTCGAGCACCCGCGCGATCTGGTCGACGTGGCGGCCGTCCGGTGTCGGCCAGGCCCGCCACTGCCTGCCGTACACCGGGCCGAGTTCGCCGTCGGCATTGGCCCATTCGTCCCAGATGCTGACGCCGTTTTCCTTGAGGTAGGCGATGTTGGTGTCGCCGCTCAGGAACCACAGGAGCTCGTGCACGATGGATTTCAGGTGCAGCTTCTTGGTGGTCAGCAACGGAAACCCGGCCGCGAGGTCCATGCGGACCTGCCGGCCGAACACCGAGAAGGTGCCGGTACCGGTGCGGTCGTCCTTGCGGGTACCGTTTTCCAGCACGTCGCGGAGTAGGTCGAGGTAGATCTGCATGGGAGGTGCGCGCAATCGATGATCGAAAAGACTAACAAGATTTCGCCACGCCCGGGCCGGGGCCGCGCCGCCGGGGCAGGCACCCCCGATCCCGCGCCACATCCAGCGCCGGTTCGGGTAGGCTTGGGCGATCGCCCATCGCAGGGGTATGCCCCGACATGAATTCCACGATGCCCGCCGTTTCCAAGACCCGCTCGTTCTCGACCGTGTTCCTGATCGAGATGTGGGAGCGCTTCGGCTACTACGGCATGCAGGCGCTGATCATCTATTACATGGTGCAGCGGCTGGATTTCCAGGACACGCCAGCCAACCTGACCTGGAGCGCCGCGGCTGCCTTGATCTACGTGTCGCCCGCCATCGGTGGCTGGGTCGGCGACAAGTTCTTCGGCACCCGCCATACGATGCTGCTGGGCGCCATCGTGCTGGCGGTGGGGTACGCGCTGATGGTGGTGCCGGCGCGCAGCTCGATGTTCCTGTTCGTGGCGCTGGGCGTGATCGTGGTCGGCAACGGCCTGTTCAAGGCCAACGCCGGCAACCTGGTGCGCAAGATCTACGAGGGCGACGATGCCAAGATCGACAGCGCCTTCACGATCTACTACATGGCAGTCAACATCGGCTCGACGTTCTCGATGCTGCTGACTCCGGTCATCAAGAACTATTTCAATGCGCCGTTCCACGGCCAGCTCACCTGGTTGCTGGGCTCGAACGCGCAAGGCATGTTCGGCCACGGGCTGGGCTGGCACATGGCATTCGCGGTCTGTTGCGTGGGTCTGCTGGTGGGCCTCGCCAATTACGCAGTAATGCGCCACACCCTGGATTTCATCGGCTCGGACCCCGACCACCAGCCCATGCAATGGTGGAAGCTCGGCGCGGTGCTCATGGGTGGCATCGTGGTCGTGCTGGTGTCGACCATCATCCTGAAGTACGGCACCATCGCGAAGATCTTCGTGTACGCCGCCGGCGCCTTCGTCCTGCTGGTCTTCGGCTACCTGATCACCAAGTCGGAACTGCGCGAGAAGCCGGGCCTGATCATCGCGCTGGTACTGGTGGTCGAGACGGTGTTCTTCTTCATCTTCTACCAGCAGATGTCGACCTCGCTGAACCTGTTCGCGTTGCGCAACGTCGATCCTGTTTTCAACCTGTTCGGCCTGAAGCTGTGGACCTGGGACCCGGCGCAATTCCAGGCCCTCAACCCGATCTGGATCTTCATCCTGAGTCCGATCCTCGCGATCATCTACACGCACTACGCCAAGCGCGACCGGGATCTTTCCATCGCGGCGAAATTCGCGCTCGGATTCCTGGCGGTGGCGATCGGCTTCTTCATCTACGGCGCCGCCAACCACTTCACGACCGCGCCGGGCATGACCAGTCAGTGGACGATGGTTTGGGGCTATGGCTTCGGCTCGCTGGGCGAACTGCTGACCAGCGGCCTCGGCCTCGCCTTCGTAGCGCGCTACGTACCGGCGCGGATGGGCGGTTTCATGATGGGCGCCTACTTCGTGGCATCCGGCGTCGCGCAGTACCTCGGCGGCATCGTCGCGTCCTTCGCGAGCGTGCCCGACAGGATCACCGCCTTCCTCCACGACCAGGCAGTCACGGTCACGCCGGCGATCCAGAAGGAAATTCCCGGCGTGCTCGGGATGAAGCTGGGCGACTTCCGCGACTGGATGGCCGGTTCCAGCGACGCCGTCAAGATCGCAGCGGCATCTCACGTGCCCGCGTACTCCGCGCTGCCGCAAGCGACCCGGCAACTGGTCCAGCAGTTCAACGACCAGTTGAACGTGGTGACGATGCCGTACTACACCCACCTGTTCTTCTGGCTGGGCGTGGCCGGGGTCGTCTGCACCGTGATCGCACTGGCAGTGCTACCGCTGATGCGCAAGCTGGATGCCCAGCACGCGGCGCACGCCCGGCTCGATCCCGCCGTGGAAGGCATGCCGACGGTCGCCACCGAGCGCTGACCGCCCGTGCCAAAAGTCCCATGCGCACGCCCCTGCCGTTCGGCAGGGGCGCCTGCTTGCGTGATCCGTTAACTTAAAAGCCCCGTACAACCGTCGCGCGGCGAACCCCTTGCCCGGCGCACGGTCGAATGCAAGTCCCCGAATCCTGGACATGACTCGAATGTCGCGAACGAAGTGGATCCTGACGCTCGTCGGCGTCGTTGTCGTGCTGCTGATCCTCTGGCGGATGTTTTCCGGACCCGGCCGCCCGGCCGGTTCCGCCGCGAACGGCAACGAAGCGCCCGTGCCGGTCACCGTGGTGCCGGCGACCGCCTCGAGCGTCCCGGTATACCTGACCGGCCCCGGCACGGTCCAACCCATCAATACCGTCAACGTGCAGCCCCAGGTGAGCGGAGAGTTGCTGAAGCTGGATTTCGTGGAGGGAGGACCGGTCAAGAAGGGCCAGGTGCTGGCCGAAATCGACCCGCGCTCCCTGCAAGCACAGCTCGACCAGGCCAAGGCCAAGCGCTCGCAGGACCAGACCCAGTTGGCGACGGCCAAGGCCAACCTTGAGCGCTCGGAGAATCCGAAATACGCGCAATACGTCGCCCAGATCGACCGCATAACCCAGGAGAACACGGTTGCCCAGTGGCAGGCGTCGGTCGCCGCCGACAACGCGTCGATCCAGAACTACGAGGTGCAGCTAGGCTTCACCCGGGTGACCTCTCCGATCGAGGGCATCGCGGGCATCCGCCAGGTCAATCCGGGCAACGTGATCACCCCGTCATCGACCATCGTGACGGTGACCCAGATGCACCCGATCGACGTGGTCTTTACACTGGCCGGCACCTACCTGGACGAAGTGCGCGCGGCACAAGCCAAGGCGCCTCTCCAGGTCGCGGTTCTGGATGCCGACAACAACGTCGTCGAAGACGACGGCACGCTCAAGGTGATCGACAACCAGATCGACCCCAGCTCAGGGCAGTTCAAGCTGAAGGCGGAATTCCCCAACACCAACAACAAGCTGTTCCCCGGCCAGTACGTGCCGGTACGCCTCGAAGTGCGCATCGACTCCGGCGCGCTGGTGGTCCCGGCAGCCGCGGTACAGCGCGGCCCCAATGGCCAGTACGTCTGGCTGGTGACCGACAAGCCGCCCGCCAACCGCAGCGCCACGCCGCCAACGAGTGCCGGCCCCGGCAAGACCCGTCGCGGCCGGGGCGGCAAGCATCCGGCCGGCAGTGCCGGGCCGGGCGGCAACGCGCCCGCCCTATACGTGGCCATGCAACCGGTAACGACCGGCGGCGAAGCCGGCGACACCGGCATCATCGTGACCAAGGGCCTGAAGGCCGGCGACCAGGTCGTGACCGCGGGCCAGTTCCGCCTCAAGGACGGCAGCCAGGTACTGGCCCTGAAGCCCGGCGAAGTACCGCCGCCGCCGACCACGGCCCAGATCGAAGCTGCCGCCAAGGACAACGGGCGCGGGCGGCGTCACTGATGGGACCCGCCCTTCCAAGTGGAGGGGATCGAAGCGCGTGGCAGCGCCAGGCGCATCGGGCGGATGAGCCGCGCACATGCGATGAGCAGCCGTCCCCGCCGCTCTTTCCCGCTGCAGGGGGAATGCGGGCGGCAGCGTTCCACCACTCCACACACGCCTGAATCCCATGGGCTTTTCTTCGATCTTCATTCGCCGCCCGATCGCCACCTCGCTGTTGATGGCGGCGGTGCTGCTGCTCGGCATCATCGGCTACAAGGCCCTGCCGGTCTCGGCGCTGCCCGAGATCGAGGCGCCGAGCCTGATCGTGACGACCCAGTACCCAGGCGCCAGCGCGACCACCGTCGCGACCCTGGTGACCACGCCGCTGGAGCAGCAGCTCGGCCAGATCAGCGGGCTCACGATGATGAGTTCCAACAGCGCCTCGGGGCTGTCGACCATCACCCTGCAGTTCGCGATGAACACCGACCTCGACGTCGCATCGCAGGACGTGCAGTCGGCGCTGCGCACCGCGCGCTTGCCGGGCAGCCTGCCGTATCCGCCGGTGTACAAGCGCGTCAATCCGGCCGACGCGCCGATCCTGACGCTGGCGCTGACCTCGGACACCCTGCCGCTGCGCGACGTCAACGATTACGCCGACTCGATCCTGTCGCAACGCCTCGCGCAGGTGCCGGGCGTCGGCCTCGTGTCGATCGCGGGCAACGTGCGCCCGGCAGTGCGCGTGCAGGTCGATCCGGGCAAGCTCGCCAACCTCGGCCTGACCCTGGAGGACGTGCGCAGCGCGCTCACGCAGGCGAACGTCAACGCCGCCAAGGGCTCGCTTAACGGCACCGTCCAGACCTACGAAATCGGCACCAACGACCAGTTGCAGAGTGCCGCGGATTACGCAAAGACCATCATCGCGTACCAGAACGGCGCGCCGGTGAAGCTTTCGGACGTCGCGCAGGTGGTCAACGGTGTCGAGAACGACCAGCTCGCCGCATGGGCCAACGGCAAGCCAGCGGTATTGCTGGACATCCGGCGCCAGCCCGGTGCCAACATCATCAAGACCGTCGACCAGATCGAGCAGACCCTGCCGTCGCTGCGCTCGGTGCTGCCGGCCGGCATCCACCTGTCGGTGTTCGCCGACCGCACCGTCACCATCCGCGCCTCGGTGCACGACGTCGAGATGACGTTGCTGATCGCCATCGCGCTGGTGGTGGCGGTGATCTTCGTGTTCCTCAGGCGGCTGTGGGCGACGCTGATCCCGGCGGTCGCGGTGCCGCTGTCTCTGATGGGCACCTTCGCGATCATGGCGTTCGCCGGGTTTTCGCTGGACAACCTGTCGCTCATGGCACTCACCGTCGCCACCGGCTTCGTGGTGGACGACGCGATCGTGATGATCGAAAACATCGTGCGCTACCTCGAACAAGGCAAGCCCGGACGCGAGGCAGCCGAGACCGGCGCGCGCGAAATCGGTTTCACGGTACTGTCCCTGACCGTCTCGCTGATCGCGGTGTTCCTGCCGTTGCTGCTGATGCCGGGGGTGACCGGACGGTTGTTCCACGAATTCGCTTGGGTGCTCACCATCGCAGTCGCGATCTCGATGGCCGTGTCGCTGACCCTGACGCCGATGATGTGCGCGTACCTGCTGAAACCGGGGTCGCTGCCGACCGGCGACGAGGAGGCCCTGCATCACCGCCACGGCTTCTACGCGAAGATGCTCGGGTGGTACGAACGCAGCCTCGACTGGGTGCTGGTGCATCGCCGCACCACCATGCTGGTCGCCGCAGCCTCCGTCGCGGTCACCTTGCTCCTCTACGTGACGATTCCCAAGGACCTGCTGCCCGAACAGGACACCGGACTCATCACCGGCGTGGTGCAGGCCGACAGCGATGTCGCGTTCGAGGCGATGGCGCGGAACACCCAGGCCGTGATGGCGGCGCTGCGCCGCGATCCTGCGGTGGCCGGCGTGGCGGGATTCATCGGTGCCGGCGCGATCAACCCGACCCTCAACCAGGGCCAGGTGAGCATCGTGTTGAAGCCGCGCGGCGAGCGCGGCAACCTCGACCAGGTCGTGGCCAGCCTGCAGCGCGACGTCGCCGACATCCCCGGCGTGGAACTGTTCTTGAAACCTGTCCAGGACATAACCCTCGACACCACGGTGGCGCCGACCGAATACCAGTACGCGATTTCCGAGGTCAATTCCAACGACCTTCAGAAATACGCGCAACAGATGGTGCAGGCGGTGAAGCGGTTGCCCGAACTCGCCGACGTGTCCGACAACCTCGCGATGAACGGCCGCGCCCTCAAGCTCGACATCGACCGCACCACCGCGAGCCGGCTCGGCGTGCCGGTGCAGACCATCGACGACACCCTGTACGACGCCTACGGCCAGCGCCAGATTTCGACCATCTTCACCCAGCAAAACCAGTACCGCGTGGTCCTGGAGGTGGCGCCGCAGTACCGTACCCGCTCGGACCTGATGAACGTGCTGCGGGTCCGCTCCAACGGCAGCAGCGGCGCCCTGACCGGAAGCAACGCCACCAGCCTCGGGATGCTGCAGTCGTCCAACTCGTCCACCGCGACCGGCATCGGCCAGTCCAACACGGGCATCCTGCTCGGCGGCGGCAATACCGTGCCTTTGTCGACTCTGGCCACGGCCAAGGTCACCAACGCGCCGCTGGTGATCGCCCACCAGAACCAGTTGCCGGCGGTGATCATCTCCTTCAACGTCGCCCCGGGCTATTCGCTGTCGCAGGCGGTGGACGCGATCAACCGCACCGAAGCGTCGCTGAAGTTTCCTCCCCAGATCCGCGCGCAGTTCATCGGCAAGGCGGCCGAATTCTCCGCGTCTCTCAGCAACGAGGTGCTATTGCTGCTGGCCTCGATCGTGGTGATCTACATCGTGCTGGGCGTGCTGTACGAGAGCTACATCCATCCGCTGACGATCCTTTCGACGTTGCCGCCCGCCGGTGTCGGCGCGCTGCTGGCACTGATGCTGTTCGGAATGCCGCTGTCGGTGGACGGCATCGTCGGCATCGTGCTGCTGATCGGCATCGTCAAGAAGAACGCGATCATGATGATCGACTTCGCGATTACCGCCCAGCGCGGTGGCATGAGCGCGCGCGACGCGATCCATCGCGCCTGCCTGTTGCGCTTCCGCCCGATCATGATGACCACCTTCGCGGCACTGTTCGGCGCGTTGCCGCTG
>JAJXWZ010000053.1:0-4560 GCA_021781345.1 Pseudomonadota bacterium
CACGACTTGACTGGTTTCCATGGTTGGTCTCCGGATTGGAATTGTTCTTGAAGGTAGGTCCGATGACACCACCCTGCACTGCCGCCATCGAACGCCACGAAACCTTTCGGTCGGGGGAAAGTCTCTCTCCTGCCAGGCACGCGACCGTTGATCCAGCTCAACTTTTGCGCATACTGTCAGCCGTATCTTGCGCGCAGTGATCCATGCACGCTGTGTGGCCTGCACGCTGAGGAAGGCCCCCGGCACCCGAATCCACCCACAGGAGAACCCCCCATGTCCGAGAACAGATCGTCCATCGAATCGCGCCGCCAGTTCATGAAAACCGCCGTCGTCGCCACCGCGGCGGTCATGGCTGGCGGGACGATCCGCAAGCTTTTCGCCGCCGAGCCGCACCTGACCGATGCCGACCCCACCGCCAAG
The DNA here is from genome assembly GCA_021781345.1 of Pseudomonadota bacterium. Taxonomy (GTDB): domain Bacteria; phylum Pseudomonadota; class Gammaproteobacteria; order Xanthomonadales; family Rhodanobacteraceae; genus 66-474. Next base: position 421 of record JAJXWZ010000053.1, read on the forward strand.
GCGATGGACTACGTCGACGATGCGACCACCTCCAAGAACAGCCTTTACAAACCCGGCAGCGTCTGTGCCAATTGCCAGTTGTATACGGGTGGCAGCAACGGCTACGGCAATTGCCAGCTGTTCCCGGGCAAGCTGGTCAGCTCCAAGGGTTGGTGCACGTCCTACACGGCCAAGGCATCCTGACGACTCCATGGAGGCTGCGGGTGCGGGCAGGCGACGCCCCGCCCGCACCACCCGGATTCGTCGCGTGATCGCCAGCACGGACAGGTGACCGGCAATACCCGAGGAACCCGAGACCATGGTTGATGCCCTGCACATCGTGTGTCCGCACTGCCAGGCCGTGAACCGGATGCCGCCCGAACGCCTCGGCGCGGCACCGGTGTGCGGACAATGTCATCGGCCCCTGTTCGAGGGCAAGCCCGTCGCCGTCGATGCAGCCGCGTTCCGCAAGCACCTTGCCCGCAACGACATCCCGTTGCTGGTGGATTTCTGGGCGCCGTGGTGCGGCCCGTGCAAGATGATGGCGCCACACTTCGCGCAGGCAGCGGCGCAACTTGAACCGCGCGTGCGCCTGCTCAAGGTCGACACCGACGCCGAACAAACGCTCGGTGCGAGCCACAACATCCGCAGCATCCCGACACTCGCGCTGTTTCGTGGCGGTCGCGAACTTGCCCGGCAGGCCGGCGCGATGGGCACCGCCGCCATCGTGCAGTGGGCACGCAGCCACGGCACCTAGGCACGCGGCTGCGCGCCCGCATCCACCCTACTCGACAGGCTGAACCCGGTCGCTCGGGACACGCTAGAGTAGGCGGCGTTGCCGGATGCACGTCCCGCATTCGCACGCCGACGGGGAGAACACCATGCGACGCACGATATCGATCGCGGCACTCTGCGTGCTGGCGGTTTGCGCGGCCGCGGCACATGCCGCGCCTGAGAACCTCGCAGCCATCATCCTGCCAAATCCGGCAGCCCCGGGAAGGGTCGTGCAACCATTCGTCAAGGTGGATGCGCCGGTGGTGGCGCTGACGCACGTCCGCGTCATCGACGGCAGCGGCGGCCCCGTCCACGCCGACCAGACCATAGTGATCGAACACGGCAGAATCGCCGCGATCGGCGCCGACGGCATCGCGATCCCCTCGGGTGCCAGGACGATCGATCTGTCCGGCCATACCGTGTTCCCGGGCCTGGTAGGCATGCACGACCACCTGTTCTACATCGCGCGGCCCAACCTGGCCCTGCAGGACGGCAAGTTGCACAGCGATCCGCCGCTGATCGTTCCGGAAATGACCTTTTCCGCCCCGCGCCTGTACCTCGCCAACGGTGTCACCACGCTTCGCACCACAGGCAGCGTCGAGCCCTATACCGACTTGAACCTCAAGCACGCGATCGACGCCGGCAAGTTGCCCGGCCCGCACATGGACGTGACCGGACCCTACCTCGAGGGTTCGGATTCACCCTTCATCCAGATGCACTTCCTGCGCGGACCCGAAGACGCCAGGAAAACCGTGGCGTTCTGGGCCCAACAGGGCGTGACCTCGTTCAAGGCCTACATGAACATCACCCGCGCCGAGCTTGCCGCCGCCGTGGACGAGGCACACAAGCTGGGACTGAAGATCACCGGCCACCTGTGCGCGGTCACCTACCGCGAAGCCGCAGCGGCCGGCATCGACGACCTCGAACACGGATTCTTCGTCAATACCTCGCACGACCCCGGCAAGTCCGAGGACAAATGCACCGCGTCCGACGGACTCGCCACGCTGTACAAGATGGATCCAAATGGCAAGGACGCGCGCAGCCTGATCGCGGACCTCGTCGCCCACCACGTCGCGGTGACCTCGACGCTGCCGGTGTTCGAGCAGATGGTGCCGAACCACTCACCGTTGTGGCCACGGGCCATGTCCAGCTTCAGCCCACAAGCCAGGCACGACTATATGCTGTTGCGCACGCACACCAATGCGTTGCCGGCGGCGCAGGCGAAAAAACTCGCCGTTACCTTCCAGCACGGCATGGCGATGGAACGCGAATTCGTGGCCGCCGGCGGCCTGCTGCTGGCCGGCCCGGACCCGACCGGCAACGGCGGCGTGATCCCCGGTTTCGGCGACCTGCGCGAAGTCGAATTGCTGGTCGAGGAAGGCTTCACGCCCGAGCAGGCCATCCACATTGCCAGCTACAACGGCGCGCTGTTCCTCGGATTGCAGGATCGCATCGGCTCCATCGCCCCAGGCAAGGACGCCGACCTCGTCGTGGTCAAGGGCGATCCCTCCAGCCACATCGACGATATCGAGAACGTGGAGACGGTGTTCAAGGACGGCATCGGCTATGACACCGCTGCGTTGCTCCGGTCCGTGCGGGGACGTTACGGGGAGTACTGACCCGGGCTCTGTCCGCAGCGTTAGCCCGCAAGCACGAAACTTCCGTGATTTCGGGCAGTCGCCGGACAAGCCGGGTGAAATGGCCGCGCCCGCCTTCCCTCGCGGGCGCAGCGAGCGGGGAGCCGGCCGACTCAGTGGCCGCCGCCATCGTCGTTCGACGGATGGGGTTGCTTCTGTTTTTCCTGGGTCTGCTGTTGCGTGCGCTGCTTGCTCTGCGGCGTCGCCTGCTGCTGGCGGGTTCGCTGTTCGATTTGCTGTTGCTGCCGGATCGTTTGCCGGGAACGCCCGTATCCGCGCCGCATCATGCCCGGCCCCGCTCCAGCGTCAGGTCCCATGCCAGCACCAGGTCCCATGCCGGCCTGCCCTTGGCGCCGTGGTTGATCGGGCAAGGTCAAACCACGCGCCTGGGCGCGCTTCTGCATCTCGGCATGGTGCTGCTGACGGAAGGCCTCGCGCTCCTGGACGGTGTTGAGGCTGCGCATTTTTGCGCGATAGGCATTGCGCTCGGCGGGCGTCATCAACTGGTAGCCGTAGATCCGGTCGCGATCACGAACCTGAGTACGGTCCTGCTGCACGGTTCCGCGCTTTGCTGGCGCGGAAACACTCGGCGGACCGGCACCCCTTCCGGGACCCTGCTGGGCGAGGGCTGGCAATGACATGGCGAGTGCCATGGCGATGGCGATGGTGAGTGCGTGATGGTGTCGCATGACGAAATCCTCGATTCCATGGATGGCCGCTGGGTGCGGCTGCGTCATCGTGGAATGCGTGGCCCCGCATGATGTTGATCGGTATCAATCCGATCGCGAACGCCATGAACCGTGATCGCACGCGTGCATTCAGGTTCGGCAGCGGCGCCAATCAACGATGCGCGACCGGGCCGGGCTGGTGCACGAACCTGCGCGACGGCACCGGCCAATCCGGCTTCAGAGCTTCAGCCACATCGACGGGCGAACCACGACCACCAGCGTGGCGATGACGATCACGATGACCACGCTGATTGCCAACGGAGCCGTACTGCCCGCGATGCGTGGCAGGAACGGCAAGGCCTCGCCCCAGCCGTTGATCGACTGGTGCAACAGGTGCGGCAGCAACACGCTGCCGGCCGCGGCATTGAAGGTGCGAGTTAACAGCACGGAGAACGGCAGCAACGAGAGCACGAACAGCAATGGCGTGAATCCCCCGGGATGGCCGCCTTTCATCAGGAAATACGGTGCATGGAACAACGTCCAGACCACGCCGACCAACAGCGCGGCCACCAGCGGACTCCAGTCGGCCTGCATCCGTGGCAACACGTAGCCACGCCAGGCCAGCTCTTCGGTGTTGAGCAGCAGGTATACGCCGAACGTCGGCACGAATGCCGCCAGTGCCTGCGTCGGTCCGGGCAGCGGCAACGCGGTGAATCCCAATGCGTTGCTCAGCACGATCGAGGCCAAGACCACGGCCGGCGGGCCGAGCAGCACCGCGGCGTAGATCCACCACGCAGCGCGCCATTGCACCAGCCGTCCCAGCAGCTGCCGGACTCCGGCCCGGCCGCCATTCATCCATGCCGCCCACAACGCCACGAAGCCAGGCGCAAGCATGAATACCTGCAGTACCTTCACGTAGCCGGGTAGCGCCTTCGCTCCGATCCATGAGGCCATGACCTGCGGAATCGTGCCGATCCACGACAACACAAAAATGGCGATGATCACCGCCGCCAGCCGGAGGCGATCGTGGCGGTGCGGAATGACGATCGGGCCGTGCATGCGCGGACCTCCTGGATGACGCC
>JAJXWZ010000053.1:4570-7862 GCA_021781345.1 Pseudomonadota bacterium
CCCGCGCCTGACGGGTGACGCTGGCCCCGGTTGCCACTGCGTGACCTCGCCATCACGGAACGCCAGCGAAGCCTACCCGGCCGCCGTTACCATGACGCCAGTCTGCCTTGCCGGAGCCGGGTCGTGCTGGGAAAGTTGATGGGCCTGATCGCGGGCTTCGTAATCGCCGTGATTTCGCGCCTCGGGTATTTCGGCATCGCGCTGCTGATGGGCATCGAGAGCGCATGCATCCCATTGCCCTCGGAGATCATCATGCCGTTCTCCGGCTACCTCGTCTTCAAGGGCACCCTGGACATCTGGCTGGTCAGTGTCGCCGGCGCGATCGGATGCGTCATCGGATCGTGGGTGGCGTATGCCGTTGGCGCCTGGGGCGGACGGCCGCTGGTCGAGCGTTACGGCAAGTATGTGCTGGTTTCACACCACGACCTCGACCTTGCCGACCGCTGGTTCAGCCGCCACGGCGAGATCACCATATTCATCGGCCGCCTGCTGCCGGTGGTGCGCACCTTTATCGCTTTCCCCGCCGGCGTGTCGCGCATGCCACTGTGGCGCTTCACGATCTATACCTTCCTCGGCTCGCTGATCTGGTGCTGGGCACTGGCCTTCATCGGGCTGCGCCTCGGCGAGCACTGGGACACGCTAGGCGTGTACTTCCACCGCTTCGACACCGCCATAGGCATCGCCATCATCCTGTTCGCCGCGTGGTACGTATGGCGGCACGTGCGCAATCTGCGGCGGTCGTGAACAGCGCAGCCGCGACCTAGGCACCGAAGGGTCAATGTTCCGGCTTGCGGGCCACCGCGAGGAAAATCGGATAGTCGCGCGCGGCGCCGTCGGTGCCTTCGCGCCGCATGGTCCAGGCGGTTGAAAACGCCACGTCACCGAAGCCAGCGTCGCGCAACCAGCCGCCCATCACCTCGCGCGCGAATCCGTGGTGCACCACGCCTTGCACCTCGCGATGGAAACTGCCGTCCTCGGCATCAAGGTCCGCCAGCGCGACCCGGCCGCCCGGATTCACGTGCCGGGCGAGCGCCCGCAGCAGGCCCGGTACGTCCTCGACGTGGTGCAAGGTCATCGAGCTGTAGACCAGGTCGAAGCGCTGGTCGGGCAACTGCTCCGGCACGCTGCCTTCCACGACGTCGACGTTCGCCAGATGCAAGTCCGCGCACTTGCGGCGCAGCACGCCCAGCATCCCGGATGAGCTGTCCAGCGCCGTGACCCGCGCCAGGCGCGGCGCCATCAACCTCGTCAGCAAGCCGGTGCCGGCGCCGAACTCGAGCGCGGTTTCCCGTCCCGTCGGCTGCAGCGCGGCGAGCATTGCGTGCGCCACTCCCTGCCCCATGTGCGCTCGCCCGGGATCGTCGTCCCACTCCGTGGCCTTGGCATTGAAGCGCTCGACGTTGGCCTGCTTGTTATCCATGTGGCAGCTCCTGATCGGTGCTTACTTCAGCACGCGATCGAACAAGCCGAACATCTCGGTCCAGCCGCGTTCGGCCGCCGCCTTGTCGTAGACCGGGAAGTCGGTCTTCATCCAGCCATGCGACGCACCCTTGTAAAGCTCGCATCGATAACGCACGCCGGCATCGTCCAACGCCTGCTTCAGGCGATCGACCATTTCCGGCGGGCAGCTGTTGTCGTTGTCGGCCACCGCGATGTACAACTCCGCGCGAATCTTCGGCGCGAGCAAATGCGGGCTGGCCGGATCGTCGGTGGCAAGGCGGCCGCCGTGGAAGCTGATCGCCGCCGCGACGCGGTCGGGATACGTGCCGGCCGCGGTCAACGCCATGCCGCCCCCCATGCAGAAGCCGACCGTGCCGATCTTGTCGCCGGCCACGTCATCGCGCGTATCGAGATAAGCCAGGAATGCCTCGGTGTCCTGCGCGGCCCTGGCATTGCCGGTGCTCGCCATCAGCGGGCCGACCGTGGCCCGGAAATCACCGGCAAAGACTTCCTTCGGATCCAGCGGTCCATACGCGCCGTGGCGGTAGAACAGGTCCGGCACCAACACCACGAAGCCGCCACCGGAGAGCCGCTCGCCCAACTGCATCAGCGCGGGACGGATGCCGAACGCATCCATGTACACGATCACCGCGGGCCACGGGCCCGCGCCATCGGGCGTGAAGACGTGCGCCGGGCATTGCCCGTCACGAGTGCGGATGGATACGGCTTCGTGCTTCATCGTGCTGGTTCCTCTTGCGGCGGAAAACATGCGACGGCGTCATGGCGACGCGCACCGCACAAGCATCCGCACATGATAACGCGATGCCCGAACCGCCACCGCCGCGCGACCCGCCCATCCGTCTCGGCCGGCCGGGCGCATGCCGCAAGCTCGTCGATCCCGTGCCACGCAACCCATCGCGATCGCGTCAGCCCCCTTGCTGCCGCTTGCAACGCAAACGCGTTGCCCATGTCCAGTCCGGCAAGTCGGCATCGTCGAAGCCCACTACCAGGAAACGGTTGGGGTTGGACTGGCCGCGCGGGTGCAGGCGACTGCTTGCGCGGTCGAGGAAATCATTGTCGGTGCTGACCCACAGCGTGTGCATCAGGTGACCGGCCACGCGAACGTCGGGACCGAATGCCAGCCCTTCGAACTTTGCCGGAACCTCCGCTGCCGTCACACCATGCCGTCCCAGCAGTTTCACGATGTCCGCGAACAGCTGCTTGTGCACGGCGCGCGGCGCCAGCGCCACAGCACCGGACAACTTGCCCAGTGGGCGCGCGTGCGCGAGGTCGACCCGATAGATGCGTTTGACGCGGGCCGGCTTGCCGCTGCCCAGCCCGCCCCCACCCCGTTCATCGACCAGCAGTTCGTGCGCGTTGACGGCGATGATCTCGCTAATGCCTGCATAGTGCGGCTTGGCTTCAGTACCACCCACACGATCCAGCGGATAGGCGTATTCACGGATCTTCCCGCTGTCGAGGTCGATGCGCAGCAGGCGCGCGTAGCCACCATGGTCGCCACCGTCCTGCAGCAACGCTCCCTGGATGGCGCCATACAACACGCGTCCGTCCGGCGTGATCGCCAGGCCTTCCAGGCCGTGATTGCCGACCCGACCCGTGCGGTTGTCGCGATCCTCGGCCTTCGCGGTCGTCCGGGGATGCGCAACGGCAAGGCCCGGTGGCAAGTGGATCACCCCGATGCGTCGCCCCGTGGCGCGGTCGAACACGTACAGGTGCGGGCCGTACTCGTCGCCGAGGTAGAACTTGTGCCGGTCCGGCGCGAGTCGCAGGCTCTCGGAATCCAGACGCGCATCGGCCGGCCAGTCCGAGGCGTGCGCCGGATCGTAACCGT
>JAJXWZ010000164.1 GCA_021781345.1 Pseudomonadota bacterium
GACGAACGAGGCGATCTTCAAGGCGGGGTTGTGGGGGCTCTCCTCCTTCATGGCCCGCGAAGGCATCACGGAGCTGGACGAAGGCGTCGGCGAATTCCTGCACGCCCTCGAAAGCTACTTCGACGGTTCGGACAAGGGCTACACGAACCTTCGGGAATACCTCGCCCGCAAGTCTCGATTGAAGGCTCGCCGCTATAACACCGCGAGGCTCGGCCATGAAAAGGACTGAGCCATGCGCACACTCGACCTGCAAGAAGCTGCCGCGTGGCTGCACATGTCGCCCGCCGTGTTGCGCCTGCACGCGCGGCAAGGCCGCCTCAAGGCCGCGAAACCGGGCAAACGGTGGGTGTTCCTCGAAGAAGACCTTGCGACGTACCTTCGTCAGCTCTACGCTCGACGACGGCAAGCGCCGCTAAGTGGCTCCAACGTGGAGGAATCCATATGGGAGTCAACAAACGCGGAGATGTCTGGTGGGTCGAATTCACCGCCCCCAACGGCCAGCGAATACGCCAGTCTTCTGGGATTACCGACCGGGCGCTCGCTGAGGAATATGCGGACCGTTTGAAGGTCCGTTATTGGGAAGAGCAACGCTTGGGCGTCAAGCCTGACCGGAGCTGGCAGGAAGCCGCCGTGCGGTGGTTGAAGGAAACCCGTCACAAGAGATCGCACGACAAGGACATCGCGAAGTTGCGGTGGCTGGACCGCTATCTCGGGCACTTGATGTTGTCTCAGGTGACCCGGGATGTGGTCGACGCCATCGGCGAGCGCAGGGCCAAGGAAACCAGCCCTGCCAATGCCAACCGCTACCTCGCCCTGATTCGTTCGATCTTGAGGCGGGCCAAGGATGACTGGGAATGGATGGATCACATTCCCAAAGTCCAGCTGTACCGGGAACCGCGCAAGCGCGTGCGTTTTCTGTCCCCGGACGAGGCTCGGCGGCTCCTCGCGGTGCTGCCCGAACACCTCCGGGACATGGCGCAATTGGCACTGGCGACGGGGCTCCGGCAGCGCAACGTGTCGTTCCTGCGATGGGAACAGGTCGACATGGTCCGCCGCGTGGCGTGGATCCATCCGGACGAGGCCAAGGCCGGGAGGGCCATTGGCGTTCCCTTGAACGAGGACGCGCTGGATGTGTTGCGCCGGCGCATGGGTCGACACGGGGACTACGTTTTCACCTATGGAAGACGAAAACGCCCCGTGAAGCAGTGCTCGACCAAGGCATGGAAGCGTGCGTTGGAACGTGCGGGCATCGAGCCGACGTTCCGCTGGCACGACCTGAGGCACACGTGGGCCTCGTGGCACGTGCAAAACGGGACACCCTTGCGCGAGTTGATGGAGCTCGGGGGGTGGGCCAGTTACGAGATGGTGCTGCGGTATGCCCATCTCGCGGCGGATCATCTGCGCGATGCAGCATGCCGAATCGATGGCACGTTTTTGACACACAAGCCCAAACTGCAGCTCGTGAAGTAACACGTAAGTGCTTGATTTTAATGGTGGCCAGGGACGGAATCGAACCGCCGACACGGGGATTTTCAGTCCCCTGCTCTACCAACTGAGCTACCTGGCCGACCGGCGCGATCGCAGCGTTTCCCGCATTGCACGGGCCGCGATCACGAACCGCGTATTAGATCGGCCATCTGCCGAACCGTCAAGCATCGCGCGGCGGATCGAGGCACCACAAGGCTCGGTCGAGATCGTGGTCGAGCCCGAACGCGGCCATCGGCACGCGCCCGTCGCGCACCTCCACGCCCTCGGCCCGCAGCCTGCGCGACTGTTCGCGGAACCCGCGGCTGCCTCGTGCCAATGCGATGCTGCCGTTCGCGCGCAGCACGCGGTGCCAGGGCAGGTCGAGTCCATCCGGCGTCTCCCGCAAGGCCTTGCCCACCAACCGGGCGCGGCCGGGCAACCCCGCGCGCGCCGCGATCTGGCCGTAGCTGGCGACGCGGCCGGGCGGGATCGCGGCGATCGCCACGTAGATTTGCCGGAAACGGGGTTCGATGCGTTGCCGCATCCGCGCAAGCATATCCGCAAGACGGCAAAGCCGGGGCAGCGTATGCTGCGCGCCTTCGTCATCAGGAAACCCGCCGACATGCATTTCGACCGCGCATGCCATCCCGAATCCCCCCACCAGAAGCTGCACGTTCCGGACTGGTTCGTTTCCAGCCTGATGCTCGACCGCGCGCTCGACGCGATCCTGCGCCGCGTGAAAACGCTCGATCGCAGCCACGACATCCCCTACCTCGCCGGTTACAGCACGGACGGCAACACGATCTACATCGACCGCCACCTGCCGGCCAGCTTCGAATATCGCGGCCGCGCCATCGAGGTGGACCGGTTCCTGATCCTGCACGAGGAGGTCGAGAAGACCCTGATCGACCAGCTTGGCCTGCACTACCTGCACGCACACCAGATCGCGACCCGCGCCGAGGAAGCCGCGGTGCGCGCCGAGCGGATTTCATGGCATGCATACGATCGGTTCATGCAGAAATACGTCAAGCGCATCGGCGATGAGCGCCTGAAGAAGGTGCCGGACGACCTGGACCTGAAGCCGTATCGCGACTACCACGACTGGGACCTGATGCACCGCATGCAGCAGGCCATCGACGCCGGCCGGTTGCCGCGAGCCTCGCAAACGCTGCGTCGTGAAGTCGCCGCCTACGACGCAGCATTCCGCGAACAACGACGCGACGCCAGGCGCACGGCGGGCCCCACGACCACGCGCCAAGCCGCGCCCAAACGGCGCCGCTGACAATTACCGGGAGCGACGCCCCGAACCCGCGGCCATGCCGTAGATGCTGATGGCCAGCCAGGCGACTTCCAGCAACATCGAGGCGAGATTGAACGCGTAGAACAGCGAGACGATGATCGCTGTGGCACCGATCGCGTTCAGCAGTTGGTAGGCCAGGCCGTTGCCGTGCAACTTGCGCGCCTGCAGCAGGAAAAACGCGACCAGCACCAGCAGCGTCCCGGCGAGCCCGACCAGGGTCGGCCAATGGAAAGTGACGGTCATCGCACGGCGCCCTTGCGTTGCCTGACGGCCTCGAACAATGCGATCCCCGCCGCCACCGAGACGTTCAGGCTTTCCATCGCACCTGGCATCGGGATACGCGCCAGGTGATCGCAGGCTTCGCGCGTCAGCCGGCGCATGCCCTCGCCTTCGCTGCCCATCACCAACGCCGTCCTGCTGCGCAGGTCGATGTCGAACAGCGACGCTTGTGCTTCGCCCGCGAGTCCGGTCAGCCACACCCCGGCGTCCTTCATGTCACGCAACGTGCGCGCGAGGTTGGTCACCTCGACCAGCGGTATCCGGTCGGCCGCGCCCGCCGAAGCGCGCCGCACCACCGGCGTGATGCCGACCGCGCGGTCCTTCGGCACAATGACGGCGGTGGCGCCCGCGGCAGCGGCGCTGCGCAGGCAGGCTCCGAGGTTGTGCGGGTCGGTCACCCCGTCCAGCACCAGGAACAAACCGTCATCCGAATCCAGCAGGTCCGCGAGGTCGTGCTCGGACTTCGCGGCGGGCACCTCGTAATTCGCGGCCACGCCCTGGTGGCGCGCGTGGCCCGAGACCTTGTCCAGCATCGCGCGCGGACGCACGTGCACGCGTACCCCGAGGCGCTTCGCCTCGTCGGCGAGGCCGGTCACGCGCGGGTTGTGCGAGCCTTGTTCGACCAGCAGCTCGCGAACCCGCGACGGATCGTTGGCGAGCGCACCCTCGACCGGATGGATGCCGACGATCCAGGCCTCGCTCACCGGCGCGGCTTCCGCTTCGCGATGGCGGGATGCGCGGGGCTTCCGCTATCGGACACCAGCCGGAAATCGATCTTGCGGTCTTCCATGCTCGCACGCAGCACCTGCACGCGTACCGCATCACCCAGCCGGAAGACTTGCCCGATGCGCTCGCCGCGCAGCTCGTGGCGGCGCGGATCGAAGTGGTAGTAGTCGTTGCGCAACTGGGTGATATGCACCAATCCCGACACTTTCGACTCGATCAATTCCACGAACAGGCCGAACGAGGTGACGCCGGTGACGATACCGTCGAATTCCGAGCCGACGTGCTGCTCCATCCACGCGCATTTGTAGCGCTCGTCGACATCGCGCTCGGCGTCTTCTGCGCGCCGCTCGGTGCGCGAGCAGTGCGCGGCGATCGTCGCCATCTTGCTCTCGGTGTACAGGTACGCGGCCGGCTTGCCGCCCGCCAGCGCGTAGCGGATCGCGCGATGCACCAGCAGGTCGGGGTAGCGCCGGATCGGAGAGGTGAAATGCGCGTAGGCATCCAATGCCAGGCCGAAATGCCCGTGGTTGGCCGGCTGGTAACTCGCGAGACTCTGCGAGCGCAGCAATACGCTGCGGAACAGCTCGGCGTCGACGCGCCCGGCCACGCGCTGCAGCAGCGCCGCGAAGTCGCGCGGCTGCACGTCCGCCAGCGGCGGCAGCTTCAGCTTGTATTCGCGCAGGAACGCCAGCAGGTCCTCGTACTTCTCTTCCGGCGGCGCCGCGTGCACGCGGAATGGCGCCGGAATCTTCTTCTTCGCGAGGAACTTGGCCGCCTGCACGTTGGCCGCGATCATGCATTCCTCGATCAGTTTGTGCGCGTCGTTGCGGGCATGCGTGCCCAGCGATACCACCGCTCCATGCTTGTCGAGCCGGTATTCGACCTCGCTGGTCTCGAATTCGATGGTGCCGCGCCGCCTGCGCGCGCCGTCCAGCGCCTTGTACAAGGCATGCAGGTGGTCGACGTGCGGCAGCAGCTTGCCCATCGCGCGTCGCGCCTGCGCGTCGCGCACGCCGATCACCTGCCAGACCTCGTCGTAGGTAAGCCGCGCATGCGAACGCATCAAGGCAGGGTAGAACTTCGCTCGGGTCACTTCGCCATCGCCATCCACGCGCATCTCGCAGGCCATGCACAGGCGATCCACGCCGGGGTTCAGCGAGCAAATGCCGTTGGAAAGCGTCTCCGGCAGCATCGGCACGACGAAACCCGGGAAATACGCCGAGGTGCCACGCCTATAGGCCTCGTCGTCCAGTCCGGTTTCCGGCTGCACGTAATGCGAGACGTCCGCGATCGCGACGATCAGCTTGAATCCGCCGCCGTTGGCGGGCTCTGCATACACCGCGTCGTCGAAATCGCGTGAATCGGTGCCGTCGATCGTCACCAGCGGCAACGGGCGCAGGTCGACGCGGCCGGCGTGCTCGGCCCGCGTCACGCGCGGCTCGACCGCTTCGGCTTCGGAGGTGGCGTCGGCCGGCCAAGCATCCGGCAACCCGTGGCTCTCGATCGCCATCTCGACGATCAGCGACGGCTCCAGCTTCTCGCCGAGCACGCTGACGATGCGCCCGATCGGTCCGCGCTGCGGGGTCGGCGGCTCGGTTATTTCCGCCACGACGATCTGTCCCGCGCGCGCGCCGCCGCGCGCGTCGGGCGGGATCAACACGTCCTGGTGCAGGCGGCGGTCGTCGGGATCGACCACCACCACGCCCTGCGCCTCGACCACGCGACCGACCAGCCGCGGCGATCGCCGTTCCAGGACCTGGCGGATCGCACCCTGCTGTCGTCCGCGCCGATCGACACCGACCACCGAGGCGAGCACGCGATCGCCGTGCAATACCTGCCGCATCTGCGCCGGCGACAGATACAGGTCATCGCCGCCCTCGTCGGGGCGCAGGAACCCATAGCCTTCGGCATTGGCCAGCACCGTGCCGGCGATCAGCCCGATCCGTTCGGCCGGCGCCAGTCCGCCGCGGCGGCTCTCCAGCAACTGTCCGTCACGCAGCATCGCGCGCAGGCGCTTGTCGAGAGCGGCGCGCCGGGTGTCGTCACGCAGGTCGAGCGCATCGGCGATTTCGTCGGGCAGCAACAGGCTGCCACGTTCGGCCAGCAACGCGAGGATCGCTTCGCGGCTAGGGATCGGATGCTCGTATCGCTGCGCCTCGCGCTCGGCGTGCGGATCGACGACCGCGCCGCCGGCTCGCTGCTTGCCGCGCCGTAGCGGGACGGATTGGCCTTTCGCCGGCTTAGGGGAACGCGGCCCGACCGGGTTCGCGCCGCCCTTGCGACGCTGGTCCTGCGTGGATGGTGCGCCCGAAGTGCGGGGCGGCTTGCGATGGCGTCTTGGCATTGCGCCAGCGTCGCGCAGCCGCCCCCGGAATGCAAGGGTTGCCGCTTACGGTGCCCTGCCCGCGCGCAGCCCCTCGACGATCGCGAGCGAACGCTTCACGTGCTGGTCCGGCGTCAGGTGGTCGGCCTCGGAGGACAGCACCTTGACGATCTTGCCCGCGCGGTCGATCACGAACGTCGTGCGCGGGAAGAACCCGTGCGTCACCGGCTGGTGCTCGACGTCCATCACGCCCTTCTGTGGCGGAATCATCTTGAGGCCATACAGCGCGGCGATCTTGCCGTCGGGATCGGACGCCACCGGGAATTTGCCCGCGCAATAGTTCGGGTCGGCGGAAAACTTGTTGAGGCGTGCGAGCGAATCCGCCGAGACGCCGATGATGGTGGCTCCTGCCTTGACGAACTTGTCCTTGTCTGTCGCGAACGTGTGCGCCTCGAGGTCGCATCCGCCGGTGTAGGCCGCCGGATAGAAGTAGACCACCACAGGCCCCTTGGCCAGCGCCTGCTTCAGCGAGAACGTGAAATCCTTGCCCGCCTGGCTGACCGTGGCGGTGAAGCCGGGTGCCTCGGCCCCGGCCGGCAATGCGGCCAGTGCGGGCAGTGCCAGCAGCGTGGCCAGCCCCCCCGCCAGCATCGAACCCATCAGTCGCTTGTTCATCGGACACCCTTCGAGCGCGGAAGATGTGTCGCACTATACGCCCAACCGCGCCGACCGGCGACCGGCAGCCCGCGGGGTCGCTGCGACGCCCGGCAACGCGAAGACGGGCGCGCCTACAGGGCCGACAGGAACGCGACCAGGTCCTGTTTCTGCAGCTCGGTCATGCCGATGTTGAAGCGGGTGTCGTAGAAATCCACCACGTCCATCAGCGTGGCCGCCGAACCGTTGTGGAAATACGGTGCGCGCGCAGCCAGCCCGCGCAGGATCGGCCCCTTGAACTTGCCGATGTCGGCCCACTTGCCGGTCAGCATCGCCAGGCCGGGGGCGGTGGTCTGCACGACCTGTCCGGTCTGGATATTGGTGAGCGTGTACAGCGGCATGTCCGGGGTGCGGCGGCTGGCATCTGAAATGCCGATGTTGAGCGGCGCTCCCACCGAGTGATTGCCGATGTTGGGTGCGTCGTGGCAGGTACCGCAGGTGCCGCGGATCACCGGCTTGCCGGTGGCGTCGTTCTACCCGGCGACGCCGGTGATGTTGATCGGCAGCGAATCGAACACGCGTTCGCCGCGCGCGATCGCGATGCGGCGCTGGAACCGCCACGCCGGATTCGTGCGCCTGTTCGGCGGTTTCAATGGCGAGTTGCGTGTCGCGGTCATCCAGCGTCACGCGCTTCCATTGCCCACCCGCGCGCAACCGCAACCGGTCGCGTGCCCGGTTGACCAGCAGGTGGCGCATCGCGCGCGCCGCGTAGGCGAAGAACTGCGCCGGCTCCTCGAAACGGAGTTCCGGGCGGTCACCGACCCGCAGGTACAATTCGTGGACCAGCTCGGTGGTGTCCAGCGTGCCGCCGCGGTAGCCGGTGGCGAGACGCCGCGACGCCATCGCCTTCAGGCGGTCGTAGACCTCGGTGAACAACGCGTCGGCCGTGCTGCCGGTCCGGGCCTGGTTCGCGTCGGCGGACATGGCACCTCTCCCTGACCCCGCGGGTCCCAGCGCTCACCGCGCAAAGCCTCACGCAGAATCACGCCGGATGCAAGCGTCCGGATTGACAACCGCGCCGCGCCGCGGCTATCGTACGCGGCTCGCTGGCATGCCTTGCCGCGAGCCGGATACCTGCCCAGGTGGCGGAATTGGTAGACGCACCAGCTTCAGGTGCTGGCGGGGCGACCCGTGAAGGTTCGAGTCCTTTCCTGGGCACCATCCCGAATAGCCAAGCCTTTGAAAGGGCTTGGCTTTTTCGTTTTATGGCCGTACTAATACCCGCAGACCTACCCGCATCCTTCTGCGCTGCATCGCCAGACTCGCCCCCCTGGTCTATCTCTCGCACCGCGCGGGAGTGCCCGCGCGCCCCGATGCTGGGCCAAAGGCGGGCAACGCACCCTAACTCCCTCTTGCTCGGCACCAGCACACGGACGCGATAGGAAACACGAAATGCGCTGGGAGTCCTTGCCGTGATCTGCCGCGACGACGGGTTCGGCACGTATTGTGCTTTGAAAGTCAGACGCGGCGCGAGATCGGCCATATGAAAAACCTCACCACGACGGACCACGAGAAGGTTTGCCTGTCACTCGTCGCCGCACTGTGTGCACGCGATGTTTACACAAGATCGCACTGCGACAGGGTTTGTGCTCTCGCGATGGACCTTGGCAATGCACTGGACCTGCGGGCATACGATTTGGAGACCTTGCGCATCGCCAGTCAGTTGCATGACATCGGCAAAATCGAGGTCCGGGACGAGGTGCTCCTGAAACCCGGGCCGTTGACGCCTGAGGAATGGGAAGAGATCAAGGCCCATTCCATACACGGCGAGAGAATAATCAACGAGTCGTTCCTGCCAAACCGAACCGGGGTGGCAGCCATCGTGAGACATCATCACGAGGCACTTGACGGCAGCGGATACCCTGACGGGCTGTCGGGCGGCGAAATATCGCAGAGCTGCCGAATACTTTCGATCGTTGATAAGTACGACGCCATGACATCCAGTCGCGTGTATCGCCACGCGCTGTCTCACGGCGAAGCAATGGCGATCTTGCAGAAAGAGACGCGCACCAAGCTCGACCCAAGGATTTTCGCAGCGTTTTCGACGTTGATATCGTCGAGCCAACCGTGCTTCGCGGAGCCTTAGCACAGATGAGGGCGATCCTCGACTAGGTTGCCAGCGAACATTCGCGCGCGTGTAGTTCTCCGCAAAATCCCCTCAAGCATCGGCTACACCTGCAGGCGGTCGCCGTCGCGCGCGACCAGTTTGTACAGCGCCGGCATCAGGAAGATCCCGATCGCCAGGCGCGAGATCATGCCGGCCACGATGACCAGCGCGAACGGACGCTGCGAATCGGTGCCGACGCCATGGGCGATCGCAGCCGGCAGCAGGCCCAGCGCCGCGACCAGCGCGGTCATGAGGATGGGCCTCAAGCGCAACACCGCGGCCTCGTGCGCGGCGCGCAGCTTGTCCATGCCGGCAAGGCGCAGCTCGTTCGCGCACGAGATGTAAACCACCCCGGTCAGCACCGACACCCCGAACAGCACGATGAAGCCGATCCCGGACGACACCGAGAACGGCGTGCCGGTGACCCACATCGCGAACACCGCGCCGAACGGCGCCGACAGCAGCACCCCGACCACCGTGATCAGCGGGAACTTGAAGTTGCCGTACAGCACGAACAGCAGCCCGAAGATCACGACCACGGTGAGCGGCAGGATCACCCGCATCTGCGCACGCGAGGCGGTGTATTCCTTGTATTCGCCACCCCATTCCAGCCGGTAGCCCTGCGGCAGTTTCACGTCGCGCGCGACCTGCGCGATCGCGTCGTTGACGGCGCTGGCAAGGTCGCGCCCCTGCACCGAGAACTGCACGCCGATGTAGCGCGAGTTGTTTTCGCGGTAGATGAACGATGCGCCGTTCTCGATCTTGATGTCGGCGAGTTCCTTCAAGGGGATCTCCTGGCCCCCCGGAGTCGCCACCGGGATGTCCCCGATCTCGGTCGGGTTGTCGCGGAAACGCTTCTGCAGGCGCACGATCAGGTCGAACTGCTTGTCGCCCTGCACCACCTCGGTGGCGACGTCGCCGCCGATCGCCGCATTGACAAGGTTGTTGATGTCATCCACGTTGAGGCCGTAGCGCGCGATCTTCGCGCGGTCGATGTCGACGGCGAGGTTGGGCTGACCGAGTTCGTGCACCAGGGTGATGTCGGTGATGCCGCGCACCTTCTCCATCACCGCCTTGATCGCCTTGCCTTGCGTTTGCAGCACCTGCAGGCTCGGCCCGTACAACTTCACCGCCAGTGCGCTTTTGAGGCCCGTCTCGGCCTCGTCCACCGCATCTTCGGCCGGCTGGGTGTAGTTGAACTGGATGCCGGGGAATTTCTGCAGCTTGGCGTTGATGGCGTCGATCAAGGCCTGCTTGTCGCGGTACTTGCCACCCCACTCGGAATACGGCTTCAGGCCGACGAAGAACTCGTCGTTGAAGAAACCGGTCGAGTCGGTGCCGTCGTCGGGCCGGCCAAGCTCGGACGTCACCGTGGTGACGACCGGGAACGACATCAGCACCTTGCGGATCTCGGGCGAGATCTCGGAGGCTTTCTCGAACGAGATGGTGTAGGGCATGGTCGCGCGCACCCACAGCGCGCCCTCGTCGAGGCTGGGCATGAACTCGGCGCCGATGCCTTGCATCATCAGGAAGGCCAGCCCCAGCAGCAGTGCCGAGACCGCCGTCACCCGCCACGGCACGCCTTGCGCGCGTTCCAGCGTGCGCACGTACCAGGCCTTGAATTTCTCGTAGATGGCGTTGCGGCGCTCGCGCACGCCCTTGCGCATGAACACGCCGCACAGCACCGGCAACAGGGTCAGCGTGACCACCAGCGACCCGATCAGCGCGAAGATCATGGTGTCGGCCATCGGCTTGAACAGCGTGCCGGACGGTCCGGTCAGGAAGTAGATCGGCAGGAAGCTCGCGACGATCACCGCGACCGCGTACACCAGCGGGCGATCGATTTCGGCCGCCGCGCCCAGGATCACCCGCTTGATGTCGTAATCCGTACCACGCCGCGCGGCCAATTCACGAAAGATGTTCTCGACCATGAAGATCGCGCCATCCACGAGGATGCCGAAATCCACCGCGCCGATCGAGAGCAGGTTGGCAGAGGCGTTCTTGAGGTCGAGGCACAGGAACGCGAACAGCAGCGCGAGCGGGATGGTGACGGCGACGATCAGGCCGGCGCGCAGGTCGTACAGGAAGAACACCAGCACCACGACCACCAGCACCAGGCCTACCGTGAGGTTGTGCATCACCACGCCCTTGGTCTGGTCGATCAGCGTGGTCAGGTCGTAGAACGGGTGGATCTTCACGTCCTTGGGCAGGATCGTGTCGTTCAGTTCCCGGGTCTTGGCCTCGACCCGCTTGAGCACGTCCTCGGTCTTGCTGCCGGTCAGCGCCAGGATCACGCCCTCGACAGCGTCGTTCTGGTGCATGTAGCCGAACTCGCCGAGGCGCGGCGCGATGCCGATCCTGATCCTGGCGACGTCCTTCACCAGCACCGGCGTGCCATCGTGCACAGCCAGCACGATGTTGCTGATGTCCTCGGGCGTCCTGATGCGGCCGAGTCCGCGTACGTAGAAGAACTGTCCGCCCTGCTGGTAGAACCCGCCGCCGGCGTTGCTGTTGTTGGCCGCCAGCGAAGCCTCGACCTGCGACACGCCAAGGCCCAGCGCGGCGATCTTCACCGGATTCAACAGCACCTGGTACTGCATGGTGCCGCCGCCGAAGCCCGAGTCGTCGGCCACGCCGGGCACCGAGCGGTATTGCGGCGCGATCACCCAGTCCTCGAGCGTCTTCAGTTCCATCGGCGAGCGATCAGAACTCTGCAGCACGTAGCGATAGACCAGGCCCGAGGGCGGCGACATCGGCGAGATCGATGGAGTCACGCCGGCCGGCAAGGTGATGCCGGGCAAGCGGTTGTAGACGCGCTGGCGCGCGAAATACTGGCCGGTGCCGTCGGCAAACGTCAGGGTGACATCCGACAGGCCGTACAGCGAGATCGAACGCTTGGTGACGAGGCCGGGAATGGCGTTCATGCCGAGTTCCATCGGCACGGTGATCTGCTGTTCGACCTCTTCGGCCGAATGCCCGGGCCACTGGGCGATGACCTCCACCATCGGCGGCGACAGGTTCGGGTAGGCATCCATCGGCAGGACCTTCCAGGCCCACACGCCGGCCGCCGCCATCGCCAGCGACAGCAGCACGATCAGGAGTCGCTGTTCCAGTGCGAACGCGACGACGCGATTGATCAGGGACGCCGTGCGCGGCGCCTCGCCTTGGGGAAGCTGCGCGCTCATTGGCTCTGGATGAACTGCAGGAAGATGCTGCCGTCCACCACTACCTTGTCGCCGGGGTGGAGCCCTTCGGGGATCACGTAGCGGTCACCCACGCGCCTGCCCAACGAAACGCTGCGCCGCGCGTAGCTGCCGTCGGCATCGACCACGTAAACGAACGGCAGGTTCTCGTCGTCGCGCAGCACCGCCGACACCGGGACCAGCAGTCCCTTGTACGCGTCGTGCGAGCGCAGCTCCACCGTCACGTACATCAGCTTCTTCAGCTCGCCATCCGGATTGTCCACGCGCACCCGCGCCTGCACCGAGCGCGTGTCCGGATCGACCACCGCGCCGACGTTCGTCACGGTGCCGGCGACGGGCTTGCCGCCGTCGCCGGCCAGGATCGTGGCATCGTCGCCGCGCCGGACCCGCGTGGCGTCGTCGCCGAAGACATGGGTCATCACCCACATCCGCGAGGTGTCGGCTATGGTGAAGCAAGGCGAAGTTCCCGCGGCGAGGGTTTGTCCTGGCGCGATGGATTTCGCCACCACGGTGCCGGCGATCGGCGCGCGGATCACGCCCCGCCCGCCCGAAAGCGTCTTGCCGGCACGGACCGCGGCGATCATCCGTGGGTCCATGTGCAGCGCGACCAGCGCTTGCAGCGCCGCGGCGCGATCGGCGTCGGCGCTGGCCGCATCGGCCTGGGCCTGCGCGTTCTCGCGTTCGGAAATCGCCTGGTGCGCGAACAGGTCACGATCGTTGGACGCGACCGCGTCGGCCGCCTGCGCCGCAAGCACCGCCTTGCGGTAGGCACCGGCGGCCGCGGCGAAATCGGGCGACGCGACCTCGGCCAGCGCCTGTCCTTTCTCTACCCTGGCGCCAAGCGTCACCAGCACTTTCGTGACCGCCCCGGAAAATGGCGCCAGCACGTCATTGGCGCGGTTGCGGTCGAAATCGACCACGCCGGTGGTGGTGATCGTGGTGCGGTATTGCGACGGCTCGACCGTGACCACGTGGATGCTTTGCCGCTGTGCCTTGGTCAGCGTGACGTTGTGCGGCGTATTCGACGACGCTTGCGCCGCCGGATTGCGGCTACACCCGGCGAGCATCGCGACGGCAAGCACCGCCCCCGCCAGTGCGGCGATGCGCGGCGCCGCGCCGATTCGACCCTGGTATCGATTCATCTCATTCACTGCCTTGCAAGGTTCGCGTGGTGCCACCAACCGCCGCCCAGAGCCTGGTACAGCGCCGCCGTGTCGGCGAAACGTTCCGCTTCGGCCTGCACCAGGGCGATGCGTGCCTGCTGGTACGCCTGCTCGGCGGACAGCAGTTCGAAGCCGCCGATGTAGCCGTGCCGCAACTGCAGCCGGGAAAGATCCAGCGTGGTCTTGGCGGCCCGCATCGCGATCGCGGCGGAGTGCAGCGCCGTCGCGTCCTGCTGCAGCGCGACCAATGTGTCGGCGACGTTCTGGAAGGCGCCAAGCACCGTGCCGCGATATTGCTCGGCGGCCTCGACGTAGGCGGCCTTGGCGGCACGCTCCTGGTGCATCAACTCGCCGCCCTGGAAAATCGGCGCGGTCAGCGACGCGGCGACGCCCCAGAAGCCGGTACCGGACGTGAACAGGTTCGAGATCGCCAGCGCGGTGGCACCGGCGTTCGCGCTGAGCGTGATGCTGGGCAGTCGCGCGGCGGCGGCGACACCGATCGCGGCGCTGGCGGCATGCAGGTTCGCGCGCGCCAGGCGCACGTCGGGCCGCTGCGCGACCAGCCTCGACGGCAGGCTCACCGGCAGGCTTTGGGGAAGCTTGAAGTCGGACAACGCGAGGTTCCCGGCCGGGGCCTGATCGGGAAACGCGCCGACCAGCACCGCCAGTGCGTGCCGCGTCGCGTCGAGCTGCTTCACCAGCGCGGGCAGGCCGGCCTCGGTCTGGGCGAGCTGCGTTTGCTGCGCGGCCACGTCCAGCCGGCTGGCGTCGCCCTTGCGGAAGCGCAGGCGCAGGATGGCGAGGCCCTTCCTTTCCAGCACCACCAGCTTGCGCGTCGCCCGCACCTGGTCTTGCAACGCGGCTTCCTGCACCGCCGTCACCACCACGTTCGAGGTAAGCGTGGTCCAGGTCGCGATCATCTGGAAGCGCGCCGCCTGCGCCTGCGCCTGCAGGGATTCGACCGTACGGCGATTGGCGCCGAACAGGTCCGGCGTGTAAGAAATCGTCAGTTGCGGCGTGTACAGGTCGTAGCGGTACTCCTGCGGCACGACCGGGTAATTCGGCACCGGGGCAAGTACGACCGGTGCCTTCTCGTGGCTGGCATCGAGACCGGCCGACACGCTGGGGAAGTACGCGCCGCGTTGCGCCAGCACGTCCTCGTGCGCCACGCGCAACGCCGCTTGCGCGGCCTTCAAGTCGTGGTTGTGTGCGAGCGCCTGCGCGACCAGCGCGTTCAGGGCTTTCGAATGGAACAGCTTCCACCAGTCGCCGGCGATGTCGGCGCCATCGGCGAAGTGCTGCGCGCGGCCACCCGCGACCCCCGGGGTGGCAACGGGATTTTCGAGCGCGTGCCCGGTGTACGTCGCGACCTTCGGCGGCGCCGGCGGCTTGAAGTCGGGGCCGACCGCGCAACCCGCCAGCACGAAAGCAAGCGTCGCCACGGACAGGGCGCGTCGCACGGTCACCGCAGGCTGCAATTCGACACCCATGGACAGACGTTTCTCTTGCTGCGGGCCGGCCGGGCCGGGCCGAACGGTTCGGTGGAGATCGCCCCGATGCCTTCCAAGTGCGTGGGCCGCGAGGGACGCAATGTTATATCGTAACGATTATGGCGAAGCAAGCGGCAATCCTGCGGCTTGCTTCCGAATGGCCGCGCCTGCGTCGATTCGACTCGCGCAGGCGCGCCCAGCTCGCGGCATCAATGCGACGCCGAAGTGCCGTCCTTGCCGTCGGGCGCCCGCTTGACGCCGAGGTTCCAGGCTTCGAACGCCCACACGTCGGCGTCCTGCTGGATTTCCTTGTCGGTCGGCATGTAGATGTGGCTGGTACTGCCGGTGGTGCGAAGCAGGACCGGGTTGGCGCAGCCTTGCGCCTGCTGCATCTTCGCCGCGAACTTGAATTCGTGGCTGGGCACCACGCGATCGTCGTCCCAAGACGTCGTGATCAGGGTCGGCGGATAGCAGGTACCCGCATGGATGTTGTGCAGCGGCGAATACTTGATCAGCCACTGGAATGCCTGCTTGTTGTCGGCGCTGCCGTATTCGGGCACCCAGAACGAACCACCCGAGAATTTCTGGTAGCGCAGCATGTCGAGCACGCCGTGGCCGATGTAGGCCGCGCCGAACAGTTGCGGGTGCTCGGTGATCGACGCACCGGTCAGCAGGCCGCCGTTGGAATAGCCCTGGATGCCGATGTGCTTCGACGAGGTGTAGCCACGCTTGATCAGGTACTTCGCCGCCCAGGCGAAATCATCGAACACGTTCTGCTTCTTGCCGAGCATGCCGGCGTGGTGCCAGGCCTCGCCGTACACGCCGCCGCCACGCAGGTTGGGCACCGCGTAAACGCCGCCCATCTCCAGCCACACCGGCAGTATCGGGTTGAAGCTCGGCGTGATGGTGATGTCGAAACCACCGTAGCCGTACAGCACGGTCGGGTGGCTGCCATCGAGCTTGATCCCCTTCTTCGCGACGATGAACATCGGCACGCGGGTGCCGTCCCTGGAGGTGTAGAACACCTGCCTGGTCTGGTACGCGGACGGGTCGAACTTGACGTCCGGCTTGAAGGTCACCGTCGTCTTGCCGGTGGCGACGTCGTAGCGGTAGATCGTCGTCGGGTACAGGTACGAGGTGAACGCGTAGTACACCGTGGGTGAATCGTCACGCGCGGAAATCCCGCCCACGGTGCCGATCGTCGGCAACGCCAGCGTGTGCAGCAGCTTGCCGCCGGTGTCGTACAGTTCGAGCTTGCTCTTGGCGACGTCCTGGTAATCGGCGAGGATGTCGCCGTCCGCCATCGACGCGCCCGACAACACACCGGCGGCCTGCGGCACCACGGTGCGCCAGTGCGCGGGCGCGGGATCGTCGAACTTCACCGCGATGATCCGGCCACGCGGTGCGTCCTGGGTGGTCTGCACGTACAGGGTGTCGCCCTTGTGCCCGATCGGCGAATATGACGCGTCGTTCTTCGTGAAAAGCGGCTTGATCTTCGCGGCCAGATCGGGCTTGTCGGGATTGCCGACGTCGGCGTAGTACAGCTCGTTCTTGCTGATCGCATTGTTCTGCAGATACACGTACAGGTAACGGCCGTCTTCGCCCACGCTGCCGCCGAGGAAGGCGTGCGGCAGGTCGGGACGCGCATAGACCAGCTTGTCGTCGGACTGCGGGGTGCCGAGCTGGTGGTAATAGAGTTTCTGGTTGACCACCGCCTGGCTGATCGCCTTCTCGCCGCTGGGCGGTTCGGGATAGCGCGAATAGAAGAAACCCTTGCCGTCGTGGGTCCAGGAAATGCCGGAGAACTTCACCCAGCGCACTTCGTCGGAGGTCGGCTTGCCGGTGGCGACGTCCAGCACGTGGATCGTCTGCCAGTCGGCGCCGCCGTTCGACAATGCATAGGCCATGTACTTGCCGTCCGGCGACGGCGCGGTGCCGGCCAGGGCGATCGAGCCGTCCGGCGACAGCTTGTTGGGATCCAGCAACATGCGCGGCTTGGCGGTTGGCGAATCCTGCACGTACACCACGCTCTGGTTCTGCAGGCCTGAGTTCCTGCCGAAAAACAGCATGCCGTTCTTGAGCTGGTGCGGCGTGCCTTCCTTGGCGTAATTCCACAGCTCGGTCAGGCGATGGTCGATCCAGCCGCGCACCGGGATCTTCGACAGGTAATCGTCGGTGAGCTTGTTCTCGGCGTCCACCCACTTGTGCAAGCCTGGACTGGTCAGGTTGTCCATCCACTGGTACGGCGCCGGCACCCTGGTGCCGAAATAGTTGTCGACGGTCTTGTCCTGGCGCGCCACCGGATAGTCGGGCTTGTGCGCCGGCGCTTGCGCCAGCGCAGCCGTGGACAGCGCCGCGAGCATCGCGGTGGACAGCAGGCGAATCGTGGTCTTCATGGTCAATCTCCCGTCTTCGGACTCGGAATCATGTATTGGTGCGGCGGCGTATTCCCCGCCAGGTATCTGACGAAATAATCCCAGCGCCGGCGCATCACGTAGGGCGTGTCCTTGCCGTAGCCGTGGTGTTCGTTCGGCAGGATCATCATGTCGAAATCCTTGTTGGCCTTGATCAAGGCATCGACGACCAGATAGGTGTTGCTGGTCGGGACGTTGTCGTCGATCTGGCCGTGCACCAGCATCAGGTGCCCTTTCAGGTTCTTGGCGATGTCCTCGTTGGCCTGGTTGTCGTAGTTGGTGGTGCCGTCCTTGTTCGTGACCAGCAGGCCCTGGTACTTCTCGCCCCAGTCGTTCTCGTAGTCGCGGTTGTCGTGGTTGCCGCTCTCGGCCCAGCCGACCTTGAAGAAATCCGGATAGCGGAACATTGCGTCGGCGGTCGCGTTGCCGCCACCGGAATGACCCCAGATGCCGACGCGGTCGAGGTCGATCCACTTGTAACGTGTTGCTAGTTCTCTGATGCCGGCGACCTGGTCGGGCAGCGTGTCGTCGCCCATGTCGCCGTACCAGTAATGGTGGAAACTGCGCGAACGCCAGGGCGTACCCATGCCGTCGATCGCCACCACGATGAAGCCCAGTTCGGCCAGCGCCTGGTTGTCGCCGCGCGCCGCGAGGAAACTGCGCCCACGCACCGAACCCGTCTGCGGACCGGGATAGACGTAATCGACGATCGGGTATTTCTTCGCGGGATCGAAGTTGGTCGGCTTGAACATCATCCCGTACAGCGTGGTCTTGCCGTCGCGCGCCTTGACCGTGAACGGGATCGGCGGCACCCAACCGGCGGCCTTCAACCTAGAGATGTCCGCCACGGCGACGGTCGCGATCACGTGGCCGTCCCGGGCATCGCGCAGCACGGTCACCGGTGGCGCGGTCGGCGTCGAATACGCATCGACGAAATACTTCCCGTCCGGCGACATGGTGATGGTGTGGTCGGCGTCCTCGGGCGTCAGCAAGACGGTCTTGCCGGTATCGATGTCGACCTTGAAGAGTTGCCGGTAGTACGGATTCATGCCCGGCGTGCGGCCGGTCGCGACGAACCACAGGGTGCGGGTGGCACGGTCGAGGTACAGCACTTCGTCGACCGCGCCTGTCCCGGTGGTCACCGGGTGCAGTTCCTTGCCGGTCTTGAGGTCGTACAGGTAGAGGTTGGCCCAGTCGGTCTGCTCCGACGGCCAGATCGCCTGGCCGGCTTCGGGCAGGTATTGCCAGTTCACGCGACCGTGGCCGCTCTCGTAATACTGACCGGTGCTGGACTCGAACGCGGTGCGCACTCCGCCGGTGCGGGCGTCGGCGACTCGGAACCATTCGTGCTGGCGGTCGCGCGATGTGGACACCAGCGCGAAGGTCCGGCTGTCCGGTGCCCACTTCACGTCGCTCCACGTGTACGGCTGGCGCTCGTCGCATGCGAGCTGGTCGCAGAGGCTGGACAGGCGTTGTTCGGGCTCCATCTTCAGGCGCACCAGCTTGCCGGTGGCGACGTCGATCACGACTGGCTCGATCATGAACACGTGCTTGTCGCCAGGCAGCGGATATTTCCATGCGCTCAGTTTCGGATGGCCGACGCGCGTGTCCACCGTGTACATCTCGCCGACCTTGCGCTGGTCCTGGCGGTAGGTCGCGATCCGGGTCGAATCCGGCGACCAGCGCACCACCGCGCCGTCGCCGTGGATCCAGCCCGCGTTCTGGGTGGCATAGCCGTAGTCCTTTACGCCGTCAGTGGTGAGTTGGGTTTCGTTGCCGGTCGCGAGGTCGCGCACCCACAGGTTCCAGTCGCGCACGAACGCCAGCAACCTGCCGTTCGGCGACAGCGCGCCCGGCTCCTTGCCGGTCTTCAGCAGCTTGTCGCGGCGGGTACACTCGCCCGCGCCCGACAGGTCGCAGCGGTACCACTTGCCACCCAGTTGCACGTCGAGGTCGCCGCCCGGCAAGGCACGAACATCGAAACGCCGGGGCCAGCGCAAGGCGTCGACCGGCTTGCCGCGCGCGTTGCCCAAGGCCGCCGCGAGCCTTGCCTGGTCGAACGCCGGCGCAACCTTGCCGGTCGCGGCATCCATTTCGAGTACGCGATCGCCCGATGCATCATGGTCGATGTACCAGAAATGCGTGGCGTCCAGCCATGCCACGCGCTGCACGTCATGGTCGACCAGCGGGTCGGCGTCCTGCGGCAGGAACCTCACCGCGCGCGCATAGTCCTGGCCTGTCAGCTGGCGAGCCTGCGCCACGGCGACGAAGGCCAGCATGCCCGCCAGCAAGGCGCAGGCAATCCCGCGAATCGACGACATGGCCATCTCCCGGTCGAAAGGTCGCAACGCAACCTGTCGATCCTAGACCTGCCCGCTGCCTGGCACCCCTGCCGGAAGTCCCGGGCATTGCCATGCGATCGTCCCTGATCGCGGCTTCGGCCCATGTCCGGACAGACGCAACGCCCCCACCACGGAAGCACCGGAACGGCCCAAGCCGCCATCCATGGCCAAGAACTCCCTGGCCGGACTTTCCACGTTTCAGCGCACGATCACGCGGCGGCGGCGTCCCGAGGCGGGCGACAGGTCGATCAGCAGGGCGACCACGATGCCGATGATCGGGACCAGCGTCCATTGCCCGCCGAACCAGTGCACCACCACGGTGTACCAGAGCAACGTGGTCGGCAGGAAGATGAATCCGAGCACCGGCCAAAGCGCGATCTGGAAGATGCCGCTGAACCAGTGGGTAAACAGCCACAACAGCACGATCACCACGCGCGGCACGAACAGGGCAAACAGGACCAGCAGGCAAGGCATGGCACGCTCCTCCGTTATCGCCAGGATCAGTCGTCGCCGCCGACCCGCGAACCGGGAATCGGCGGACCCTTCAATTCGAGCAGGTTGCCTTCGGGGTCGAACAGGTAGATCGACGGCCCTTCGCCCTCCGCGCCATAACGCATGCCGACCTCGCCGACGCGCACGCCACGGGATTCGAGATGCGCCACGATCGCGGTCTCGTCGTAACCATCTACGCTCAGGCAGACGTGGTCGACGTTGTGGCCTTGCGCCCCCGACGCGGCGCCACCCTTGCGGCCGAGCTTGCCGTTGACGTCCACCAGGTCGATCAACGATTCGCCGGCGCGCAACTGCACCAGGCCGATGTCGTCCTGCCGCCTCTCCTCGCGGCAACCCAGGACATCGCGGTAGAACCGCAGCATCGCTTCGGGCTCGCGCACGCGCAAGACCACGTGGTCTAGCCGGCGCAGGCGGAAAGGAACGGTCATGGAGGTGGCAAGCGGCTGGACGGGATGGCCCCATCCTAACCAAACGATTGCCGCCGCGCCCACCTGTATAATCGCCGAGTGGTGGAAGAAGCAAAGGGAGCAGTCGACCCCATCCCTATGGCCGCGCAGGCGCAACGGATCGAGTCGGCCACCCCCGGACTGCTGCCGAAGGCGCAACGCCCGTAATCGCTCAGGCCCGATACCACCCACACATCCAAAACTCTGGAGAGACCGGACCGCGCCAGCGGCGACCGGCGCCGAAGGGGCAAGAAACAAGGGTCGCCGAGACCTTCGTTTCCAAACTCTCAGGCAAACGGACAGAGGGGCATGTTTGTGCGATCGTCCGTGATCGCCGCAACTGCTGTCGGACGCACGCCCGGACCGTTCCAAGTCCACAAAGACCAGAACGGCCATCCATGGCCTGACTTTCCACAACAGCGGCTTCGATCGGGATTCTGCCTGACGACACACAGGCATCAAACGGTGCCCTCGCCTTGCCCCACGCCCGAATTGGAACTCCCGCCATGACCCAGCACACCCCCTCCCTGCACGACCTCGAGCAGCACGACGCCTTCATCGACCGCCACATCGGCCCGGACGATCGCGAAATCGCGCACATGCTGGAAGCGGTCGACCACGACTCGCTGGACGCACTGGTCGATGCGATCGTGCCCGCCGCGATCCGCCAGAAGAATCCGCTGGCATTGCCGCCGGCCGTCACCGAAACCGAGGCACTCGCGAAGATGCGCGCGATCGCGGACAAGAACGAAGTGTTCCGATCCTTCATCGGCCAGGGCTATTACGGCACCCACACGCCACTGGTGATCCTGCGCAACGTGCTCGAGAACCCCGCCTGGTACACGGCCTACACGCCCTACCAGGCCGAGATTTCGCAGGGCCGCATGGAAGCGCTGATCAACTTCCAGACGATGTGCGCCGACCTTACCGGCATGGAGATCGCCAACGCCTCGCTACTGGACGAAGCCACCGCTGCCGCGGAAGCGATGACGCTGGCCAAGCGTTCGTCGAAATCGAAGTCCAACGTGTTTTTCGTGTCGAAGCACGTGCACCCGCAGACCATCGAAGTCCTGAAGACCCGCGCCGAACCGCTGGGCATCGAGCTGCGCATCGACGACGAAAGCACGGCCGCCGGCGTCGATTGCTACGGCGCGCTGCTGCAATATCCGGACACCTTCGGCACCTTGCGCGACTACAAGGGCCTGTGCGACGCGCTGCACGCGAAGGGCGCGCTGGTCGCCGTCGCCACCGACCTGCTGGCGCTGACGCTGGTCGCGCCGCCGGGCGAATGGGGCGCCGACATCGTGGTCGGCAACTCGCAGCGCTTCGGCGTGCCGTTCGGTTTCGGCGGTCCGCATGCGGCGTTCATGGCCTGCCGCGACGCGTACAAGCGTTCGCTGCCGGGGCGCCTGATCGGCGTATCCAAGGACGCCCAGGGCAACAACGCGTACCGGCTCACGCTGCAGACACGGGAGCAGCACATCCGCCGCGAGAAGGCCACCAGCAACATCTGCACCGCGCAGGTGCTGCTGGCGGTGATGGCCGCGATGTACGCGGTCTACCATGGCCCGGAAGGCCTGGTCCGGATCGCGCGCCGCACCCACCGCCTGGCCGCGATCCTCGCCGCCGCGCTGCTCAAGGCCGGCATCAAGGTCGGCGGTGATTTCTTCGACACCCTGCACGTCACCGGCATCGACGCGCACACCGTCCACGCGATGGCGAACGCCGCGCACGTGAACCTGCGCCGGATCGACGCCACTTCGCTCGCGATCAGCCTGGACGAAACCACCACCCGCGACGACGTGGTGCGGCTGGCGTCGCTGTTCGGCGCACGCATCGACGACATCGACGCGCTGGACCGCGACACCCCCGACGCGTTGCCGGCGTCGCTGCAACGCACGTCCGCCTTCCTGACGCACCCGGTGTTCAACAGCTACCGCAGCGAGCACGAGATGCTGCGCTACCTGCGTCAGCTCGCCGACAAGGACCTCGCGCTCGACCGCAGCATGATCCCGCTGGGGTCGTGCACGATGAAATTGAACGCGACTGCCGAGATGATCCCGGTCACCTGGCCCGAGTTCGCCAACATCCATCCACTGGCGCCGGCCGAGCAATGGCATGGCTATCGCGAATTGATCGACAGCGTGGAAGCGCAGTTGATCGCGATCACGGGCTATGACGCGGTCAGCCTGCAGCCGAACGCCGGCGCGCAAGGCGAATACGCGGGCCTGCTGGCGATCCGCGCGTACCACCGCGCCAACGGCCAGCCGCAACGCGACGTCTGCCTGATCCCCGAATCCGCGCACGGCACCAACCCGGCGTCGGCGCAGATGTGCGGCATGGCGGTGGTCGTGACCAAGTGCGACGCCAACGGCAACGTCGACGTCGAGGACATCCGTGCCAAGGCCGGCAAGTATGCCGACCGCCTGGCCGCGATCATGCTGACCTACCCGTCCACGCACGGCGTGTTCGAGGAAGAAATCGCGCAGATCTGCGAGATCGTGCACGAGCACGGCGGCCAGGTCTACACCGACGGCGCCAACCTCAACGCGCTGTGCGGCGTTGCGCGGCCGGGCCGCTGGGGCTCGGATGTCTCGCACCTCAACCTGCACAAGACCTTCTGCATCCCGCATGGCGGCGGCGGCCCCGGCGTCGGGCCGTGCGCGGTGAAATCGCACCTGGCGCCGTACCTGCCGAAGGCATTCCAGATCGACGGCGACCAGCATGGCGGTGGCATGGTTTCGGCGGCGACCTACGGATCGGCGTCGATCCTGCCGATCAGTTGGATGTACATCACGATGATGGGCCGCGAGGGCATCCTCAAGGCCACCCAGGTCGCGCTGCTCAACGCCAACTATCTGTCGAAGCGCCTCGCGCCGCATTACCCGACGCTTTACACCGGCCGCAACGGACTGGTCGCGCACGAATGCATCCTCGACATCCGTCCGCTCGAGAAAGCCAGCGGCGTCACTGCCGAGGACATCGCCAAGCGCCTGGTCGATTTCGGTTTCCACGCGCCGACGCTGTCGTTCCCGGTCGCCGGCACGCTGATGGTCGAGCCGACCGAATCGGAATCGCTGCACGAGCTCGACCGCTTCATCGACGCGATGATCCAGATCCGCGAGGAAATCCGCGCGATCGAGGACGGCCACCTGGACCGCGAGGACAACCCCCTCAAGCACGCGCCGCACACCGCATCGGCAGTATCGGCCAGCGAATGGACCCACGCCTACCCGCGCGAACTCGCGGCCTATCCGCTGGCCTCGCTGAAGCAGGTCAAGTACTGGCCGCCGGTCGCGCGCGTCGACAACGTCTACGGCGACAAGAACGTGTTCTGCACGTGCATCCCGACCAGCGACTTCGCCGACGAGCCGGAAGCCTTCAGCGAACCCAACGTGTCCTGATCACGACGGACGGCGCCGCGCCAAACAAACCGGAAACCCTGCCCCTCAAGAGAAGGACGCCAGCGCGGCAAAACCACTGACAGCCATCCCCTTCAAGGGGAGGGTTGGGTAGGGATGGGTTTCAGGGCATCCACTGCCGCGGTCAACACCTCGCCGCAGTCGCCGTCGCACTTGAAGGCAAACAGATCGTCGGCCCGCGTGCGGCCACGATTGACCGCGCCCACCGGGATGCCGCGCTGCGCAGCGGCGCGCACCAGCCGGAAGCTCGACCACGTCATCAGCGACGAGCCGACCGCCAGCACGCCGTCGGCCGATTGCACGGCATCGAATGCCGCCGCCGTGGTTTCGCGCGGCACCGACTCGCCATAGAACACCACGTCGGGTTTCAGCACGCCGCCGCAGGCGTCGCAGCACGGCACCTCGAACGCGCCGAAATCCGCATCGTGCAAATCCGCGTCGCCGTCGGGTGCGATGCGCGCCGCCGCAACATCCCAATCCGGGTTCATCTCGCGCAAGCGCTGCTGGAATTCGTCGCGTGGTACCTGCGCACGACACGCAAGGCAACGCACCACGTCCAGCCGGCCGTGCAGGTCGACGACACCGCGGCTGCCCGCGCGCTGGTGCAGGCGGTCGACGTTCTGGGTCACCAGATTGGCCACGCTTCCGATTATTTCCAGACGGGCCAACGCCACGTGCGCCGCACCCGGCTTGGCGGCCGCGAACATCGGCCAGCCGGCGAGGCTGCGTGCCCAGTAGCGCCGGCGCACCGCGTCGCTTTGCACGAAATCACGGTACTGCACGGGCGGCGATCGCTTCCAGTTGCCATCCGCATCGCGGTAATCGGGAATGCCCGACGCGGAACTGACTCCTGCGCCGGTGATCACGGCCAGCTTGCGACGATCCGACAACCACGCCGCGAGCCGATCGACGGCGGGTGGGTCATCAAGACTGAGGACGACGGCGTTCAAACGGGATTCCAGGGCAACCGGTACGCGACCACTCTAGCGCCACAGCGATGCGTCGCGTCAACGCAATCGCTTCCCGCCCGACCTGCGCGGGCGCACCCAAACCCACAGCGCGATCACGTACGCGAACAACGCGACGTAGGCGATCGCGAACCCCCACAGCGGCAGCGGCCAGTAGACCAGGCGATCGATCCAGCCTGCGATCAAAGGCTGCACGTGTGCGTGGCCGGACACGTCGCCCTGCCAGATCGTGAGGAAGCACGCGCGCCCGAACAGCGCCTGCAAGGCGACCACCGCAAGGCTGAGCAGGTGCGCCAGGCGCCACCAGAATTCGCGCACCCAGCGCCAGCCGCGCCACGCGCCGACCGGGACCAGCACGCACCCGGCGACGTTGAACGCGATTAGCGCGACATGCAGCAGGAGGATGGACAAGGCGGCCATGTTCGACGCGTCCGATCGCAGATCCAGATGCAGCCAGCCTAAACCACCCGGCCGTCATTGCGCTTCCGGACATCCATCGCACGACGACAACACCGCCTTCATTCCGGACATGCCCGAGCAACGTGTGCAATCCGGAACCCGCTGCCTTGTCGTCCATCCGGATGCCGGCCTGCGCCGGCATGACGAAGAAAGGATGCGCTCATGGATTCAACAACAACAATACCGCCGTCATTCCGGACAAGCCTGCGCAGCAGGCGCGATCCAGAATCCGATGGTTTATGCCTGTCTGGATGCCGGCCTGCGCCCGCATGACGGCGAATGCAATTCGCATGCACGACGATGAACCGGTCGAAGCAAGCGACACATCTCGCACGGCGACGACCCGGCCACTCACCCCATCGTGACGAATTCCTCGGCCGAGGTCGGATGGATCGCGACCGTCTTGAGGAAGTCGGCATACGTCGCACCCATGCGCACCGCGACCGCGAACCCCTGCAAGATCTCGTCCATGCCCGGCCCGATGCCGTGCACGCCGACCACGCGTTCGTCGTCGCCGGCGCACACCAGCTTCATGAAGGTCTTGCCTTCGCGTCCGGCCAGCGACCACAGCATCGGCGCGAAGCGCGCACTGCGCACCTTCACGGTGTCGCCGTACTGCACGCGCGCGGCGGCCTCGGACAGTCCGACGCTGCCGACCGGCGGATGCGAGAACACCACGCTCGGCACGTTCGCGTAATCGAGGTGCGCGTCGCGCTGGCCGTTGAACAGCCGCTCGGCCAGTTGCCGGCCCGCGGCGATCGCGACCGGCGTCAACTGCAGCTTGCCGTTGACGTCGCCCAGCGCGTACACACCGTCAACCGAGGTATTCTCGAACGCATCGGTGACGATCTCGTTGTACATGTTGACAGAGACGCCGGCCGCGTCCAGACGCAGCGACTCGATGTCGGGGACGCGCCCGATCGCCGAGATCACCACGTCGTAGGGACCGTGTGGTTCGTGATCGCTGCAATCCAGCCGCAGCGCATCGCCATCACGGCGCACGCCCTGCACCGCGCAACCTTCGTGGTGTGCGATGCCCTCGGCCCGCATCATCTCACCGAGCGCGCGCCCGAGGTCGGCATCGAAATGCGACAGCAGGCCCTGTTTGCGGGTGATCAACTCGACCTGCGATCCGAACGAGCCCAGCACGCCGGCCAGCTCCACCGCGATGTAACCGCCACCGATGATGCCGACCCGCGCGGGTTGCGCACCCAGCTTGAAGAAACCATCGGAATCGATCGCCAGTTCCGCGCCTGGCAACGCCAATGGGCGCGGTCGCGAACCGGTGGCGATCACGATGTGCGACGCGCGGTAATCCGCGCCATCCGCATGCAGCGTGCGCGCATCGACGAAATGCGCGTGCGCGCGCACCAACCGGATGCCAAGATCGGCCAGTCGCTTGTCGTAGGAACCGCGCGCCCGCGCCACGTAGGCTTCGCGCCTGGCGACGAACGCGGGCCAATCGAGCTTGCCGGGCTGCACGTCGAAGCCGACTTCCTGTGCCATCCGCTGCGCCACGGCCAGTTCCGCCGCCAGCCACATCGCCTTCTTCGGCACGCAGCCGCGGTTGACGCAGGTGCCGCCCAGTTCGTGCGGCTCGAACAGCGTGACCTTCGCGCCGTGCCGCGCCGCCCGGATCGCGGTCGCCACGCCGGCCGAACCGCCGCCGATCACCAACAGATCCGAATCGTCGTGCATTCCCGTTCCTTGCCTGATCATCGCGCCCGCGCGGCGCGGACGCCGATGCGTCCCGGAAAGCGTGCAGCCTAAATGGAATCACGTGCGCGTGGATTCAATCCCCGAGCAGCGCGTCGACCTCGGCCATCGCATCCGCACCGATGCGCCAGGCGGCGGCACGGGCGTTCTGCGCGATCTGTTCGGGCCGGGTCGCGCCGGCGATCACGCTGGCGACTTCGCGGTGCGCCAGCAGCCACGCGAACGCCAGCTCCAGCAGGGTGTGGTCGTGGGTCTTGCACCACGCCTCCAGCCTCTCGACGCGTTTCCAGTTGGCGTCGGTCTGGTAGCGCTCGCCGAGCTGCTTCCAATTGGCGAAGCGCGAGTCCATCGGCGCGGGCTTGCCGCGCTGGTACTTGCCGGTCAGCAGGCCGCTGGCCAGCGGGAAATACGGCACCAGGCTCAGGTCGTGCGCGGCCAGCGCCGGCAGCAGTTCGCGGCGCGCGGCGCGTTCGACCAGGCTGAACTCGTTCTGCGCGCAGACGAAACGGTTGAGGCCGAACTCGCGCGCCGTCCACTCGGCATCCACCACCTGCCACGCCGCGAGGTTGCAGGCACCGATGTAACGCACCTTGCCGGCGTGGATCAGGTCGTCCAGCGCGCGCAGGGTTTCCTCGATCGGCGTCAGCGGGTCGGGCCAGTGCAGCCAGTACACGTCGATCCAGTCGGTCTTGAGCCGCGCGAGGCTCGCCTCGACCGCCTGCATGATGTAGCGGCGCGACGCATCGCGGCGCGCCCCGTCGCGCATGGGCGAGCCGAACTTGGTGGCCAGGACCACGTCCTTGCGGCGCGCGCCGAGGATCTTGCCGAGCAGCGTTTCCGAGCCGCCGCGCTCGCCGTAGGAATCGGCGGTATCGAAGAAGTTGATGCCGGCGTCCAGCGCCGCGTCCACCACCGCGCGCGTACCCGCCTCGTCCAGCCGGCCGCCGAAGTTGTTGCAGCCCAGTCCCTCCTCGGAAACCTGCAGGCCCGAGGGCCCCAATGCGCGCGTCTTCATGCATTCCACTCCGGTTGCTTGCCTCGAAAGCCGCCAGCCTAGCCCGCCCGGGTCGTACGCGGCGTAAAGACAGGCCGGCCGGCCGCGGCCTTCGCACCGCCAATCCGGCGTTTCGCGCCCGCGATCCGCGCCTTCGTCGCATGCCACTTCCGTCGGCGCGGCAGGCGGCTATGCTCCGGCCCATCGCATCGGGAGCACGCACATGTTCAAGGGCACCTTCTTCGTCCTGCGCCTGGCCATCGCCTGGGCACTGCTGTTCATCGTGATGCTGATCATCCTGTCCAGCGTCAGCGACCGCGGCGACCGCGCCGGGCCATTCGTGCTGATCGCCTTCATCCTCGGCGCGCTGGTGATCGCCGGCGCGGTTTCGCACGTGCGCCGGGTGCGCCTGATCGCCGGCCGCGTCGACGCGGGCACGCTGCACAGCCGCCAGCGGCGCCAGATCGAGATTCCGTTCGAGGCCGGCGAAGCCTTCGACATGCTCGACGCCGCGGTGCGCGAAATGCCGCGCAGCCAGGACATCGAAAGCGCACGCGACAGCCTGCAACTGCGTGCCAAGGTCGAACGTCCGCACGTGTACGGGCGCAGCCGGCTCGCGCGCCTCAATCCGGCCAACTGGTTCGGCAACCTGCGCAACCAGGTGACCGCCACCGTCACCCCCGGCGACGGCACCGGCAGCGTCACCCTGATCTGCGAGCCGGAGGCCGGCGCCTGGTCCGACTGGTTCCGGGTCGACGACGGCACCAACTACGAGAACGCCGAGGCGATCACCCGCGCGATCGCGCGCCGCATCGGCGAGCGCCGCCGCCACGAGCAGCGCGCCGCCGAGCAGACCGCGACCGAAAAGGAACTCTCGGTCGCGCGCCTGAACCTGCTGCACGCGCAGATCGAGCCGCACTTCCTGTACAACACGCTGGCCAACGCGCAGGTGCTGACGCGCAGCGAACCGCAGCAGGCCGACCGCATGCTCGGGCACCTGATCCAGTACCTGCGGCATTCGCTGCCGAGCACCGGCGAGGCGATGTCCACGCTCGGCGACGAACTGGAACGCACCCGCGCCTACCTCGAGATCCTGCGCATCCGCATGGGACCACGGCTGGCGCTGGAAGTGGAAGTGCCCGACGCGCTGCGCGCACTGCAGATGCCGTCGATGATGCTGCAGACGCTGGTCGAGAACGCGATCAAGCACGGCCTCGAGCCCAAGCCCGGCGGCGGCACGGTGTGGATCCTCGCGCGCCGCGACGACGACCGCGTGGCCGTCACCGTCGCCGACGACGGCCTCGGCTTCGGCGTGGCCGGCGGCGGTACCGGCATCGGCCTCAAGAACGTGCGCGAACGCCTGCGCCTGATCTACGGCGAGCGTGCCGCGCTGTCGGTGGTCGCCAACGCACCGGCCGGGGTGGCCGCCACCCTGACGCTGCCCGCGGTCCCGGCCGCCAGCAGTGTCGAAGCCGAGGCGGTGGCGCCATGATCAAGGTCGTGATCGCCGAAGACGAAGCCCTGCTGCGCCACGCGCTCAAGCACGCGCTCGACGAGGCCTGGCCGGAGCTGGAAATGGTGATCGAGTGCGAGGACGGCGCCGAGGCCATCGAAGCCATCGCGCAATACCGTCCCGACGCCGCCTTCCTCGACATCCGCATGCCGGGCCTGAGCGGCCTCGACGTCGCCGCCGCGGCGGCGGCGAGCAGCCCGGAAACGCGGGTGGTGTTCACCACCGCCTACGACCAGTACGCGATCGCCGCGTTCGAACGCGGCGCGATCGACTACCTACTGAAACCGATCCAGACCGAACGCCTGGCCGCCGCGGTGCAACGCATCAAGGCGCGCGCGCCACAGACTCATCCCGACGCCGCCGCGCTGGCCGATCTGGTACGCGAACTGGCGCGCGAACGCATGGGCCGCGACGCGCCGCTGACCTGGATCACCGCCAATGGCGGACGCGAGACGCGCCTGATCATGGTCGACGACGTGCTGTATTTCCACGCCGACAACAAATACACCGTGGCCGTCACCGCCGAGGGCGAAGCCCTGCTGCGCAAGCCGCTGCGCGAGCTGCTCGCCACGCTGGACCCGCAGGCCTTCCGCCAGATCCACCGCTCCACCATCGTCAACCTCAAGGCCATCGCCTCGATCGTGCGCGACGACAGCGGCCGCGGCAGCCTGCGCCTGAAAGGCCGCGACGAAACCCTGGCCGTGAGCGCGCCGTTCATGGCGCTGTTCAAGGCGTTGTGACACCCACCCGGGCAAGGAGACCGCCATGGGCAAGCTCGCCACGCTGTTCTGGTTCGCCCTGTCGCTGGCCGGCTGCAACCCGCACGGCCAGACCACCATCGTGCAATCCAGCATCGACGGCCACACCACCCTGCACAGCGAAGTCACCATTGCGAAGGGCGTCGCCACCTTCCGCTGCATCGCCAGCTCCAGCGGCGCGTGCCACTACGCCATCGATGCCGGCAATTGCCACCGCTCCGCCATGTGCACCGGCCAACCCGTCCACGCATTCGGGCTGCCGGTCGGTCAGCGCCTGGTCGAAACCGACTTGCCGCCCGGCTTCACGCCCTGCGTCGGCGTCAGCGCCGAAGCCGCCAGGTCCGCATGCACGGACGACAAGCTGGCGGCGAACACTGGCGCCGCGGCAGCGCATCCCTGAAACAGCTCGTCGTTCGGCGCAGCCGGGACCCAGTTACGCAGGTTGGGCTGGCGCCGGCTCCATCGGCGGAAGCCCAAGGTCGTCGCCGAACCCTGTCGTGCTTCGCATGCGCTCAGCCCAGCCTACTCGCCAGAGCACCCGACGTTCGTCATCCCGGCGAAGGCCGGGATCCAGCAGTGGTTCCTGACAGCGCATCGCTGGCACACCGCAACGAACCTCGCTAGTATAACGTTCGTTATAACGCCATCCGCGAGTCCGCCATGAAACTCAAAATCACCGCCATCGGCAATTCTGCCGGCGTGATCCTGCCCAGGGAACTGCTCGCGCGCCTGCGCGTCGAGAAAGGCGACGAACTCTACGCGCTGGAAACGCCCGACGGCATCAAGCTCACCAGCTACGACCCCACCCTCGCCAAGCAGATGGAAGTGGCGGAGAAGGTGATGCGCAAGGATCGGCATGTCTTGCGCAAACTGGCGCAATGACCGATCCGCTGATCATCTGGATCGAAAAGCCGCTTGCCGTCGCGATCCACGAACGCCAGCTCGCCGAACACGGTGGCGGCACCGGCGTGCGCGATGAAAAGCTGCTCGAATCCGCACTCGCCCGTCCGCAACAACTGTTCGCCTATGGCGATCCGCCCCCGGATATTGCCAACCTTGCCGCAAGCCTTGCGTGCGGCCTAGCCAGGAACCACCCTTTCGTGGACGGCAACAAGTGCACCGCGCACGTCTGCTATCGCGTATTCCTGGCGCTCAACGACGTCGAGCTCGACGCCAGTGATGAAGAAAAATACATCGCGATGATATCGCTCGCCGAAGGCACCCTAAAGCAAAAGCCCTTCGCCGCCTGGCTGCGCCAGCACATCAGGATCAAGTCCGGCAAGCGCGTGCAGGAAACGTGCGCGAATCGATACCGCGCGCGCAAGTAGCCCACGTCGTCATCCGCTGCGCAGCGCCGACTTGCCATGGGCGTCCGGCATTGCGGTCCGAATGCCACAGCAATCCTGTCGATCCCCATTACGCCCACCCGTCGCAGTCAGACAAGCGCCCGCGACACGGCGTACATTCGGCGAATTGCCGCCGCCATCCGAAAGGAGCCCCAGCCATGCCCAACACCAACGCATCCAAGAACGTCGCCGTCTGCCTGTGGTTCGACGGCCAAGCCGAGCAAGCCGCCAACTTCTACGCCGCCACCTTCCCGGATTCGCATGTCGATGCCGTGCACCGCGCGCCG
>JAJXWZ010000045.1 GCA_021781345.1 Pseudomonadota bacterium
CGGCCAGACGTTCCTGCTCGGCCTGCTCGGCGGCGATTCGTTCCTGCTCGGCCTGCTCGGCAGCGAGGCGTTCCTGCTCGGCCTGCTCGGCAGCGAGGCGTTCCTGCTCGGCCTGCTCGCGCGAGGCCAGGGCAGCTTCATCATCTTCGGTTGGAAGCATGGACGCTGATTCCAGCGCCACCGCAGCCACGCCGGCTTCTTCGGCTTCGTCGATGGCCGGCGTCGCCGGAACTTCCGCCGCGTGGCGCGGCGCGCCGAGCGGCGTCGCTTCCGGCCAACGATCGCGCAGGGCTTCCAGGCGTTCGGTCAGCGCCGTGGTGTCCGGGACATCGGGCACCGTCGCATCGAATTGCGCCATCACGTGTTCGGTCATCGCGATGGCATCGCGAAGCGCATCGCAGCCCTCGCGGTCGAGTGCAGCTCCGGCACTTCGCACGCGACGGATCCAGATTTCCAGCGGCGCGAGCATCCCGGCCAGTGATTCGACGCCGACCATAGCGATGGCGCCATGCAGCGTATGCACCGAACGTGCGAGGTCGTCATCGACCGGCGCGGCGCCAGCGGCATTCCTGGCAAGATAGCGACGCATCCCGTCAAGGTGTTGGCCCACCTCGGTGCGCAGCACGTCGAGCAGGATCGGATCGATAATCGGCAGGCCGGACACCGGCGAGGTGATGACCGGTTCGACGGAGTTCGTCGCGACCTTCTCGGCGGCACCCGCGGTTTCCTCTGCCGGCACCCAGCGGCGCACCGTGCGCACGACCTTGCGGTAACCCCGGGCCAGGTCCTCGATCCGCGCGGATTCGCCCGCGGCAAGCTTGTCGGCGGCCTGCATGATCGCATCGAGTGGCGGATCGATCGTGACGACCCGGCCCTGCAGGCCCGCGTGCAGCTTCGGCAGCGTCACCACGGCGGCGTCCACCAGGGCCTGCACGTTGGGGTCGGGCTTGATGGTCTGGTCGAGCACGCGGTTCAGCATGTTCTCGACCTTCCAGCTGAATTCGCCAAGTGCCAGCGCACCGACCAGGCGGCCCGAACCCTTGAGCGTGTGGAACGAGCGACGCACGTTCCTGAGCGCGTCGAGGTCGTCCGGATTCGATTTCCAGGCCGGCAGGTTAACGTT
Source organism: Pseudomonadota bacterium (assembly GCA_021781345.1). Classification (GTDB taxonomy): domain Bacteria; phylum Pseudomonadota; class Gammaproteobacteria; order Xanthomonadales; family Rhodanobacteraceae; genus 66-474. The sequence continues at coordinate 1,124 of JAJXWZ010000045.1, forward strand.
GATGTTCGCGATTTCCTCGCCGACCTCCTCGACGAAAACCTCCCGGATTTCCTCGTCGATGCCTGCCGCGTCATGGAAGGACATGTCGACCGGCACTTCGTCCCCGCCGATCGGCTCCAGCACTTCTTCCTCGACATCGACCCACCGGCCGGAAACCGCTGTTGTCGCGGTGCCCTCCGTTGACGCGGCGGATGGCGCGGGTTCGACGGCATGCGGGACCGTGGGCACCGTCGCGGACGGCTGCAGCGGCACGCCCTCCGTAGCCTCCGCCGTCGTGGCAGACGGCACCTCCTCGGCCGGCCGGGGTGCTGCTTCACGCCGTACGGGAACAGGCCAGTAGTGCAGTTTTTCCAGGCTGAGCTGGGCACCGTCGAGGATCCGGTTGTCACTGGCGCTCGCATCGTGCCCGATTTCAAGGTAGTACTCGACGCTGGCCAGTGCATCGGCCAGGTGGTCCATGTCGTCGACCGTTGGAACCCTGCGGTCCACGACCAGTTCGTTGCCGATATAGCGATCGATGCCATCGACCAGTTCGGCCGGTCGCTCGAGGTTGAGCATCCGCAGGGCGCCACCGACCTCCGTCAGCAAGCCAGGCACGCCGGCCAGCTGTTCGTGCGACCAGGATGATTCGATGAATGCGGTGATGTGCTCCTTGGCCTTGGCCAGGTTGGCTACCGCCTCGCGCATGAGCGTACGCATGATCTTGCGCGCCTCGCTGGCGGGCAGCGCGTCGTCCATCCGGCCATCCGTGCCCATATGGTCGATGTGCTCGTCTAGCGATGCATCGACATACAGCAACGCGCTTGCGACATCCAGGATGGCTTCCGGCCTGGCCTGGCGCTTGCCGTCGATCATCTCGACGATGGCCTGCCGCTGATCGTCGATCATCTGTGCAGGGGAGGCCAAGCCCAGCACTCCCAGCGTGTCGCGGATCCGGTGCAGGACGTCCACCTGCGGGGCAAGCTGCTGGGGGCTGCGGTCTTCGCGGCGCAGGAAAATGTCCAGGCCTTCCTTGACTCGCAGCAAGTCCTCGCGCACCGCCTTGGCCACGGTGTCGAGCAGCGCACGATTGCGCCCCGACATCGCGGCGCGCGCGCGTTCGAGCTCCGGCTCGGTCGGCACCATGGCGTCGAGGGCAAATACGCGCGATATGCTCTCGCTGCGGCCCGGACCGGGCTTTGCCTGCGCGATGAAATACAGCAGGGTGCGTACAAGTTCGCGCGCATCCCCGTCCGCGCACACCTCTTCGCCCTGGTCTTGCATGTGGCGAATTGTTCGGTCGAGGTGGCCGAACTCCTGCCTCAGGCTCGCGAGATGGTGGTCGAGCCGTCCCTGCTGCAGGGTTTCCAGGACGCCGCCCGCGATCCACCACAGGCGTCGCGCGGCCTCCCCATGACAGACGGCGCGCAAATCATCCAGGCAGTCGCGCATTTCGGCAAAGTTCGGTTGCTTGCCCTGGGTCCATGCCAGCAATTGCACCTGGAAGCGCGTGCGGACATGGCTGACGCGCTGGCGCAGGTCGGCGAACGGATAGGCGGCGCGCGCACCGGCGGCATCCGGTGGCAGCGGCCTGTCGAGGTCGGGATGGAAGAGGACACGCTGGTCGACGGGTTCACCGCCGCGCGCCTCCCGCAGTTCGTTCATCAACGGCAACAGGACGATGGGAATGTCCTTGTGGCCGCTCTCGATGAGATCAAGGTAGTCCGGCAACTGCACCAGCCCGCGCATCAGCGCGCCCATCGCCTCGTCGCGATTGGCTACCTGCCCATCGAAGATGGCTTGCGCCAGCTGCTCCATTTCCCGGTCGAGTTCGGCGGCGCCGTACAGCTCAACGATCCGCAAGGTACCAAGCACCTGGTGCAGCAGGCCGACGCAGCTTCGCATCGATTCGGTATCGTCGACATCCTCGGCAAACGCCTCCAGGGCCTGGCGCGCTTCGGACAGAAGCTCGTCGATCTGTGGCTTGACCCAGCCGAGGGTCGAGAAGTCGATGTGTTCTTCGAGTCGCATCGTCGGTTTCCGGTCAGCACCGTCCGCATGCCCAGCCGCGTTATCGGCGGACGCGATGGTGGTCACGTCGGCGGAGCCGCCCGCCGTAGATACCATGTCGTCGCCCGCCGCCATGTTCCTTGCCGCCCCTTATGCTGGCAACTTGAAGTCGGCCACCGACCGGCGCAGCTCCTGCGCCAGTTGCGCGAGGTTTCCGATCGACTCCGCGGTCTGGTTGGCGCCCACCGACGTCTGCGCGGTGATCTGCTGAATCGAGCTCATCGTCGAGCTGATGTTGGTGGCCGCCGCGGACTGCTGCTTCGCGGCGCTCGAGATGCCCTGAATCAGGCCGGCAAGGTTGTTCGAAACCTTCTCGATTTCACCCAGCGCGGTGCCCGCGTCCTCGGCCAGGCGCGCGCCGTTGACCACCTGCGTGGTCGTCTGTTCCATCGAGCTGACCGCCTCGTTGGTATCCGACTGAATCGTCTGCACCAGCGTTTCGATGCGCTTGGTGGCGCCGGTCGCGCGCTCGGCCAGTCGCTGCACCTCGTCCGCGACCACCGCGAATCCGCGGCCCGCCTCGCCCGCCGAGGCCGCCTGGATGGCCGCGTTCAACGCCAGGATGTTGGTCTGCTCGGCGATATCGTTGATGAGCTCGACGATCGAGCCGATTTCCTGCGAGGACTCGCCAAGGCGCTTGATGCGCTTGGAGGTCTCCTGGATCTGCTCGCGGATAGAGTCCATGCCCGAGATCGTCTGGCGCACGATCTGCGCGCCGTTGGACGCGATCTGCACCGAGCGCTGCGCTACTTCCGCGCTGTCGGCGGAGTTCTTCGACACCTGGTCGATGGAGATCGCCATTTCGTTGATCTTGCTCGACGCCGAGGTGATCTGTTCGGCCTGCTGGTTGGCTGCGTCCGCCAGGTGCTTGGCGGTAGCCTGGGTTTCCTGGGCGGCCGAGGACACCCGCACGGCCGTCTCGTTGATGGTGGTCACCAGCGATCGCAACGCCTCGACCGCGAAGTTCACCGAATCCGCGATCGCGCCGGTGATGTCCTCGGTCACGGTCGCCTTGACCGTCAGGTCGCCCTCGGCAAGGGTGCCCATCTCGTCCAGCAAGCGCATGATCGCCTGCTGGTTGCGTTCGTTGAGCTTGCGGCTTTCCGCCGCGCGCTTGCGCTCGGTACCGATGAAACTGATGGCCAGGATCACCGCCAGCAACACCGCCAGTACGGCGCCGAGCAGGCCCCACCACACGTTCGGGAACGGCCGCGTCTGTGGCAGCTTGCCTAGCGCCGTCGACACGCTGTTGGCTTTCAGCAAGACGTCCTGGGAATCGACCGACGCCTGGGTCGCCGCGTTCTTCACGGTGAGCAGCGTGGGCGCCGCGGCAATCACCTTCTGCACCGGCGCTTCCAGCCCGGTCCACGATTTCTGCACGCTGGCCAGCAATTTGGCGGCCTCGCCGGAACTGCCCTGCGAGAGCTGGGTCAGGGTCGCACCGTAGTTGGTGGAGTCGAGTGCGAGGCCGTTGGCGGCCGATGCGGAATCTGCGCCGCCCTGCAACACGTCGCCCACGCGGCGGATGAGACGGTCGCCCGACACCAGCAGCTGCGAAGCCGTGTAGATTTGCGAGGACGAGCCCTTCGACTGCAGGATGTTGATGACCTGGTTGATCTTGGAGTTCAGGTCCGGCATCTGCTGGTTGAAGGTCGAGGCCTGGGAGGCCGAATCCAGCACCGCATCCTTGTTGGCCTCGATCTGGCCGAGGTCCTTGCTGAGCTGGCTCCAGGACTTGGTCAGCTCGCCCATCGGGCCGCGCACGCCGATCGCGTCGCCGTAGGCTGGCAATCCGGTATCGGCATCACCCTGGTTCAAGTGCTGCACCGCCGCCGCGATCGCCGCACGGGTGCTGGTGAGCTCCTTGAAGGCGTCGATGTTGCCGTTGGCCGCCTGCAGGGCGAAGTTCGCCACCTGCTGCGAGTTCACCTGGATCTGCGTGGTCAACTGGGCTGCCGAACGGTCCTGGCTGTCGTGCCGGTTCAGCAGGAAGAAGTCCGCACCGGCCAGCACGATCGCCGCCAGCAGCAGGATGATAAGCCAGGTCTGCAGGGACGCGCCCTTGCGAACCGCACCGGAATTCGCGCTCATGATTGCCACCTCGTTGCCATGTCTGCCGTTCGCATCGTCGATCCGGAGCGGCTGTTGTCGAAAGTCGGGACGGGTATGTCCGTTCTGTTGTTCATCGCGTGCAACCGCTCCAATATCCGAAACCACCCAACGAAACCGCGACCGTGGACGATCGCATCGCTAGAGCGCCGCATGCTGAAATTCCGCCGCATGCGTCAACTCCACCATACTGAACCGGCCGAGGCGCATCGCGCCCATGGTCACGTTTTCGGTCACGAAGCGTGCCAAGCCGGGATCGGCCTCGCCTTCCGCGCCCGCGCGATCGGCATCGGTCATGTTGCGTTGCCCGACCAGTTCGTCCACCAGTAGGCCGACATTTCCACCGGCCTGCTTCACCACCAGCACGCGTGCGCGACTGGTGATGTGGGTGCGTTGCTCGAACAGGAACTGCTTGAGGTCGACCACCGCAATCAGGTTGCCACGCACGTTGGCGACACCGAGCAACCAAGGCCGCGTCGAGGGAATGCTGGTGACCGGCGGCGGCGATATCAGGATCTCGCTGATCTCGTCGATGCCGCTGGCGAAGTAGCGGTCGCCGACCCGGAAGCCGATTGCGCGCCACAAACCCGGCGCCTCGATCTGTTCCGGCACGCCAGGATCGTGCGCCAAGCTGCGGCGCTCGTAGTCGGCCAGCAGCGCATAGGCTCCGCGCGGCTGCGTCTCGACCACGACCCCCTCCGCTGCCGCGCCCCTGGCACGGGCCGACTCGCCCCGCTCGGGATGCGGCTTGTTGCGGAAGTGCTTCTTGCTCATGGCCTGCCTCAGGCGTTCGCGGGAAGATGCTGGTTCACGTGGGCCACCAGGTCCTTCTCGCTGACGGGCTTCACCAGCACTTCCTTGGCGCCCTGGCGCAGGCCCCACATGCGGTCGGTTTCCATGCTCTTGGTGGTGACGATCAGGACCGGAATGGCGCTGGTCTCGGGATCCTTGGTCAAACTGCGGGTGGCCTGGAATCCGTTCATGCCGGGCATGATGACATCCATCAGAACCAGGTCGGGCTTGTGCTTGCGCGCGGCGTCGATGCCCGCTTCGGCCGTGCCCACCGCGGTCACCTTGTGCCCGGCCCGTTCCAGCGCACCGGAAAAAATCTTCACGTCGGTCGGTGAGTCGTCGATGATGAGGATGTGTGCCATGAATCTCCCCTGGTGCGTGGCCGGTTGCGGCGCATGCGTCACTTGACGGTCGCGACGTGTTGCCGGATCGCGTCCAGCAATTCGTCGCGGGTGAAAGGCTTGGTGAGGTACTGCTCGGAGCCCACGATCCGTCCACGAGCCTTGTCGAACAGGCCGTCCTTGGACGACAGCATGATCACAGGCGTGGAGCGGAACACGTGGTTGTTCTTGATCAGCGCGCAGGTCTGGTAGCCGTCCAGACGCGGCATCATGATGTCGACGAAGATGATGTCGGGCCGCAAATCCGAGATCTTGGCAAGAGCCTCGAAGCCGTCGACGGCAGTCAACACCTCCGCGCCCTCCTTCTTGAGCAGGGTCTCGGCAGTGCGGCGGATGGTCTTCGAGTCGTCGATGACCATGACCTTGAGTCCGGTCAGGCCATCGCGGTTGGCGTTTTCGTTCACGGTCAGGATTCCACCTCTCGGGAGGCGATGGGAACCCATGCAACATGGATGCCACACCGCAGGTGATTGTGACGGCCGTCACGTCCATTCAAGCAAGTTTCCCCTGCGCTCCGCCCCCCTGATGACGGATCCGGGAAACCCCTCCCCGGCAGAACCGGCCGCGTGTGCCAAGATACACCATGAACATGCCCTTGGAAGCCCCATGACGCGAACAATCGCGGTGTTGATGGACCGCATCGACACCATCCATCCCGAAAAGGACACCACCCTCGCGCTCCTGCTGGAAGCGCAACGGCGCGGCCATGCGTTGCGCTACATGGCCCAAGGCGATCTCGCGGTGCGTGACGGAACGGCTTGGGCGAAGCTGGCACCGATCGAGGTGCGCGACAGTACCCGTGACTGGTTCAGCCTCGGCGAGGCGCGCTGGCAGGCGCTCGCACAAGCCGCGGACATCGTGCTGGCACGCAAGGATCCGCCGTTCGACACCCAGTTCCTGTATGACACGCTGGTGCTGGACCTGGCCGCGCGCGCGGGCGTGCGCGTGATCAACGACCCGCAAGCGTTGCGCGATTTCAACGAGAAACTCGCGGCGCAATGGTTCCCGCAATGCTGCGCGCCGGCACTGGTGGCGCGCGACCGCAGCGAACTGCGCCGCTTCGCGCAGGAGCACGGCGAGATCGTGCTGAAGCCGCTGGACGGCATGGGCGGCCGCGGCATCTTCCGCTCGCGCGGCGACGACCCCAACCTCAATTCCATACTCGAAACGCTGGCCGGCAACGACCGCCGGTTCGTGATGGCGCAGAAATTCATTCCCGAGATCGACAAGGGCGACAAGCGCATCCTGATGGTCAACGGCGAGCCCGTCCCCTACGCGCTGGCACGCATCCCGCAGGGCACCGATTTCCGGGGCAACCTCGCGGCCGGTGGGCGCGGGGTGGGCCAGCCGCTGTCCGATCGCGACCGCTGGATCGCCGCCGAAGTCGGCCCGGAACTGGCGAAGCGCGGCATCGTGCTGGCGGGACTCGACGTGATCGGCGACTACCTGACGGAAGTCAACGTGACCTCGCCGACCTGCGTGCGCGAACTCGACGCCCAATTCGGCCTGAACATCGCCGGCCTGGTGTTCGACGCGATCGAAGAGTCCTCGGGGGCCACGCACGCGGCATGAATGCGGTGGTGGCCCCGCGCGAAACGACGGACATGGGCGCCAGCCATTTCGGCGCGGCGCTGCTGTTCTCGCTGATGCTGCACGCCATCCTGATCCTAGGGATCGGGTTTCATTTCGCCAAGTCGGCACCCAGTGTGCCGACGCTGGACGTCACCTTGATCAACACGTCCAACGCGGAGATGCCCAGGCATGCGGATTTCCTCGCGCAAGCGAACAATGCCGGTGGCGGGAACAGCGACAAGGCCCATCGACCCGGCACGCCGTTCTCGGGGCCGCTACCGGTCACGCAAGCGGGCATCGCGCCGCGGCCGATGTCACCGGCGGCGCCCGCGCAACAAATCCAGAGCGGGCCGCACATCATCACCACGATCGGCCGCAGCCATGACACCGCCGCGCAACAGCACGCCACCCAGGCCGAACCGCAACCGCAGCAGCGCGTCGCCCCCGACCCCGTGCCGCAACGCCTGGAGATGGCACGCCTGGCGCAGGAGGTCCGTGACGAGCAGCAGGCTTATGCGCGAAGACCGCGTCGCAAATACGTATCGGCCAACACCCGCGATGTCGCCGATGCCGCCTACCAGGTTGCGTGGGTACGCCGCATCGAACGCATCGGCAATCTCAACTATCCCGATGCCGCGCGCCGCCGGCACCTGCACGGCGATGTCGTACTCAGCGTAACTATCGGCGCGAACGGCCAGGTACGCGGCACCACAGTCAATGCGAGTTCGGGCTATCGCGTACTCGACGACGCCGCCATCCGGATCGTCCACCTGGCCGCGCCGTTCCCGCCGATCCCGCACGAGAAGGACCCCGGTGGGCACCGCATCACCGAACTGGTGATCACCCGGACCTGGCAGTTTCTGCCCGGCAACCGGCTGGCAACGCGCGGCACCGATTCACAATAGTCCGCACCGCGGGGCATACAATGGTGCGCATGGCCAAGCATCCACCACGCAAGGATTCCGCAACCGACGATGTCCCCGCCGGGAACCCGGCCGCGGGCAAGCGCGCGTCGCGAAAGGCCGCCAACGCGACGTCGCGGGGACAACTGGCAACGGATTCCCGCATCCGCTCGCTGACCGGGCATTTCCTGATCGCGATGCCGGGCATGGGCGACCCCAACTTCGCGCGCGGGATCACCTTCATCTGCCAGCACGACGAGCAAGGTGCGATGGGCCTGGTGGTCAACCGCCTGTCCGAATTCAGGCTCGGCGACGTGCTGCAGCAGATGCAGATGCCGTGCGAGCGGGCCGACGTCGCGGACACACCCGTGCTGACCGGCGGACCGGTACAACCCGAGCGCGGATTCGTGCTGCATGGGTTCGGCGAACGCGAGTGGGAATCGAGCTACCGTGTCAACGACATGCTCATCGTTACTACATCACGCGACATCCTCGCGGCCATGGCCGACGGCGACGGTCCGCACCGCGCGCTGGTAACGCTCGGCTATGCGGGCTGGGGCGCCGGACAGCTCGAACAGGAATTGCGCGAAAACGCGTGGCTCACGGTGCGTGCAGACGAGCGCATCCTGTTCGATACCGCGCTGGACGAGCGCTGGTCCGCCGCGATGGCGCTGGTCGGGATCAATCCGGCCAATCTCGCCAACTATTCGGGGCGCGCGTGATTGAAGCCTCGAACATCCCGCTGCGCTCGACACCTCGCGCGTCGGCGCTGCCCGGCATGCTCGCGTACCGGCGTGTAGGCTTTGCTGCTTGCACCCCGGCGCCACGCGATCGGTCATCGCTCGCTATGGATTTTCGAGGTTTCGTACTCCCGGTGCCGCCGCATCCATGACGGGGTGTGTTCTCGGATTCGACTTCGGTGCTCGATGGATCGGGGTGGCCAGCGGCAATCGCATCAGCCAATCGGCGCGGCCGCTCGCGTCGCTGGCGGCCCAGTCGGGCCAGCCCGAATGGGCACGCGTGGACGCCTTGCTCGCGGAATGGAAGCCCGATGCACTGGTCGTGGGGCTCCCGCTGACGTTGGATGGCGGAGAACAAGCCATCACCCGCGGCGCGCGCGCCTTCGCCGACACATTGGGCCGGCGCAGCGGCCTGCCGGTGCATCTGGTCGACGAACGGCATACCTCGCAGGAGGCCGCGCGCCGGTTTGCCGCGCAGCGGGCCGCCGGTTCCGCGCGGCGCCGCGATGCCGCCAACCTCGATTCGCTGGCCGCGGCGGTTATCCTTGAAAGCTGGCTGGCCCGGACACCGGATCAGCCAAGTCTCGAACATGGCTAGGCAAGCTACGCCCGGGGTTGACGCGGCCGTGATGGAACACGCGCCTCGGAATTTCGATCCGGCCTGTCAAACCTTGAGACTGCCGTCACAGCCGATCATTCTGCGAATCCGCAACCGGAGATGATCGCCAAAGGATTGCCATGCGCCACCTGCTGACCCTCGAAGACATCGACCGCGCCTCGCTCATCCGCCTGCTCGACCGGGCCGAAGGATTCCGCACCACCGGCGCCGCGCGCGACCTGCTGGCCGGTCGCACCGTGTTGACCCTGTTCTTCGAGCCGTCCACGCGTACGCGCACCTCGTTCGTGCTGGCGGCCAAACGTCTCGGCGCCGACACCCTGAATTTCGACCTCTCGCACTCCTCGACAAGCAAGGGCGAGAGCCTGCTGGATACCCTACACACGCTCGAGGCCATGCGGCTCGACGCACTGGTGGTGCGCCACGACGAGAACGGCATGCCCGCCTGGCTGGCCGCGCACGCCAACACCGGCGTAGCCGTCATCAACGCGGGGGACGGCACGCACGCGCATCCCACGCAGGGACTGCTGGACGCATTGACCATCCTCCAACGCCGACCGGACCTCGAACGTCTCCGGGTGGTGATCTGCGGCGACATTCGGCATTCACGGGTCGCACGTTCCGACGCGCAGGCATTGCACGCGCTTGGCGTGCAGGACATCCGCCTTTGCGCACCGCGCGCGATGCAGCCCGATGCACTGGATGAGTTCCCCGGCTGCAGTGCCGTGGAGGGCTTCGACACCGCGTTGGCCGGCGCGGACGTGGTGATCATGCTGCGCATCCAGAAAGAGCGCATGGCCGAAACGCAATTTCCCGATGCCGCCCAGTACCACGCGCATTACGGCCTGGACGCCCGCCGGCTTGCCTTGGCCGGGCCGGATTGCCAGGTACTGCATCCAGGCCCCATCAATCGCGGGATCGAAATCGCGCCGGAAGTCGCGGACGGACCGCAGTCGCGGATCCTGGACCAGGTCGCCAATGGCGTGGCCGTGCGCATGGCGGTGCTGGCGGAACTGCTCGCGCCGCCGCCATAATCGACCTTCGTTTTCGGGGAAGAACAAGGAGAAGTCCCATGCGTCCAGTTCTGCGCCGGGCCGCGCTCGCGGCTGCCTGCGTATCCGCGCTCATGCTTGCGGCTTGCGGCAAGCACGTTGCCTCGAATGCGCCGATCACCTGGGCGCCCGCCGACACGCCCTACCTGTTCGCCAACTTCAAGAGTACGCCACAGGACGTTCGCCAGGCGTGGAACCCGAACAGCGACGGATCGATCCAGGCCAGCCTCGAACAGCTCGGCCGATACGCAGACAAGATGGACCAGCACGACCCGAACGTCGCCAAGGTGGTGGACGCGATCGAGGCCGAACTTGCCGACGCGCACTCCGCGCAGCAATTTGCCGACAAGGTCGGCCTCTCCCAATCCGCGCTGTTCGCGTTCTACGGCTTCGGCGACGTACCGGTGGCACGCGTACAACTCGCCTCGCCCGACAAGTTCAAGTCGTTCTGGGCAAGGGTGGAGAAGCGCGCCGGCATCACGACACCGACCGGCACCGTGGGCAAGCAGGGATACTGGATCATCGGCGGCGCGAACGCCAAGGTAAACCTGCTGATCGCCATCGAAGGCGATCAACTGGTGGCGACGATCGCGCCTGCAAGCGCCAGCGAGGCCATGCTTGGGCAATTGCTGGGGACCACCAAGCCCACCAGCAACGCCTCCGGCCGACTGGCCGGCATCGACAGCCGGCATGGATACGGCGACTATGGCTCGGGCTACGTGGACCTGCCGAAACTGTTCGCCAATGCGCTCGACGGCAAGGACGCAACCACCAGCGAATTCGTGAAGGATGTCGGCCTCGGCGACGCCACCAGCCATCCCGCCTGTGCCAGTGAATTCGCGTCATTGGCCGAACAGGCGCCACTTGCGAGCATGGGCTACCAGTCATTCACCGCCAAGCAGCTGCGCATGAGTGTCGACGTCGACCTGTCGCCGTCGCTGGTGGGTGCCCTGACCGCGCTCAAGCAGCCGGTACCGGGCATGGACTCGAAGTCCGACGACTCGATGTTCGACATGGTGCTGGCGCTGCCGCTGCGGAAATGGCAGGCTTTCATCAAGGATCGCGCCAAGGCAGCCGCCAGCAAGTCGTTCCAGTGCCCGGCACTGCAGTCGCTCAACGAATTCGCCAAGACCGCGTCCAACCCACCCATGCAGATGCCGCCCGAGGCGGAGTCCATGCTGGGCTTCCGGTTGGCATTGGACAAGTGGGAGATCGGCCCGCAGATTGCGGGACGCATGCTGGTCGCCAGCTCAAATCCGGCGTCGCTGACGTTGAAGATCCAGCAAACCATGCCGCAGTTCGCGCTCAAGACCATCCCGAACGACGGCAAGCCGGTGGCATTCGACCTGCCGGCCAATGTGCAAGCAATGCTCGGCGGCGGCAATCAGGGCTGGATCGCCGCCAGCCCGACCGCGATCGCGGCCGGCATCGGCGACGGCGAGGAAGCCAGGGTGGCCGGCGCGCTGAAGGCGCCCGCCGGCGACGGCGACACCCTCATGCGGCTGCACATGGACGGCAATGCTTACGCCCTGACCGCCAGCTGGTTCGAGCGGTTCGCCGCGAGATTGCCGGCGGAATCGCAGGCACAGGCGCAACAGACTGTCGAGATGCTGAAACGCTGGAGCCGGATCGTCAAGTCGCAGGACATGAACGTGAAGCTCGACGCCAAAGGCCTGCACTTCGAGGGCACGGTGCTGCACCAATAGTCGCGCCGTCGCCGCCTTGTTCGGGGACGCCGCCAAGAAAAACCCCGGCATCGCCGGGGTTTTTTTCACGGTCAAGCGAGCTTCAGAGGTGGTGCCCGGTCTCGCGTGTCTCGACCAGCTCCACGTCGCCGAGCCCCTGCGACAGCGAGTGCGCATCGCCGCCATGCGCCAGCTTGATCGCAAGGCGCACCTCGTTGGCGGAATCGGCGTGGCGGAGCGCGTCCTCATAACTGATGTGGCCAGCGTGGTAGAGCTCGACAAGGTTCTGGTCGAAAGTGCACATACCGAGGTTGGTGGACTGCTTCATCACGTCCTTGATCTTGTGGATCTCGCCCTTGCGGATGTAGTCCTGCACCAGCGGGGTTCCCAGGAGCACCTCCATCGACACGCGCCGGCCCTTGCCGTCAGGCGTCGGAATCAGCTGCTGCGCGACGATGCCCTTAAGGTTCAATGACAGGTCCATGTACAGCTGTTCGCGCACGTCCTCAGGGAAGAAATGGGTGATGCGTTCGAGGGCCTGGTTGGCGTTGTTGGCGTGCAGGGTGCACAGCACCAGGTGGCCCGTCTCTGAGAAATGGATCGCGTATTCCATGGTCTCGCGCGTGCGTACCTCGCCGATCATGATCACGTCGGGCGCTTGGCGCAGGGTGTTCTTAAGCGCATTCTCCCAGCTGTCGGTGTCGATGCCGAGTTCGCGCTGGGTGATGATGCAGCCTTCGTGCTTGTGCACGTACTCGATCGGATCCTCGATGGTGATGATGTGGCCGGTGGAGTTCTGGTTTCGGTAGCCGACCATCGATGCCAGCGAGGTGGATTTGCCGGCGCCGGTGGCACCGACGAAGATCACGATGCCGCGCTTGGTCATTGCCAGTTGCTTGATGATCGGCAGCAGGTTCAATTCCTCGATGGTCGGGATTTTGGACTCGATCCGGCGAAGCACCATGCCGACGCAGTTGCGCTGGTAGAAACAGGACACACGGAAACGACCGACGCCGGCGACGCCGATCGCGAACTGGCATTCGTGGGTCTTTTCGAACTCCTCGCGCTGCTGCGGGTTCATCACGTTCAGAACCATGTCGCGCGCTTCCTGCGCAGTCAGAGGCGTCTGCGTGATCGGCACGATGCGGCCGTGCACCTTGATCGAAGGCGCAACGCCCGCAGTGATGAACAGGTCAGATGCCTTCTTGTGCACCATCAATTTAAGAAACGAGGTGAAGTCTACGGCGCTCATAGATTTGCTCCCGGGATCAGCATGTCCCGCGGTCCATGACTGGAAGAATCACCGCGTCCCGCGGCTCGCCCCCTCTCGGGCGATAGGCTCGGCCGATGCCGCCTCCGGCATCCGGACACCTTGCACCGGCGCTTCGCGCCTCCACGGCTACTCCGGAACGAGGCGATCGGGACGTCACTTGAAGATCTCCTTGACCTTGGCGCGCGACACCGCGTCCTGTCGGGAAATCAGGCCGCGCCGCACCAGATCCTGCAGGCACTGGTCCATCGTCTGCATGCCGAATTGCTGGCCGGTCTGGATGGACGAATACATCTGCGCGACCTTGTCCTCGCGGATCAGGTTGCGGATGGCGGGGATGCCGACCATGATTTCCCAGGCGGGGACGCGGCCACCACCCACCTTCTTCAGCAAGGTTTGGGTGATCACCGCGCGCAGGCTCTCCGACAGCATCGAACGCACCATCGGCTTCTCGCCGGCCGGGAACACGTCGATGATGCGGTCGATGGTCTTGGCCGCGGAGTTGGTGTGCAGGGTCGCGAACACCAGGTGCCCGGTTTCCGCGGCGGTCAGCGCGAGGCGGATGGTCTCGATGTCGCGCATCTCGCCCACCAAGATGTAGTCGGGGTCTTCGCGCAACGCCGAGCGCAAGGCCTCGTTGAAGCCATGCGTGTCGCGATGCACCTCGCGCTGGTTGATCAGGCACTTCTGCGCGGTGTGCACGAACTCGATCGGATCCTCGATCGAGAGGATGTGCCCGAAGTGGTTCTTGTTGACGTGGTCGACCATCGCCGCAAGCGTGGTCGACTTGCCGGATCCGGTCGGGCCGGTGACGAGGATCAGGCCCTGCGGTTGATCGATCAGGTCCTTGAAGATCTTGGGCGTGCCGAGATCCTCCAGCGTCCAGACCTCGGCGGGAATGGTGCGGAACACCGCGCCGGCGCCACGGTTCTGGTTGAAGGCGTTGACGCGGAAACGCGCGAGCCCGGGGATCTCGAACGAGAAATCAACCTCCAGGAATTCCTCGTAATCGCGGCGCTGCTTGTCGGACATGATGTCGTAGACCAGCGCATGCACCTGCTTGTGCTCGAGCGCAGGCAGGTTGATGCGGCGGATGTCGCCATCCACCCGGATCATCGGCGGCAGGCCTGCCGAGAGGTGCAAGTCCGAGGCCTTGTTCTTGACCGAAAACGCCAGCAGTTCGGCGATATCCATGAACCCCCTCCAAAATGTGCCGGTGCCGCATTCGGCAACAAGCAAGGTTGATGCCACTGTGCCCGACGCCGGGCCACCTCGCAAGCCCGCGCCGGAGCCGGCGTACGGCCGGAGTATACGCGCGCCCGGCGACCCGAATCCGTGACGGACAACGCCCCGATCAGGCCTGCGTCGAGGTCTCGCCACCGAAATCCAGGGTCGCGACCGTACCCCGGTCCGCCCGCGGCGCGAGCGAGACGCGCCAGCCGTAGAGCTCGCAAAGGCGGCGCACGATCGCCAATCCCAACCCGGCGCCCTTGACGGTTTGGCCCTCGCCGCGCACGCCGCGCTCGAACAGTCGCTCCGCGTCTTCGGCCGCGATGCCCGGTCCGGTGTCCTCGATGCGCACGCGGCCGGCTTGCACGCGCACCACGATCTCGCCTTCCTGGGTGTACTTGCAGGCATTGCCGACCAGATTGCCCAACGCCACCGCCACGACCGAGGACGGCGCTTCCACCGTCACCGCCGTCTCGATTTCCGCACGCAGGTCGATCGGCTTGCGACCGAGGTCCGGGCGATGGGTGTCGATGACATCCTCGACCACCTTGGCGACATCAGTGGTTTCCCCGTCCACCGGGCCGGAACGCTCGGCTCGCGACAACAGCAGGAGCGCCTGGGTCAGCTCGGTCGATTGCCGCACCGCGCGCCCGATCCGCTGCAGGCGGGTATGCAGTTTTTCCGGCAGGTCGGGCGTCGCCAGCAACAGTTCGGTGGTGCTCGCGATGACCGCCAAGGGCGTGCGCAGCTCGTGGCTGACGTCGGCGTTGAATTCGCGATCGCGCTGGATCATGGCGCTCTGCCGCTGGGCGTAGTCATCCAGCGCCGCGGCGAGCTCACCCACTTCGTCCTCGGCGAAATGGGGCGCCAGCGGCTCCAGTTCGCGGCCGCTGCGGAATGCGCGCAGTCGATGCGCGAGGTCCGTGACCGGCCGCATCACCCGCCGCGACAGCCAGTAGCCGACCGCTAGCGACAGCAGCGAGAACAGGATCACCGCCGCGACCAGCCCGGTTATCAGCTGGCGCTTGCCGAGGCTCTCGCGGCTGACATCATAGGTGAGGAAGGCATCTAGGCCATACTTGCGTACCACCGCCAACTTGTAGTGCCGCGGCAACCCGCCGGAACCACCGCGCATGTCGTACACGCCGGACGGCAACCCCTGCCATGCCAGCGGCGCCTGGTAGACGGTCTGGTCGTTCCAGAACCAGACCACGATCAAGTCGGAATGCGGTGGCTGGTCGGGATGCGCGTGCTTGTTTTCGACGGCCTGGCGCAGGTCCGCTTCGAGGCTCTGGTCGAGCAACTGGTTCTCGACCTTTGCGCGCACGTACAGCGAAGCGAGGGCGAACAGCACGCTGAGGCCGAAGCCGAACAGCGTGAAGGTGACGATCAGCCGGAAGCGGAGCTTACGCCGGGACTGCATCCGGATCGACCATGCGGTAGCCGATGCCGTGGCGCGTGTGGATAAGCGGCTTGCCGAACGGCTTGTCGATGGCCGCACGCAGGCCGTGGATGTGCACGCGCAATGAATCGGAATCGGGCAATTCCTCGCCCCACACCTTTTGTTCGAGGTCCTGGCGGGTGACCACCGAAGGACTGGCCTCCATCAGCGCCTGAAGCAACTTCAGGCCGATCGGGTTCAACTGGATCGATTCACCGGCGCGGGTCACCACCAGGGTGTCGAGGTTGAAAGTCAGATCGGCGATCTTGAGGATCCGGCTCTTGGGGCCCTTGCCGCGACGCGCCAGCACCTCCAGCCGCGCCGCGAGCTCCTGCAGGGCGAACGGCTTGGTCATGTAGTCGTCGGCACCGGATTCGAACCCGGTCAGCTTCTGCTCCAGTGCGTCGCGTGCGGTCAGCATCAGCACCGGCGTCTGCTTGTGGGCCTCGCCGCGCAATTTCTTGCACACCATGATGCCATCCATGCCCGGCAAGGTAAGGTCCAGCACGATCACGTCGAAATCGTTGACCACGGCCAAATGCAGCCCGGTCACGCCATCGCCGGCAAAGTCCACGACGTGGCCGCGGTCTTCCAGGTAATCGCCGATGTTGGTGGCGATGTCGTTGTTGTCCTCGATCACCAGCACGCGCATGGCATGTTCCGACTAACGCGCATTTGTGCGCCAGGCCGCAAGCTTAGCGAGAAATGGACGGCCATGCCGCCCGCCCGGGCGCTGTTCAGCGGCGGATGCCCGACCTGAGCAGGCCGGGTTCGACGTCGAACGCCTTCCGGCAGATGTGCGTGCCCGTGGTCACGAGGCAGGTCCGGGCGACCCCGGCAGCGGCCGCCGATCCAGCATCCAGCCGGAAGCTGAAGGTCTGGCGATAGCGTCGTCCCGCCGCCACGGGCGCGGGTGGCGCAAAGCGCCAACCTGCCATCGCTTGCAGGGCCGCCGCATCGAACTGGCTGGCGTTCGAAGCCACGACCCTCGGATGTTGCGGCACGCCCGCCTTGTCCAAGGAGAACTCGACGACCACTTGCCCCTGCAGGCCCTCCAGCAACGCCGTGGACGGATACACGGGGCGCACCGTATGCACGGCCACCGGCATGGCCGACGCCGAGGGGGGCACTTGCGTGTCGATGGCAGTCACGGTGATTGGGGACAGGCGCGGCGGTACATAGGCGAGTTTCAATGCCGGCTTGCCGATCGTCGTGACATGGATCGGCATTGCAGGGACCGGAACCGCGACGGAACGTGACAGACTGGCATAAGGCACGGGGAGCAAGCGCCGGATCGAACCGGCGTCCCCGACCGGCACGAATGCTAAGGGCTGTCTCACATCCTGCCACATGCCGCCAAGCAATGACGCATTGTTGGCCGCCACCAACGTCGCGACGTGCCGCTGCCACGCGACTTGGCGCCATGCGAACCACCCTATCCCGAGCAGGGTTGCAGCCGCCAGCGCCATCGCCGCGTGTGCACGCGGATGCCGCTGGCCACGTCTGTGTCCGGCCGTGGCGCCGGCGATGAACCATGCGCGCTCCACCAGTACGCCACCGCTCGCCGCCAACGCCAGATCACCGTGTCCGGCCCGGAATTCCTCGAGGCTGGCCAGCGCCTCGACGAAATCGCGCCGTTCGCCACCGGTGATGCGCAACGCCATGGCATCGCAGCACAGTTCGCGTTCGTTGCGCGCCTCGCGCGAGATCCAGTGCACCGCGGGGTGATAGAAGAACAGGGTTTCCATCACCACCTGGAACAGGTTGGCGAGGTGATCGAACCGCTTGAGGTGCGCCAGTTCGTGCGCGAGCACCAAATCGATCTGGGCCGCCGGCATGCCTGCCAGCAGGGCCAGCGGCAACACCACCGCGGGCCGCACCCAGCCCACCAGGGTCGGCGTGGCCACGCGCACGCTGGCCAGCACCGGAACGATGCGGCGGAGGCCCAGACGATCCGCGAACTGTCTGGCGCGTGCCTGCCACGCGGGCAGGTTTTCGGCTGCCCGCAACAAGGCTCGCAAACCAAGCCATTGCCGCACGACGCGCAACCCGAGCACCATTACGCCAAGCGCCCAGGCCGCGACCAGCCATGGCAGTCCCGCTTCGAGCAGGGTGCGCCAATTTTCCGGTGACGTGGCCGCCGCGGATGTCGTCGCCGAGATCGCAGTGGCGTTCACCATCGCACCGTGCAGTCGTTGCGGCACCATGTCGAAACTCGACGAGTGCCACGCCGTTGCGACCGGACACGCCGCCATCGCGAATATCGCCAGCATCGCGGCGAGGTAACGCGGATTCCCGCGCGGCAGCAAGCTGCGCACAAGGGCGTACACGGTACCCACGACCGCCGCCTGCCACACAAAATGCAGCAGGCACCAGCCCAGCACGGACACGATGATCGCAGCCAGGCCGTAAGCGCTCACCGGTCGACGTCCTTGTCGAGACGGTTGAGCAGCGCGCGAATCTCCCGCAATTCCTCCCGACTAGCCTTGTGGTCGCCCAAGGCCTGCAGCACCAGCCGCGACGACGAGCCATCGAATACCCGCTGCAGCATGTCGGACAGGAAACGCTTCTGTGTGCGCTCCTTGCTCACCGCCGCGCGATACACGTGTGCGCGCTGCGATTCATCGCGAACGACCAAATCCTTGTCGTGCATGATCTGCAACATCTTCAAGGCGGTCGTGTAACCGGTGCCGCCACGCCGGTGCAGCACCTCGTGAACGTCCCGGACCGTGCACGCGCCGAGTTCCCACAATACCTGCAGGATTTCCAGTTCGGCTTCGGTCGGCCGCAGCGGTTGCTTCGTCATCGGGCTAGCAGTTGATCACCTTCTAAGAGAATACGACACCTAGACCGATCATCCACCACCAATTTTCTGCGTCATCCCCTGCAGTTGCTGTTGGTTGAGGTTGAACTTGTCGTTGCGCTCGCGAAGGCGCATCTCGCTCAGGGTCATGCAAACGGTCTTGGTGATATGCGACCCCGTCGGCGCCACCCGCTGACAGATCAAGCGGTTGCCGTCGTTCCTGGCCAACGCCTCGTTGATGGCGTTCTGGTCGTCGAGCAAACGCGTCTTGGCCAACCCATCCATCTTGTCGACCGTACCGTATTTGTCGAACAACGCCTGCATGTCGGCAAACCGCTGATCAACCGTTCCACGGTCGGTAGGATCGATAAAACCCCAGCGCTTGCCCGGTTGCATTTGTTGCTTGACTGCCGCGTGAACCGCGTCGAAATCGCTCTTGTCATTGACTGCCGTTACCGCGGGCGACGACGCCTTCTGGGGCGTGGAACTCGGTTGGGCACCCGGGGCATATTTGATATCACCGCCGCCCGCACAGCCTTGCAACGCGAGAGCCGCAGCCACGACAGCCACCGCCATAGATCCGGAAATTTTCATTGCTCCACACCCCACCTCGATTTGCGCACGATCCGGCGCGGACGGATCCAAGCTAGCGCCATCAAAGCCGACTGTCAACGACTTCTTTCGTACTACTAACCTCGTGCTCGACCTCGCTGCGCGCGGTGCGGTCGGCTACGTCCATTTCCAGCCGTGCCATCACCGCATCGGCCACGTCTACCCCCGTGACGCTTTCGATACCTTCGAGGCCAGGCGAGGCGTTGACTTCCAGGACCAGAGGACCGCGTGCCGAGCGCAGGATATCCACCCCGGCGATGCCGAGGCCAAGCACTTCGGCCGCGCGCAACGCGATCCTACGTTCCGCGGCGGAAAGCTTGATCGGACTGCCGCTGCCGCCCCGATGAAGGTTGGCCCGGAAATCGCCCTCGACGGCGGCGCGCTGCATCGCTGCCACCACTCTGTCGCCCACCACGAAGCAGCGGATGTCCCGGCCATTGGCCTCGCGGACGAATTCCTGCACCAGGAAATTGGCGTACAACCCGCGGAAGGCCTCGATCACGCTTTGCGAGGCCGCCGGCTTTTCCGCCAACACCACCCCGCTCCCCTGCGCGCCCTCGTTGAGCTTGATCACGTGCGGCGGCGGACCTAGCATGTCCAGCAGGTCCATGGTGTCGTCGGGGTTGTCGCCGAACGCCGTGACCGGCAGGTCGATGCCGTGGCTCGCGAGAATCTGCAGGCTACGGAGCTTGTCGCGCGCACGCAGCACCGCATCCGAGGGGCTGGGCGTGTACACGCCCATCATCTCGAACTGACGCAGCACGGCGGTGGCGTAGAAGGCCACGGACGCGCCAATCCGCGGGATCACCGCGTCGAAGCCCTTCAAGGCGCGCCCGCCATAGTGCACGGCAAAACCATCGCGCGCGATCCGCATGTAGCAGCGCAGGGGATCCAGCACTCGCACGCGGTGTCCGCGCGCGCGCGCCGCCGCGACCAGCCGCATGGTGGAGTACAGACGCGAATTGCGTGACAGGATCGCGATTTTCATCAGTCCCGCCGCGCCCCACGGGGAATGGAGCGGGTGAAGGGAATCGAACCCTCGTCAGTAGCTTGGGAAGCTACAGCTCTGCCATTGAGCTACACCCGCGCCGGGAAAACGATGTTAGCGATGCGCACGGCCGCCACGCAACGGCCTGCCAACGCCGGCTAAACACTTTCTTAGGCTGCGCTTAGGATAGTGGGTCCAGCAGGCCGACATTCAGCGCGGCCGGGTTCTGATGCAGGTGTCGGATCAAGGGCGCCGAGCCGACTCTCTTGAAAGGTTGCGCCCGCACAACACGGGGGTTCCCATGTCCCGCTTCCCTATCCCGACTTCCTTGTTGCTCGTCCTGGGCACCTGCACCCTGATTGCCGCCACCGCCACGACCTTGCGGGCCCAGCAGTACGACAATTCGCAACCCTACGCTCAGGCCCAGCCCTACGACAACGCCGACCAGTCACCCGGCCGTGTCGCGCGCTTGGCCTACTTGGACGGCCAAGTGCAATTCGCCCCGGCGGGCGAGAACGATTGGGGTTCGGTCGACCTGAATCGCCCTATGGTGATCGGCGATCGCCTGCTGACCGGCAGCGACGGCCGCGCGGTGCTCCAGCTCGGCGACTCCTCGGTCCGCATCGACCACGACTCGGCATTCGATTTCCTCAACCTCGCCCAAGACAATGTCCAGATCGAACTGTCGCAAGGCACGCTGAACCTGGCGGTACGACAACTCAACCAGGGCGCCAATTTCGAAGTCGATACGCCGACCGTCGCGTTCGTTGCCTCGACCCCGGGTGTCTATCGCATCGATGACAGCCCCTCCGGCGTCGGCAGCATGGTCACCGTGTTCCAGGGTTCGGGCACGGTATACGGTGAAAACGGCGCCAGCCAGCCGGTCGTCGCGGGGACGTCTTATCGTTTTAACGACTCGACGCTGGCCAGCGTCGAGACCAGCGGCCTGCCGCCGGCGGACGGTTTCGACCGCTTCTGCGCAGGACGCGATACAAATTACCGGCGCTACGCTCAGCAGCAGCAATACGTCCCACCCGACACCATCGGTGGCGACGACCTTTATCAGTACGGTGAATGGAACGACACGCCCGATTACGGCAACGTGTGGTATCCCAATTCGGTGCCGGTGGGCTGGGCTCCCTACCGGTACGGGCACTGGGCATGGATCGATCCGTGGGGCTGGACCTGGGTCGACAACGAACCGTGGGGTTTCGCGCCGTTCCACTACGGCCGCTGGGTTTACGTCAGCAACCGTTGGGGCTGGATCCCGGGGCCCGTCGACGTGCGTCCGGTTTACGCGCCGGCGCTAGTCGCGTTCATCGGCGGCTCCGGCTTTTCGCTGTCCCTCAACATCGGCGGCGGCGGTCCGGTCGGGTGGTTCCCGCTGGGGCCGCGTGACGTTTACATGCCTTGGTTCCATGCCTCGCGGCGGTACTTCACCAACGTCAACGTCACCAACATCCGCAACGTGTACGTCAACCAGACGGTGATCAACAACTTCTACGGCGATTACCGCCGCGGTCGCGTGCCCCCGCGCGGCGGCCACGACTACGCCTATCGCAGGATGCCCGGTGCGGTGACCGCGGTGCCCCGCAACGTGTTCACCGGTGCGCGCCCCGTGCATGCCGCGCTGGTGAGGCTGGATCGGACCCAGCTGGCACGCACCGAAGTCGCCCTGCGCCCCGGCGTCAACCCCAGCACCGCAAGCCTGGGCTTGCGCCGCCCGACCACCCGTCCCACCGCCCTCGGAGGCCGGGAACCGTTCGCGCGGCCGGTCATCGCACGCCACCAGCCACCGCCGCGACCGGTGGGATTCGCCGCGCGTGAGAGGCTTATCGCAAACCAGCATGGTCAACCACTGACCCCCGCGCAGGTGCAGGATCTGCGCCGTACGCAGCCGGCGAACGGATCGCGCGACACGCGGGTCAGGGTGATTCCGGCGTTGGCGGGTGCTGCGGCCGGCGCCGCGGCGCTCAACGCGATGCGTCACGGCGCGACACCGCCGCGACCCAGTGGGCTGCAAGCGCGCCCCGCGCCATCGGCTCCGGGCAGGGCCGGCCCCGGTCAGCCACCATTCCGGAATACGGCGCATCCGATCCCGACGCCACAAAACCAGGCTCGTTCGGCGCCCCGGCAGCCGAACGAATTGCCGTCCGCCCGGTTCGCGCATCCGAACCGGCCAGCGACGCTACCACGCGTGCCGGAAATCCGGCCTGCGAACCCGGCCCAACGCGTTCCTCCCGCGCGAACCCGCTTGCCGGAGGCACGACCCGTCGATCGCGCGCCGCAACCTTCCAATGGTCGTTTCCAGCCGCAGCAGCAAACCAACGCCCAAGCGCAGCAACGCGCCCGCGAGCAGCAAGTGCAGCAACAACGGCAGGCGCAGATGCAGGCGCAACAGCGTGCCCGCGAGCAGCAAATGCAGCAGCAACGGCAGGCCGAGATGCAGGCGCAACAACGTGCCCGTGAGCAGCAAATGCAGCAGCAACGGCAGGCCCAGATGCAGGCGCAACAGCGTGCCCGTGAGCAGCAAATGCAACAGCAACGGCAGGCCCAGATGCAGGCGCAACAGCGTGCCCGTGAGCAGCAAATGCAACAGCAAAGAGCCATGGAGATGCAGCGCCAGCAACAGATGCAACAGCAGCGCGCCATGCAGATGCAGCAGCAACGGGCAATGGAAATGCAGCGTCAGCAACAGATGCGCCAGGTACCGCAGCCGCGCAACGACCGTGGCCCGGTGCAGCGCGAACCGCCGCCGAGGAAGCACCCTCCCGAGAGCAGCGGTCGCCCGGTTCGCTGACGAAGCCAACCGTCAACGCCCCGCGAGGTCGCTCGCGGGGCGTTAGAATTTCGCCCATGCAAATTTATCTCAACGGCCTGGCACACGAATGCGCCGCCGCCTCGACGGTCGCCTCATTGCTCGCGGAGACCGGGCACGGCGAACGCCGCGTCGCGGTGGAGGTCAATCGTGAAATCGTGCCGCGCAGCCGGCATCTCGAACACGTTTTGCACGAGGGCGACCGCGTCGAGATCGTGCATGCCATCGGGGGCGGCTGAGCATCCGGGATTCCACCCACTACAATGGCGACCCGGTTTTCTGCTTCGATCCCGCGATGAATGCCCTACCGCAGCCCGAGTGCCGTGACATGTCCGATCCGCTGGTGATCGCCGGCCGCACCTTCCGTTCGCGCCTGCTGACCGGCACCGGGAAGTTCAGGGACCTCGACGAAACGCAACGGGCGACGGCGGCCGCCGGCTCCGAAATTGTCACCTTTGCGGTGCGCCGCATGAACCTCGGGCAGAAGCCGGACGAACCCAACCTGCTCGACGCGTTGCCGCCCGACCGCTACACCCTGTTGCCGAACACGGCAGGCTGCCACACGGCCGCGGAGGCCCTGCGCACCTGCCGGCTCGCACGGGAATTGCTCGATGGCCACTCGCTCGTGAAGCTGGAAGTGATCGGCGACCAGAAAACCCTGTTTCCCGACGTGATCGCCACCCTGGAAGCCACCGAGGCATTGGTGAAGGACGGCTTCGACGTGATGGTCTACACCACCGATGATCCGCTCCTGGCCAGACGCCTGGAGGAGTTGGGCTGCGCTGCGGTGATGCCGCTCGCCGCGCCGATCGGTTCGGGGCTTGGCATCCAGAATCGCTACACCATCATGGAAATCGTCGACAACGCCAAGGTTCCGGTGATCGTCGACGCCGGCGTCGGTACCGCGTCCGACGCGGCCGTGGCGATGGAACTCGGCTGCGACGGCGTACTGATGAATACCGCGATCGCGCACGCCAGGGATCCGGTATTGATGGCACACGCAATGAAGTGCGCGATCGAAGCCGGGCGCGCGGCATTCCGCGCCGGACGCATCCCGCGCAAGCGCCACGCCTCGGCGTCGAGCCCGGTCGACGGATTGATCGGCTGAGTCAGCGCGGATGAAGTCTGGCTGCGAATCCTCCGATCCCCTCCGTCGTCGCGCGATTCGCAGCTTCGTATTGAGGGAAGGCCGGATCACCCCGGCCCAGCAGCGTGCGTTCGCGCAACATTGGCGATGCTTCGGCATCGATTTCGCCGACAGTCCCGTCGACCTCGACGCATTGTTCGGTCGCACGGCCCCTCGCGTGCTTGAAATCGGCTTCGGCAACGGCGAGGCCCTGGCGTGGGCAGGGCAAAACGATCCCGGACGTGATTACCTCGGCATCGAGGTGCATCGTCCCGGCGTCGGCCGCCTGATGAACGCACTGGCCGCGCACGACGTCGGCAACGTGCGCATCTGGAACCACGACGCAGTGGAAGTACTGCAACACGCCCTGGCGCCGGGCACGCTGGACGAGGTCCGGATATGGTTCCCCGATCCGTGGCCGAAGAAACGGCACCACAAGCGGCGGCTGGTCCAGCCGGCCTTCGTCGATTTGCTGACGACCCGCGTCAAACCCGATGGCCTGCTGCATCTGGCGACCGACTGGCCCGAGTATGCTGTGCACATGCAGGAAGTACTGGCAGGGCAACCGGGCTGGCGACTGCGCGAAGGGGCAAGCGGAGAATCCGGGCGACCCGCATGGCGCATCGAGACGCGTTTCGAACGCCGCGGCATTGATCTCGGACACCCGGTTACGGATCTGTTGTACGACCGTGTGCCAACATAGCGCGACCCCTGCCGCAGCCTGACCCGACCGGACCCGCAAGCCGATGGAGCTGACCCTTACCCCCGACATGATGCTGGTGCTCGGGCTGGTCGGCTTCACCGTGGTCATGCTGATCCTCGAATGGGTGCGGGCCGACATCGTCGCGCTGCTGGTACTGGTGGTGATCGGCATCACCGGGCTGATGCCGGTGGACCGCCTGTTCGACGGTTTCGCTTCCAACGCGGTACTGGCTTTGATGGGCGTGATGATCATGGGCGCCGGCCTCGACCGCACCGGCGTGTTCGCGAGGATGGCGAATTCCATCCTGCGGATGGCCGGCGGAGTCGAAAACAGGGTGTCGCTGATCATCAACGCGATGGCCGGGACACTGTCCTCGATCATCCAGAGCCAAGCTCTGGCCGCGCTGTTCCTGCCTGTGGCGAGCCGCATTTCCGCGCGTACCGGCATCCCGCTAAAGCGCCTGCTGCTGCCGATGGCCGCGTGCATCCTCTGCGGCACCAGCATGACGCTGATCTCCAACTCGCCGCTGATCCTGCTCAACGACCTGATCGCCAGCGCCGATCGCAACCTGCCGCCGGGCGCGCAGACGATCCAACCGTACTCGCTGTTTTCGATCACCCCAATCGGGATCCCGCTGTTGCTGGTCGGACTCGGCTATTTCGCGTTCTTTACCCGCCGACTTCTGCCCGACGACGACGACAAGCCCAAGGTCACCCCGGGCCGCACCGAGAGCTACTTCGCCGACACCTACGGCATCGCCGGCGAAGTGATCGAGCTCACCGTCACGGCCGACAGCCCGCTGGTCGGGATGAGCATCGGCGAAGCCGAGACCCTGGACAAGGCGCCGCTGATCCTCGCGATCAAGAACGGCAACGACGCCCGGCTGGCCCCGCCCTCCGACCAGATGATCTGGGTCGGCACGGTGCTCGGCGTGCTCGGAGCGCGTACTGAGGTCAATGCGTTCGCGCAGGCCCTGCAATGCCGGATGGGCAACCGCATCCAGGCACTCGCCGACATGTTCAACCCGACCCGCGCGGGCATTTCCGAAGTCGTGATTCCGCCCAGTTCGAAATTCATCAAGCAGCAGGTCGGCGAGCTCCGACTGCGCAAGCGGTACGGTATCTCGGTGCTGGCAGTCAACCACGGCGACGAGGTGACCCGCGGCGAGGACGTGCGCAAGGTGACCCTGCGCGCGGGCGACTCGCTGGTGCTGCACAGCTACTGGCGCGACCTGGAACTGGCCGCCGAAAGCCGTGACCTTGTCCCCGTCACCGACATCCCGAGCTTCGAGGAGCAACGCCCCGGCAAGATCCGCTTCGCCCTGATGTTCTTCGCGCTAGCGATGGGCCTCGGGCTGTTCACCAATCTCAAGCTGTCGGTGGCGATGATGACCGGCGCGATCGGCATGCTGCTGGCGGGCGTCCTCAACATGGACGAGGCCTACGGCGCGATCAACTGGAAGACCATCTTCGTGATGGCCAGCCTGATCCCGCTTGGCGCGGCGATGGATTCCACAGGCGCGGCCGCCTGGATTGCCCAGGAGATCATCGCCCACACCGGACACATGCCGCAATGGGCACTGCAGGCCTGCGTCGCGATCCTTGCGCTGCTGCTCTCGCAGGTCATCTCCCACGTGGGCTGCGTCGTGATGATGGTGCCGATGGCCATCAACATCGCCCTTGCCTCGGGCGGCAATCCCAGCGTGTACGCGATGCTGGTCGCCTTGTCCGTTTCCAACACCTTCATGATCCCGGGCGCCAGTCCGACGATCCTGGTCATCGCCGGTCCCGGCGGCTACAAGCAGCGCGACTTCATGCGCGTGGGCGCCGGCCTCACCGTGCTGATGTTGGTGGTGACGCTGGTGATGGTGAACGTGGTCTTCAATAGATAATTGTGCGATCGTCCATGATTGCGGCTGCACGAAGCGCATCGAGCTCATCCTGCTTCTCGCACTGCCGACACCACCACGGCCATCCTTGACCTGACTTCCAACAAAAGCACCGCGCAATCATTCCCATGTGTTCGCGTGGGGGCCGAGCTTGCCGTTGCGCTGCGGACGGATCACGCAGAAACGCTGGCCGGTGGGCGCCTCCATCACCACCCAGGTCCGGATCGCCGCGACACGCTTGGCGCCTAATGCTTCGAGCCGTCGCACTTCGGCTTCGATGTCGTCGCTCTCGATATCGAGGTGTACCCGGCTCGGGTGGTCGACCTTCTGCACTTCGACCATGGGCTCGTCGTCATGCATCGACAAACCGACGTAAAGGCCGTCCTGGGAGCCGACAACTTCCTTGAGCGGTCGGCCGAGCGCCGCCGACCAGAAACGCGCCGCCTCGGCAAGATCATCGGTCCTGCAATCGATGATAAAACTGCAAAGACGACTGTGATGCATGGCCGGGGCGCGTCGAGACCCCTCAGGCCCGCCCGAGCGCGCGGTCCACGCTCCACGGGCCGGGACCCGCAGCCGAGATGTACAGGAAGGCGAAACAGAAAAGTACCGCAAGATCGCCACCGTTCAGGATCGGGAACACGTGGTTGTGCGGAAAGTGCGCCATGAAATAGGCAAACGCCATTTCGCCTGACAAGATGAAGGCAATCGGCCTTGAGAACAGGCCGACCAGCAGCAGGCATCCACCACCGAATTCCAGGATGCCGGCGAGTCCCGGCACCAGTGTGAACAACTTCGCCGACGAGATCAGTGCAAACGACCCACCGGGTACGCCAAACAGTTTTTCCGCGCCGTGCTGCATGAACAGGAATGCCGCGACGATGCGCAACACGCTCAAGAGATAAGGTGAAAACTTGGTCCACGAGCTGTTGCCGGCCATGCTGGTTCTCCCGTGAGGGGTGTACGTGATTTGCCGGCACATGTTCGCGGCCGGGCTGGTGGGCGCACGATACACCAATTGCATGCCACCGATCGCATGCAGTCGAAACCAATCAGGCAGCGCAGAGCGCCTGCACGTCGTCGAGCCCCTTGGGCAATTCGGCGGTCAGGATTTCGCTGCCGCGCGCTGTGACCGCGACGTCGTCCTCGATGCGGATCCCCAGTCCACGCCACTTCGCAGGCACGCCGTTGTCGTCGGGCGGAATATAGATGCCCGGCTCGACCGTCACCACCATGCCCTTTTCCAGCATGCGCGGTTGGTCGTCGACGCGGTAATCGCCGACGTCATGCACGTCCAAGCCGATCCAGTGACCGGTCTTGTGGGGGAAAAACCGTTTGTATTCGCCGGATTTCATGACCGAGCTCGCCCCGCCCGCGAGCA
This sequence comes from Pseudomonadota bacterium, assembly GCA_021781345.1. Lineage (GTDB taxonomy): Bacteria > Pseudomonadota > Gammaproteobacteria > Xanthomonadales > Rhodanobacteraceae > 66-474. The sequence continues at coordinate 29,302 of JAJXWZ010000045.1, forward strand.
GCTTCAGGGAGCACAGGCCCTTGACGACGACCTGCGTGGCGGCGTCGTGCGCGGCGGTGAACGGACGACCTGCGCGCACCTCGCCGATCGCGGCCTGCTGGGCCTCGGCGACGATGCCGTACAGTGCCCGCTGTTCGCGCGAAAAGCAGCCGCCTACCGGCCAGGTACGCGTGATGTCCGAGGCGTAGCATTCCAGCTCGGCGCCGGCGTCGATCAGCAGCAGGTCGCCACGCCCTAGCTTGCCGCGATTGGCGGTGTAGTGCATCACGCACGTGTTGGCGCCGGCCGCCACCGTGGGGGGATACGATGGCACCGCGCCCTGCACGCGCATGGCATGCAGCAATGCGGCCTCGACTTCGTACTCGGCGACGCCGGGTCGCGCGGCCAGCAATGCGGCGCGCTGGGCGGCCGCCGCGATCCGTGCGGCCCGCCGCATCAATGCCAGTTCGGCCGGTGACTTGTACAGGCGCAGTTCGTGCAGCAGGTGGCCCAGCGCGATGAACTCCCGCGGCACCACCGCGCCGCCCCGGCTGCTGCGCAGGCGTCGCAGCCAGCGCAACAAGTGCGCGTCGAACTCGTTTTCGCGCCCGAAATGGCAATACAGGCGCGCGCGCCCCTCCAGCATCCCGGGCAGGATATCGTCGATGTCCTCGACGGGAAACGCGTCGTCGACGCCGTAGCGGGCGACGGCATCCTCGGGACCGACGCGCGCGCCGTCGAGGCGCTCGCGTTCGGGATCGCGTTCTCGGCAGAACAACACGACCTCGCCATTGGCACGGCCGGGCAGCAGCGCCAGCACCGCGTCCGGCTCGGGGAAGCCCGTGAGGTAGTGGAAGTCGGAATCCTGGCGGTATGGCCAGGCCGCGTCGGCGTTGCGCATGCGCCGCGGGGCGGCCGCCACCACCAAGGCAGCGCCATCGCCGGCCATGTGCATCAATTCCCTGCGCCGGCGGGAGAACTCGGTGGAAGAAATCACGACCGCGCCCCCGACGCGAACGCCGCGTGCAAGCCCGCGACGCCGTCGCGGACGAGATCCAGCAGCTCGTCGAGCGCCTTGCCATCATCCTCGCCACACACGAGGGGCGTGGCCGCGATCCGACCGAAATCGTCCAGCCATTCGCTGGCTGCCCGCGCGTGGCCGGGCACGACCTGCACCCCGCTCAGGCCCAACCCGCCCAGAAAGCCACGACACCACTCCACGACCGCATTCGCGCGCAACGCGAGCGCCGCATCGGGCAACAGCACGTCGACCGGTTTGCCTGCGCCGAAGCAGGCCGAGATGTCGGCCATGGCGATGCCCAGCAGCGCTTCGAGTTCACCCGCGGACGCGTCCACGGCGGGATCGGCTTCCAGTGCCAGGGACGCCAACAGCCCCCGCGAATGCCCACGCCAGCCTGCACACAATAGTCCGGTGATCGAACCGTGCAATTCGGCCGGTGAGACACCGAGCCCGGTGCGTCGGAGCGATTCGCTCCATTTCGCGAAACCATCCGTCGTCATGTCAGGGTGATACAGGGTTCTTCGCGCTCGCGCTACCGGATGTTCAGTGATTCTATGGCATCCATGCCCGTGCAGACTCTACCCCCACGACGCAGAACGGCGGTTTGAGTAAACTTGGCGCAGAATCCGGCGTTTCCGACCATCCCTGGAGGCCGGACGAGGTCGGCCACGCACTCTCAGGGGCCACGTCTACCTGCCATGAGTCCTGTTACACGGGGTCCCCCGTGACCATCGAGCGATCCTGGCGTCCGCGCATGGCGCGGGTCATCGTGGCAGCGTGTTGCTGGCTGGCGACCGCGCAGGCAGTCCATGCCCGCGCCGATGCGTCGACCGCCCCGGCCTCGCCCCGGACGTGGCAGGCCTACCAGCGCAATTTCCATTTCCAGCGTCTGGATGACCGCAACGGCCTCACGCAGAACTCCGTCTCCCTCATTTTCCAGGACCGAACGGGGTTCATGTGGTTTGCCACGCAAGGGGGGCTGTTCCGCTACGACGGCTACAAGCTGGTCCGCTACGTGCACGATCCGGATCGTGCCGACAGCTTGCCCGACGACTATTTGGTGACCTCGCTGGCGAATGCAGCCAACGGCTCACTCTGGGTCGGCTCGACGACGGATGGCCTCATCCTGTTCGACCCGGCCGACAACCGGACCTTGAAGCTGCCATCGGCCGTGCAGCGCAAGGGCACGCCCGTCACGAGCCTGCTGAACCTGCCAGACGGAGACGTTCTGGTAGGCAGCCCGCAGGGAGTGGACCGGTTGAGCGGCGGCGATGCCCGGCCTGCCTTGACACCTGTCTGGCGCGAACCACGTGGCGCCCGGGATTGGGTGCAATCCATGACGCGCTGCGACGACGGCAGCGTGTATGCCAGCGCCGGAGACGATGTCATCGCACTGGATCCGGCCCAAGGCAAGGGACGCGTCCTCGCCGCGACGGGGCAGAAGAT
>JAJXWZ010000032.1 GCA_021781345.1 Pseudomonadota bacterium
TGCGCGAAGCGTGTGCGGCAATCTCATGGGGGGGATGGTCGCCGGATTGCCAGCATCGTTGCAAGCGCGACGATCCAATGGCCGTTGGCACGGACGCGGCGATCCCCTCAACGGGCGGGCTTGAGCGTCAAGTGGTACATGGCGGGACCCGGCAGAAGCGGACTCGGTTGGCCGCGTACCCACGACCGATCCCCCTTGCCGAACCACGGCGACAGCGGGTTGTCGGATTGTCCAGCCGGCATCTCGAGGATGCCGTGCGCCTCGTCGCCCGGTTGCACGTCCATGCGCATGGACGCGCCGAACGCGGGATGCAGCACCCGAGGCATGTCGTTGTCACCGGCCAGTTCGTCGTTCGGCATGTCGAAGAAGCGCGCCAGCCACGCGGGCAACGCGACCGACAAAGGGTTGTCGATTTTCGCGGTGTTGTAACGGCCCCAGGTCTTGACCCGCAGCGGACCGGGCCCGGCCGCCAGCGCGTCCGCCACCTGTCGCGCGGAATCGGTGAGCAGCGCGTTCCAGTTCTTGTATTTCGGATCGAGCAGCCAAGCGGGCCTGTGCGTGACCAGCGTCCATACCGCGTACTCGCCGACCTCCGGCGTCGGCCAACGGAAGTCCTTCCATTTTGCGGCCGCGCGCGCGCTGAACGGCGCCAGCACGTTTTCGCGGACCTTGTCGTGGAACATGCGCACGATGCGATACCCGACGCTGTCGACGGCGGCACGAGCTTGCCAGTCTTGCACCAACGGCTTCAGTGCAGCCAGTTTCGGATCGTGTGCAGCATCGAGCACGGACATCAGCAGTATCTGCCAGCGGGCGAGGAACAGCGCCCGGTCGTCGAGCTGGATTGCGAGCGTGTCTTGCGGAACGAAATGGTTACGGGCATCCAGGTCGTCGCGAATCTGCTGGGCCCGCGCGCCCTGGTCGTAGCCGCCATCGCCGATCAGGGCCAGTGCATTGCCGGACACGATGCGCTGGTTGGCGGTCCAGATGCGCGAGTTGGCAGGATCCTCGATGCGCGGATCCTGCGCCGGCGCGGCGTTGCCGATCCAGCCCGTGCCCGGTTGCGACCAGTCGGCCGGCACGGAAGGATCGAATCCGACGCGGATCGGGAGCACGCTGCCGGCGATGCTCCAACCGATGTTGCCGTGCGCGTCGGCGACGACGAGGTTCTGCGGCGGGATGCCGAGTCCGGGGGCGATCGCCAGCGCCTGGTCCACGCTGGTCGCGGTTTCCAGCTTCAGCAGATTCAGGTTGACCGCGCGCGGATCCTGCGCCGTCCACGCCAGTGCCAGCGACGTGCCGTCGGGCGCCTTGGCCACGATCGGGCCCCAGATGGTGTCCTCGACGACGAGATGCTTGTCGGGCGCGCCTTTTACATGGATGGTCTCGTCATGCCTGGTTATCGTGGCCCAGCCGCGCGGTGTCTTGTATTGCGAGGGATCTTTGGGATTGCGGATCACCCGCACCCAGTCCATCCAGTCGCCGGTGCTGTTGGTGAAGCCCCAAGCGATGTGCCCGTTGCTGCCGATCACCAGCGCCGGCGCACCCGGCAGGGTGACGCCGTTGAGATCGAGCAGGCGCCCCGGGTTGGAAGGGTCGGGAAAGCGCAATCGCGCGCGATACCAGATGTTGGGGACGCGCAGGTGCAGGTGCGGATCGTTGGACAGCAACGCGGCGCCTCCGGTGAGTGCGCCGCCCACCGCGAATCCGTTGCTGCCGATGCCGGTGTTCGCGTTGTCGGAACGCGCAACCGCACGCAGCCCGGAGGCCAGCGCGACGTTCGACAATCCCGTCGCACGCAGGTCGAAGGTGGACGCGGCCGGCATCGGCGCCGGGGCGGTCGCGCCGCCCTGCATCGGCGCTTGCCAGCGCGGCGAGGGTGCCAGCAGGAAATCGGCCAAGGGTCCCGGCAACACCGCCCGCAGGCGCGCGATGTTCAATTCGCGCGCATCGGTGCCGTCCTCGTTGAGGTCGAGGAACATCGCATCGATCGTGAGGATGGTGTCGGCGTCCGTCCACGGCTTCGGCTTGACGCCCAGCAGCAGGTACTCCCACGGGCGCACCGCGAGGTGCGCGAGCCCCGCGTTGACACCTGCAGTGTAGGCATCCAGAAGCGCGCGCTGGCGCGGCGGCAACGCCGCGAGCACGCGTATGGCCAATGCGCGGAAACGGTGCATGCGGTGGTCTTCGTCGACCGCAAGCGCCTTGGGGCCTACCAATGCCGCCAGTTCGCCGGCGGCCGAACGGCGCTGCAGGTCCATCTGGAAGAAGCGTTCCTGCCCGTGCACGTAACCGAGCGCGAAGGCGATATCGTGGCGGCTCCGCGCCGTGATCGTGGGCACGCCGCCGGCATCGCGGACGATCGTGACCGGAGCCGACAGGCCCGCGATGCGCACGCTGCCGTTCGCCTGCGGACGGCTGCCCGCGAGCAGGCGCCAGCCGATCGCCAAGGCGACCACCACGATCACGATCAGGGCAAAGGCGGTACGTCGGATCCAGCGCATGGAAGCTCCTCGGGCGTTCGCGTCGTTGTGCTGCTTGCGCGTACTGTCTCCAACCGCGATGACGTGGCTGTCGCGAAAGTCCCGTTGCGGTCCTTCACGATACGGGACGATGCGCCGGCCGGGTTTTCGCGAAGCAGCCACGGGGGTCGGTTGCAGGCATCATGGCACGATGCTGGTCCAGGCCGTCCGCGAGAACTTGGAGGCGGCGAGGTTCGCGGCCAGTTCGAGTTCGCGGGGCTCCAGCTTGCCCGTGGCCAATCCATGCAGGTCGCGGAAGGTCGCGATCATCCGTTCGATGATGTCGGCGCGCGCAAGGCCGGTCTGGCTGCGCAAGGGATCCACGCGCTTGGCGGCGCTTGCGGTGGCCTTGTCGGACAGCTTTTCGCGCCCGATGCGCAGCACCTCCAGCATTTTCCCGGCATCGATGTCGTAGGCCATCGTGACATGGTGGAGCACCGCACCGCTGCGGCGAGTCTGCGCGGCACCGGCTATCTTGCCCGCCGGGGAGGCGATGTCGTTGAGCGGCTGGTACCAGGCGTCGATGCCGAGTCCATGAAGTGCGTGGATCACCCACGCATCCATGAACTCGTAGGCTTCCTGGAAGCCCATGCCGGAGACCAGCGTTTCCGGCGCGTAAAGCGAATAGGTGATGGTGTTGCCGGGCTCGACGAACATCGCGCCGCCGCCGCTGATGCGGCGCACCACCTCGATGCCGTGCCGGCGCGCCGCATCCGCGTCCACCTCGTTGCGCAGCGACTGGAAGCGTCCGATCACCACGCATGGCGAGGACCATTCCCACACGCGCAGGGTCGGCGGCCGCCGTCGCGCGGCGACCTCTTCGGTCAGCACTTCGTCCAGCGCCATGTGCAACGCCGGCGGTTGCGGCGCGGCGTGGACCAGTCGCCAGGGGTAGTCGCGCCAGTCGCTGCGGTTCACGGTCGAGTCTCCAGCGCGCGCTGGACCGCGACCGCGATAGCTTCGGGCGACACGCCGAACATGCGCACGTGCCGTCCCAGGGCGGCCGCGATCACGGCCGCGTGGTGCTTGCTGCCGGCGGCGGCGGGCAGGCCTTCGAGCGCGACATCGATCATCGTCAGCGCGGAATCCGGTTCAAGAAAGAAATCGCCGCTGATGCGCACGCCCGTCAGGTTGCCGTTGCGCACGTCCAGGTCGGCCACTATCAGTTTGCCGCCGGGCATCTTGTATTCGCCGTGCATCTTGGTTACGCCGTGCCTCGAATGATTTTGCACCGCCGACGGCGGCTCGTACAGGCCCACTTCAAGCGGTGGTCTCGATGCTGTCTACCCGTCGCAATCCTCGCGGCAGCAGGCCGCCGCGTTGCGCGCGGTTGCCGCCGTACTCGACGAGGTCGGCCCATTTCAAGGTGAGCTTGCGCGCGCCTGCGTGCAGCGTGACCTCGCCCGTGCCTTCCGCGACGACCGCAATGCCGACCAGGCGCTCCTCGCCGGACTTCAGTTTGGCCTTGGGAATCTCGATCAACTTGTTGCCGCGCCCACGGTCGAGCTCCGGCAGGTCCGCCACCGAGAACATCAACAGGTGTCCTTCGGTGGTCACCGCGACGATGCGGTCGCGCGCCGGGTCGTTGACGCAAGCCGGCGCGAGCACGCGCGCGGCATCGTCGATGTTGACGACTTGCTTGCCGGCCTTCTTGTTCGCGAGCAGCGCTTCGAACCGGGTGAGGAATCCGTAGCCGGCGTCTGTCGCCAGGATCAGCCGGGTCGCGTTGTCGCCGATCGCGACCGCGTCGAATCGCGCGCCGGCGGGCGGCGTGAAGCGGCCGGTCAGAGGCTCGCCGTTGCCGCGCGCCGAAGGCAGGGTGTGCGCGGGTGTCGAATAGCTGCGGCCGGTGGAATCGAGGAATACCACCTGCTGCGCGCTCTTGCCCCGCGCGCACGCGAGGTACTGGTCGCCCTCGCGATAGGACAACGTCGTCGCGTCGACATCATGGCCCTTGGCCGCGCGCGCCCAACCCTTCGCGCTCAGCACGATGGTCACGGGTTCGGACACCACCAACTCGCTTTCGTCGAGCGCCTGTGCGGCCGCACGCTCGACCAGCGGCGAGCGGCGCGCGTCGCCGTATTTGTCGGCGTCGGCCTTGAGTTCCTGCTTGATCAGCGTCTTCAGCCGTGCCTTGGATCCTAGCGTCACTTCGATCTTCGCGCGCTCCTCTTCCAGGGCGTCGCGTTCGGCGTCGAGCTTCATTTCCTCGAGCCGCGCGAGCTGCCGCAGTTTGGTCTCGAGGATGTAGTCGGCTTGCTCTTCCGAGAGCTTGAATCGCTTGATCAGCGCGGGCTTCGGTTCGTCCTCGTGGCGGACGATGCGGATCACCTCGTCGAGGTTGAGGAACGCGATGCGCAGGCCCTCCAGCAGGTGCAGGCGGCGTTCGACCTTCTCCAGGCGATGCTGCAGACGGCGCGTCACCGTGTCGGCACGGAAGCGCAGCCATTCCTCGAGGACCTGCTTGAGCGTCTTGACCTGAGGCCGGCCATCCAACCCGATCATGTTGAGGTTGACGCGGAAGCTCTTCTCGAGGTCGGTGGTCGCGAACAGGTGCTGCATCATCGCGTCGGTGTCGACGCGGTTCGAGCGCGGGATCAGCACCAGCCGGACCGGATTCTCGTGGTCGGATTCGTCGCGCAGGTCCTCCAGCATCGGCAGTTTCTTGGCGCGCATCTGCGCGGCAATCTGCTCGATCACCCGGGCCGGCGACACTTGGTGCGGCAGCGCGGTCAGCACGATGTTGCCGCGTTCCTCCACGTACACCGCGCGGCAGCGCACCGAACCGTTGCCGGTCGCGTACATCGCCGCGAGTTCGTTGCGCGGGGTGATGATTTCGGCAGCGGTCGGGAAATCGGGGCCGCGTACGTGTTCGCAAAGGTCGGCGATGCTGGCGGAAGGCTCGTCCAGCAGGTGGATGCAAGCCGAAGCGACCTCGCGCAGGTTGTGCGGCGGTATGTCGGTCGCCATGCCGACCGCAATGCCGGTGGAGCCATTCAGGAGCACGTGCGGCATCCGCGCCGGCAGCCACGACGGCTCCTTGAGCGTGCCGTCGAAGTTGGGCGTCCATTCCACCGTGCCCATGCCGAGTTCGCCCAGCAGCAGCTCGGCGATCGGGGTCAGGCGCGATTCGGTGTAGCGCATGGCCGCGAACGACTTGGGATCGTCCGACGAACCGAAGTTGCCTTGTCCGTCGATCAGCGGATAGCGGTACGAGAACGGCTGCGCCATCAGCACCATGGCCTCGTATACCGAGCTGTCGCCATGCGGATGGAACTTGCCAATCACGTCGCCGACGGTGCGCGCGGATTTCTTGGGCTTGGCGGTGGCGGCAAGCCCGAGTTCGCTCATTGCATAGACGATGCGCCGTTGCACGGGCTTGAGACCGTCACCGATGAAGGGCAGGGCGCGGTCCAGCACCACGTACATCGAGTAGTCGAGGTAGGCGCGCTCGGCGTACTCGCGCAGCGGGATCTGTTCGAAGTTGGTTGCAACTGGAGTCATGGTCGTCCGTCATTCCGGCGCAGGCCGGACTGCATAAACAGGATGTTGGGGCGGGACGCCGAAGGCGGCCTGCAAGGCGAGCGCCGTGGACGGCGCGAGTAGGTCCGGTTGTCGTTTGGCGAAATTGTCGCGGCGCTCGCGTCTCAATGCACGCGTTCGGTCCTGATGCCGAGCTTCGCCAGTTGCGCCTGCACGCCATCGGGTCCGGCGAGGTGTCCGGCGCCGACCGCCACGAAGACGGTGCCACGCTGCTTCAGGATCTCCGCGATCCGTCGAGCGAAATGGCGGTTGCGATCGACCAGCAGTACCCGGTAGAGATCCGGGTAATGCCTGCGCATGCCGTCGTCGACGTTGCGGTCGATGGCGTCCACGTCGCCGGACAACCAGGCGTGGATCAATGCCTTGATCTCGGCCGGGCCCCTGGCGTAATCGTCGAGCGCGTCGTGCAGCAGGTCGAGCTGCAGTGCGTGCGACATGCCGGCGAACAGGCGGATCTGGCTCTCGGCCGTCTCGAAGGCATCGACGGGCTTGCCGGCTGCCTTGAATTCGGCTTCCAGCTGCTTGTCGGCGCCGGATTTCGGGTCGTAACCGGCCTTGACGATGGGCGCGACCGACAGGGTCAGCGCGGCAAGCCACGGTTTCATGGCGTTCAAGGTCGTCGAGCCGCCGGTCACGCCAATGGCGCCGGCGGCGGCCGCGAGGCGCTTGCGGTCGGCGGCGTCCAACCCGGCGGAAAGCGGGTGCTGAAGGTCCATGCCGTATTTCAGGACCAGCATCTGCATGGTGACGGGATTGTCGTCGTCTTCTTCCACGTACAGCGTGCCGCTCGCCGCCAGCGCCTTGTCGAGCACCGGATCGTGCCAATGCGCGCCGTCGGGCAGCACGTGCACGGTGCCGAACAGGTACACCGTCGCGGTAGCACTTTTCGCCACCCACAATGCGGGATCGGCCAGCGCCGGTGCGCAGGCCACGAGGGCGAGGATCGCGAGGCCCCATGGCAGTCGCCGCAAGGCTTTCATCGGGGTCACTGGTGCGTGCATCGTTTCCCATTCTGGCATGCACCGGGGTGACTCCGGAACCGGTGGCAGCCGCGCGCGTTGGATCCGGGTGGTCGGCGGCTCGCGCATCCGCCTGCGCGAATCAACGACGGTGCCGCCGGTCGTGGCGGTCAGACCGCAACGACGCAAGTGGTTTCGGTTGGCTGCCTTCGATGCCGGTATGATCGTGTCGGTGGGTATTCGACACGCCCATCCAGTGGGCCGACCCTGCTTGCGGGCGGTCACCGCGCGATGGCGGAGGGAGTCCGGTGGCGACATCCGCGTCAGCGTTCTCGGAAATCGGCCCGCGCGACTCGAACCAGGATTGCTGGGCGACGTGGCTTGCGGGCGACGCGTTGTTCGCCGCCGTCGCCGACGGATTGGGCGGCCTGCCCGGTGGCGGGCAGGCGTCGGGGTACGTCGTCGACTACCTGCAGCGGCATGCCGTCGATGCCGGCATCACGGCCGGGAAGCTGGCCAGCCTGGTGCTGGCGAGCCACCAAGGATTGCGGCGACTGCAAGCGAGGCATCCCGGACACGCTT
>JAJXWZ010000016.1 GCA_021781345.1 Pseudomonadota bacterium
ACCACATCGAAAATGAGAACGGCGTCAAGAATCCGGTGCGCGGCTTCGCCGTATGGTGCGGGAGTCGCTGATCAGCGACATCCCCCACACAGAAACCGGAGTATCGATCATGAACGTCTCGATGGAGGCACCCCGCACCCCGCAACATGACCTTGTGGCGATGACGGCCGCTTTTCGCGGAGTCTTGTTGCAGCACGTGGAGCAGGGCATACAGGCAAGCGGCTTGGGTAGTTATTACATGTATTTGCTGGCCAAACGCTTGGTGTTTGCGGGTCCAATGAGTGCGGCCGCGCTATCGGAGCAGTTGCGTGTGAGTTCAAATGACGTGCGCACTAACCTGGACGTCATGCAGGAAAAGGGCATGGTTGCCCGCGAAGGTGACACCTGGAGCATCACGCAATCCGGTCGCGATGCACTGGGTGCCGCCAACGACTCGGGCACCCGGGTGTTGAACGATCTCCGTGAGGCGATCGGAGCATCCGCATGCGACCAACTGGTGGCCGGGATGCGGTCGGCACTGGCGGCGCTGTCCAAGGCGGCCTGACGCACCCGGACATCCCTTAACTCAAGCTTGATCCGAATCCGGACTGTTTCGGAATGCCAAGGCCAAGGATGGCCTTCCACCCGCAGGCAGGCCTGTTGCCGGCGCCCCGATCCGCTTGGCCGATGTCCTTCGCTTGGCCATCGACACGATCACGTTAGAAGCGCCTGCCGTCGCCGACCAGCACCACGTCCGCAGGCCGGTGCGCGAAGAGTCCTACGGTAACGACGCCGGTGATCTGGTTCCATTCCGACTCCAGATGTTCGGGATCGGTGATGGACAATCCGTGCACGTCGAGTATCCAGTTGCCGTTGTCGGTGACGCAGTCCGCGCGCCAGACCGGCGTTCCGCCACGGCGTTCGATTTCTCGGGCGACGTAACTGCGGGCCATCGGGATCACCTCCACGGGCAACGGGAACCGACCCAGCACTTCGACGCATTTGTGCGCATCGACGATGCAGACGAACTTCTTCGCCACGGCGGCGATGATCTTTTCACGCGTCAACGCGCCGCCGCCGCCCTTGATCAGGTGCCTGCCCCGATCGCACTCGTCGGCACCGTCCACGTAGACCCCGATCGTGCCTACCGCGTTCAGGTCGAGCACCTGGATCCCTTGCGCGCGCAACAGGCGACTGGATTGCTCGGAGCTCGATACGGCACCGTCGATGCGATGCTTCATGATCGCCAGCGCATCGATGAAATACTTCACCGTCGTACCGGTGCCGACGCCGATGACTGCATGGTCTTCGACGAATTCGATCGCGGCCTCTCCGGCCGCGCGTTTTTGTGCCTCGATGTCCATGTGGTTCCCCTGTATTCAGGCCTTCATTCGAGTGCGAGGATCGCCTGCCATTGCCGGTCGCTGACCGGCATGACCGAGAGGCGATTGCCACGCCGGGTCAGCGCGAAATCGCCGAGGCCGCGCAAGGCCTTGATTTCGTCCAGCGTGATCACGCGTTGCAACTTGCGCACGAACCGCACGTCCACCAGTGTCCATCGCGGATCGTCGCGTTTGCTGGCGGGGTCGAAGTGATCGCTGTCGGGTTCGAACTGGGTTGGATCAGGCTTCGGCCGGCTCGCGATTATGGCGATGCCCGCGACTCCAGGGCGAGGACACGCCGAATGGTAGATCAGGACATCGTCTCCACGCTGCATTGCGCGGATGAAGTTGCGTGCCCGGTAATTGCGTACCCCATCCCAAGGCTCGGTCTTGCGAGCGCGGAGGTCATCGATCGAAAAGGTACCGGGCTCGGTTTTCATCAACCAGCGGTGCATGCAGGCAACCTCATTCATTGGACTCCGTCGGGTGGCAGGCGATCAGCTCCGAGTCGGTAGCAACGTAGTCCAGGTCGATGTCCCAGTGTTGTGCGGGGATCGTATCCGCTTCCTGGAAAGCGTAGCCGACACCGACCAGCAATGGACGCGACGGCCGCCGGGTATCCTGCAGAAATGCAAGGCTGCGGTCGTACCAGCCGCCACCGGTGCCGAGTCGGTGGCCGCGGCGATCAAATGCGAGCAGCGGCAACAGGATCACATCCATGTCGCCAGCGCCGTGCCGAGACCTGGCGTCCGTGTCGGGTTCAGGGATGCCGAAACGATTGCTGCGCAACCCGGCACCCTCGGGGTATTCGGCGAAGCGCAAGTGTTTGCCGTCGCCAAGGACCGGCAGGAAGTAGTGCTGCCCATTTCGCCGCAACGAGGCAACCGCGAGGTTCAACGGCAACTCGCCGCGCATGGCCCAGTAGCCGGCGACGTTCGAATCGGTCAGGAATTCCGGCAACTGTTGCAGGCTCTTGAAAACGCCGGCCGCTGCAGCGATGCGTTGCCTGGCGTCCAGACCATCGCGGCGTGCCTGCATCCGCGCGCGCAAAACCGCGCGACTGTCATTCATGCGACCCCCGCCATTCGCAGGCTGACGCTTGGCTCAGGCTTTGCTTTGCCGGTACTGCTCGTTTGCAGAGTTCCAGGCAAAGCGGCTGCCGAGGTCTCATTTCGAGCGGATGTCGTCGGAACAGCCACGGATCGGTTGGCCATGGATGACGGCTTTGATGGGCGTTCTGGAGCATCAGGCGGGGAAAGCCGGCAGGCATCCGGACGCCACACGACGCGGCGATCTGGATGATCGCAAAAACAACGTCGCAATCACGGCTGATCGCGGAAAACAAAGTGGCGTCCTCCGCAGTGACGATGCGCGCCGAGCGACCCTGATCCGAGAAGATCAAGTGGGCAGGCTGGCCGGATTTTCAGGCTTTCCGCTCGTGGCGGACATGCACAAGGACCCGGTAACCGCCGGCCCCAGGCCGTACATTAGGAACAAGGCACAATGCTGGGGGCGCGCTGCCGTTCACCACAGGGGACGCCAGCAGTGACTATTCTAGGGGCGTTTCTAGAGCAGCTTCAAGCTTGCGCCGCAGCAACGCGATATGCTCGGTTGCGCTGTCGGCAAGGGCGGTCTCGCTGCGCCGCAGTATCAGCAATTCATGCGTGATGTCGAGTGCCGCGAGTACCGCGATCCGATCGTAACCGGGGCTGCGGGAAGCGTGTCGGATTTCGCGCATCTTCTGGTTCAGGTGCTCGACCGAAGCCAGCAGCCCTTCGCGTTCGTCGGGTTTGCAGCCGACCAGGAACTCGCGGTCAAGCAGCTTGACGGTCACGGTGACGGACGGGTCGGCCATGTCCGGCCTCAACCTGCTGCTTCGAGCGATTTCAGGCGCTCGATCATGGCTTCGACGCGGGTACGGGCCTGTTCGTTGCGTGCCATCAGGGCAGCGCGTTCGCCGGCCATCTGGTCGCGCCCGCGGCGCAGGCTCGCGTTTTCCTCGGCCAGCCTGCGCATCCGTTCCAGCGCGGTATCGAGTGTCCGCGACAAGGCGGCAAGTTCTTCTTCGAAATGTCGGGTCTGGGTGTCCATGGCTGCCGACTATAAGGCAAAAGCAAGCGCGTGGCATGCCCCCTCAGGCCAGATCGACACTGGTCGTGGCCCGGCGGTCGAGGAATTCCAGGCAGGCATCGGCGGTCAGGGGGCGCGAGAACCAGAATCCCTGAATTTCGTCGCAATGCTGAGCGCGCAGGAAGTCGAGCTGCTCGGCGGTCTCGACGCCCTCGGCGACCACTTTGAGTTGCAGCGAGTGGGCCATGGTGATGATCGTGGAGGTGATCGCGGCATCGTCCGGATCGGTGGTTATGTCACCAACGAATTCCTGGTCGATCTTGAGGGTGTCGATGGGCAGCCGCTTGAGGTAGGCGAGTGAGGAATAGCCGGTGCCAAAATCGTCGATGGCGAGTCGCGCTCCGATCGACTTCAACTCGCCCAGTAGGCGCACTGATTGTTCGGCGTTGGCCATGACCATGCTTTCGGTCAACTCCAGTTCCACCTGGTTCGGTGCCACGTCGTGCTCGGCCAGCATGTCGCAGATGTGCAGTGTCAGATCGGGCCGGTTCAGCTGGGCCGCGGACAGGTTGATGGCCATGGTCAAGTGGCGGTGGCCGCCTTCCCTGAAACGACGCAGATCGGCGCAGGCCGTAGAGAAGACGTAGGCGCTGATGTCGTGGATCTGGCCAGTCTCCTCCGCCAGCGGTATGAACACACTGGGCGGTATCTCGCCAAGTTCGCGGCTGTGCCAGCGCAGCAGGGCTTCCATTCCGGTGATGCCTGCGGCGTCGCCCCGGATCGCCAGCTTGGGCTGGTAGACGAGGCTGAATTCCTTGCGTTCCAGAGCCCGGCGCAGGGCCGTGACCAGCGTCGCGTGGTCGCGTGCGCGCGCGTCCATTCCCGCGTGGTACACCGCCCAGGTGTTGCGGCCGCGGTCCTTGGCCTGGTACATGGCAGTGTCGGCACATTTCAACAGGTCGGCCGGGGTCTGGCCGTGATCGGGATACAGGGCGATGCCGATCGACGGCGAAATCACGGCCTCCTGGGTGCTGGTGATGGGCAACGGCCGCGCGAAAGCCTGGATCAGTCGCTGCGCCATTTCCTCGGCGCCACGCGTATCGGCGAGGTTCTCGAGCACCACCGTGAATTCGTCGCCGCCCAGGCGCGCGACGACGTCGGTTTCGCGCACGCACTGGCGCAGGCGCGCGCCGGCCGCCTTGAGCGTGCGGTCGCCGGTGGTGTGGCCGAGCGAATCGTTGATGTGCTTGAAGCGGTCCAGGTCGAGGAACAGCAGGCCGACCTTCTGGCCGCTGCGGCGCGCGCTGATGACGGCCGCGCCCAGCCTTTCGCCGAGCAACGCGCGATTGGGCAAGCCGGTCAGGGTGTCGTAATTGGCAAGATAACGCAGCTCCTGCTCGGCACGCTTGCGGTCGGTGATGTCGGTGAGCACGCCGATCATGTGCGTGCGCTGCCCCGACGCGTCGCAAACTTCGTTAAGTTCGACCCAGGACAGGAATTCCTCGCCGTCCTTGCGGCGTTGCCACAGCTCGCCGCGCCAATGGCCCGTCTCGGCGAGGGTCTGGCGCAGCTGGCTGTAGCTGTCCGGCGCATGGCGGCTGCCGTTCAGGATCGAGGCATCGCGCCCGATGACTTCATGCTCGGCGTAGCCGGTCATGCGGGTGAAGGCGGTATTGACCGAAACGAAGCGGAAATCGAGGTCGGTGACCGTGACCGCCTCGCTCATGTTGCGGATCACCTCGGTGGCGATGCGGCGGTCGCGGTCGGCGGCGCGCAAGACGCTGATGTCGCGCTCGGTGCCGCAGATGCGCAGCGGCTTGCCACTGGCGTCGCGTTCGACGATGCGGCCGCGCGAAATTACCCAGGTCCATTCATCGTCGCGCCCGCGCACGCGGTGTTCGACCTCGAAGTGCTCGGTGTGCCCTGCGATGTGTTCGGCCAAGGCATGGTTGAGGTTGGCGAGATCGTCGGGGTGCACCATCGTGGCCCGCCATTCGTCGGCGTCGATGGATTCCTCGTGGTGGCCGCCGGGCGTGCCTTCGGGACCCAGGCGCAGGATCGTGCCGTGCTCGAGGTTCCAGTCCCAGAACTCGTCACCCGAGCCCCACAGCGCCTGACGCAACCGGTTTTCGCGCAAGCGCAGCTGACGCCGATGGCGGGCCTGTTCCTGGTAATGGCTGCGCCAGCCGAGCAGCGCGATCAGGACCAGCAGCACCAGGGCGGACGCATACACCACGCGCATCGCCAGGCTCCACCACCACACCGCCGGGATGTGGAACGCCAAGCTTGCGGTATTGCCAGGGGCGTCGTTGCGCAGGACCGACTGCACTTCCAGCCGGTAATCACCAGGGGCGAGATCGGTGAAGGAAACGACGTGCTGGAACGTGGGGCCGAACCACCCCGGGTGCCTGGATCCCAGCAATCGGTAGCGATAACGATTACGGGTGGATGCCGCGTAATCGAGGGTGCTGAAACCGACCGTCAGGCTGCGGTCGGCGGAATCCAGGGACAGCGGCGACGACGGTGACGGGGTGAGACGGATCGGTCCCCGGTTGGTGGACAGCTCCGTGAACACCACCGGTGCGCTTTGGCTGGCCGATCGCAACTGCGCAGGGTCGATGATGTCGAAACCGTGGCCGCCGAACAGCAGGGTACCTTGCGCCGTCCGCATGCAAGCGCCGGAATTGTATTCGTTGCCCTGGATTCCGTCGGCCAGGCCGAAGCTGCGAATCGACCCGGTGCCGGGATCGAGACGACCCAGGCCGACATTAGTGCTGAACCAGACCTGCCCCTGATTGTCTTCGAGCATGCAGTCGATGGTGCGATCGGGCAGCCCGGCATCGAGGCCGTAGCGGCGGAATTTCGCACCGGTCGAATCGAGCTTCTCGAGTCGATTGATGCCGGAAAGCGTACCGATCCACACCCGTCCCTTCCGATCGACGAGCAAGCTGGCTACGGTGCTTCCCGCCAGCGAATTCCTGTCCCCGGGAATTTCCCGGAACGTGCGAACCTTCCCGGTGGCCGGATCGATTCTCGAGACGCCGTCCGGGGTACCCGCCCAGATGTCGCCATCATGATCCTGCGCGATGGCGACAACGGTGTTGTTGGCCAGGCCCTGGGCAACAGCGAAATGCTGTACGGCATGGCCATCACGGTAGTGGGTGAGCCCGGCACCGGATGGGGCAAGCCACAGGTCACCATCGCGCGCCCGGAAGATCGCCCGAACCGGCATCGTGACGGGATACCCGTCGAGATGCGCGTAGGCGGCCGTCCCGGTTGAGGGGTTGAACAGCAACAGGCCGTGATTGGACGGCAGCAGCAGATTGCCGTCGGCATCCGCAGCAATGCCGAAGACATGGATGCCAGTTGCAAGGTTCGATGCCATCCACCGAGGCAGGCCGCGTTGGGCTTCCACGGGAGTTCGTTTATCAGTCTGCGACCTGTGCCCTGTAATCGCGGCCTCAAGCGCATTCTGGTAGCTGGTGACCTGATGGGTGACGGGGTTGTACCGAACCAGCCCGGCACCATTCATGCCCACCCAGAATCGTCCAGCTGGGGCAGGATGGAAAGCGCCCACGAAGGTGCGACTGCGTGGATCGCCACTGAGATCCAGGACAGCCTTGATCGGTCCGTCTTGCGAGCGGGTCCACGCCACGCCCGAGGTCAGGGTGCCGGCCCAGAGCAATCCGGTTCGATCGATGAACAGCGTCGTGATGGGGGAATCGGGCAATCCCCCGGAGATGCCCAACGGTGCGGGTTCGACGTGCAGCGTGCCGCCACCGGTATCCAGGCGCACCAGGCTGTGGTCGCTCAACGCGAGCCAGACACGGCCGGCGTGGTCCGCCGCGACGGACACGACGCCCGTCGCATCCGCCGTTGTCCATAGCGAGTTCGTGGTCCCGCTCTTGCGGTCGATGTTGGCTAGGCCGGTGGCGTTGCCAAGCAACAGATGCCCGCTGCGGGTGCAGGCCAGCGCGTTGATCTTCTGCCCCGTCGCGGCGAGGACGCGTCCCTTGCCTTGGGCCGGATCCAGTGCGATGACATCGTCTCCGGCGCTGGCATACACGCTGCCGTCGTCGCAGCGCGTCATGGATTGCACCCAATCCTGGGCGCCACGTGGTTCGCGCCAGACAGGTGTCAAGGCAGGCCGGGCATCGCCGCCGCTC
>JAJXWZ010000194.1 GCA_021781345.1 Pseudomonadota bacterium
CGTGCTGCACGGGGAAATGACGCCGACCGATGCGTTGCATTCCCTGCTGGCGCGCGAGCGCAAGCCCGAGTATCCGGAAAACCTGTTCGCTTGAACGAGTCGCGCGTCCGGAGCGGCCTGCGTGAAAAGCAGGGACGCGGAGGTGAGTCCTTGCGGGCTCCCGGACGAAGACCCTGCTGAGGCCGGTTGGCCGGATCCAGCAACGACCGGGGACGATCGCGCGACTTGGGTTATGCTTGCGCCTTTTGAGTGCCGGATGGATTGCGGATGCAGCACCGCGACAGCCAGAGCGACACGACGAATCCCCCAACGCGGGCAAAAGCGGCCACCGCTGCGTTGCCGGCGGCATGGTCGCGCCTGATCGACGAGGCTGGCCAAGCGGCTGCCGCCTCCGCCAATCGGCCAGGCACGCTCGGGTTTCTGCTGGAACTGCTTCAGGACGAACCGGCACTTTCGCGGATCGAAGCGGCTCCGGTACTGCTGGAGACCATCGCCAAGGGTCGCCTCGGCCGGGCGGTACCGCTGGATCCGAAGCAACTGCTGACGGCCGCGCTGCCGCAAGCCGAGACCCGGCTCGCGGCCAGCATGCTCGGGCTGCCGCAGACCCAGCGCAAGGGGCGCAGCTACGCGCACCTCGCAGGCCCGTTCGGCGATGCCTTGTTGCGGGAGATCCTGACCACAGCGCCCGGCCTGCTGGGAGGCGTCGCCGGCCTGCGGCTGGCGCTCGGCAGCCCGCGTCCGCTGGAGTGGGAGTGGCATCTCGAACGCGACGGCCGTCAACGGCTGTTACCCAAGCTGCCGGCACACCAGCGCCTGCTCCGCGTCGGCGGGCTCTGGTACCTCGATCCCGAGCGCGCAGAGCTGGGTCCGCTGGAGGGTGAGTCCGCCGAGATGGCCCTGATCGAGGCGCCGCCGCTGGCGCCCGAGCACGCCATGGCCCTGGCGGCGCGCGTGGCCGCGTCGCCGTGGGCGGCACGCATCCCGATGCCACAGGCCTTCGACGCGGTGCAACGTTCCGACCTGGCGCCGAAGCCACTGATGATCTTCCAGGCGTTGACCCGGCACGCCAGGATCGGCGCCGGCACCCCGCCGCTTGCGTATGCCCGACTCGCATTCGACTACGGCGGCGAACGGCTGCCGGGACGCGGCGGCGAGGCGATCGTGCGGCGCGTGCGCAACGGCAAGCTGGTCGAGATCGTGCGCAAGCGCGCCGAGGAGCTGGCGACCATGGAGCGGCTGGAATCGTTCGGCCTGGCCCCCGCGGTCGATTGCGAGGGATTGCCCTGGGACATGGCCGATGCCCTGCCGGAAGACGCGTGGGTGTTCCCGGGCAAGGGCTACGCCGGTGCGCTGGAGGTCAACACGCCCGCCCGCTGGCTGGGACTGCGCGAGAAGCTGGAGAAGGAAGGATTCGCCGTCGAGTACGCCTCCAGCTTCCCGTTCGAGGTGCTGGAAGGGCCGCCGCGCTGGTATGGCGTCGCGCACGTCGACGAGGGCAACGAGGCGTTCGAATTCGAGATGGGCATCGAAGTCGAAGGCAAGCGCATCAACCTGCTACCGACGGTCGCACGCGCGTTGTCCGAACATACCTTGTCCCTGACGGCGCCCGAGAACGAGACCAGGGACGCGGTGTGGTACGCGCCGGTGGACGATCGCCGCCGCGTCGCGGTGCCCTTGGCGACCCTGCGCAAGTTGCTGGCGCCTTTGGCCGAATACCTGGCACACCCGCGCGAGAAGCTGCGCCTGCCGCGGGTGCAGGCGGGCCGGCTCGAGGAATTCGAATGCGCGTTGCCGAAGAACGGCAAGCTGGATGCGCCGAAGGACCTGACCGGGTTCACGACCCGCCTGCGCGAAGCCGCCGAACACGCTTCGGACGCGGTGCCTGACGAACTGGTCGGCGAGTTGCGTCCCTATCAGCGCGAAGGCCTGCGCTGGTTGAACGCGCTGGCGGACGCAGGCCTCGGCGGCGTGCTGGCCGACGACATGGGCCTCGGCAAGACCGTGCAATTGCTCGCGCATATCCTGGCATTGAAGCAGAATTCGGCGTTGACGCAGCCCGCGCTCGTCGTCGCGCCCACCAGCCTGATTCCCAACTGGCAGTCCGAGACCGAACGCTTCGCGCCCACGCTGAAGGTGCTGACGCTGCATGGACCCGAGCGAGTCAAGAGTTTCGACCGTCTGGCCGGCCACGACGTGATCCTGACCAGCTATGCGCTGCTGCCGCGCGACCTGTCGGTGCTGCGTGAACAGCCGTTCGCGCTGGTGGTGCTGGACGAAGCCCAGCAGGTCAAGAATCCGCGCACGCAGGCACGCCGCGCACTGCTGTCGATCGCCGCGAAGCGGCGCGTGTGCATGACCGGCACACCGCTGGAAAACCACTTGGGCGAACTGTGGTCGCAGGTCGATCTTGCGGTGCCGGGCCTGCTCGGCGACGAGGGTTCGTTCCGACGCCACTACCGCTTGCCGATTGAACGCCAGGCCGATGCCGACTGCCAGGCGCGCCTGAACCATCGGATCGCCCCGTTCATCCTGCGCCGCACCAAGGCGCAGGTGGTCAAGGAGTTGCCGGCGAAGACCGAGATTGCGCGGCGCGTCGTGCTGTCCGGCAAGCAGCGTGAGTTGTACGACACGTTGCGCGTCAGCCTCGGCGAGGAGGTGCGCGAGGTCGTGCGCCAGCGCGGCCTCGAGCACAGCGGCATCATCGTACTGGACGCGCTGCTGAAGCTCCGCCAGACCTGCTGCGATCCGCGCCTGGTGAAACTGGAGTCGGCGCGCGGCGTGCGCGAGTCGGCCAAGATGGAATTGCTGATGGACATGTTGCCGGATCTCCTGAGCGAAGGCCGGCGCGTGCTCTTGTTCAGCCAGTTCACCGAGATGCTGGCGCTGATCGCTCGCGAGCTGAATCGGCGGCACCTGCAGTACGTCACGCTGACCGGCGATACCCGCGATCGCGCCGAACCCGTGCGCAAGTTCCAGGATGGCGAAGTGCCGCTGTTCCTGCTGTCGCTGAAAGCCGGTGGCGTGGGCTTGAACCTCACCGCTGCCGACACCGTGATCCACTACGACCCCTGGTGGAATCCCGCCGCCGAGACCCAGGCCGCCGACCGCGCGCACCGCATTGGGCAGGACAAGCCGGTGTTCGTGTACCGCCTCATCTGCGCCGACACCGTCGAGGAACGCATCGAGGACCTGAAGGCGCGCAAGGCCGAGCTTGCGCAAGCAGTGCTGGAAGGCGGCGGCACCCGCGACAAGCTGAAGTTCGACGAGGACGACCTCAACGCGTTGTTTGCCGCCGAATAATGCAGGTCGTCATCCCGGCAGGCGCCAGGGCCCCGTCATCTTGGCTGTGCACAACGACGTGCGGGTAATTCGCGAGTATCCCGATGGCGAGATATACCGGTCGAAGGCAGGCCTGGAGGGCAAAGCTTGATACCGGCGCGCCAGCAAGCCGCTGGCGTATGCGGGTACCGCTTATGCGGCTGCCCGTGTGTTATGGCGAAAGGGCAGGCTTGCCTGTAAGGCAGTTGCGGTGGGTGATCACCCATCGATGAAGCGCATCCCATTTCCTGGACTCGGCCGCGACGACTTTGGGGGTCTGTTCCACGGAAGTGATGGATGATGTGTCCGGTTTGCCTGATTTTGCATCGGGGTCGAGCACCCAGCCCGGGACAGCAATGAAAGCCCTGCTGTAACGTTTGCCGAACGAGATATCACCGGGATCGGCGGACTCGTGCGTGCACAGCACCATGGCGCGTGCAAGCAATGCCGTTCTGCCCACCGGGTTGTGATCGGCTTGCAGGGTGGTACTGCGACTCATCTGGGCGAATTGCCTCAGGACGGCCATCTGGTTTCGCTTCTCGAGTCCGCTGAAGGTCATCGCGGCCGACAAGGATTGCAGGTTCGCGTTTGAGATGACCTCCGATACCAGCCTGTTGGGTTGCGTATCGGCCGTGTAAAGCAACTGATTGGTATTCACCAATTCGTCAATGGTGCTTGCATGGAGGTTGTTGAGCGCGGTGCGGGCGAGCCAGAACGCAAGCGATCCCGCCAGTAAGGCGGCAATGACGAAGCCCGTGATGAAGGAGATGCTGCTTATCGCAACGATGCGTGCCGATGGGCGTTTCATCAGCTCGCCGTTCCGGGTTGGATCACGGAATGAATCGAATGCATCATCGTGGCTTTGGTCCCCGCATCGGCACCGGATGCCCGTACAGCGACGTCGGGTCGCGCGAAAGGCCGTTCTTTTCCAGCGCGTCCAGGTAGGACCGCCAATTCTGTTCCTGGTTGACGCCGAGGTCGTGCAAGGTTGTCCAGGAATAGATGCCGGTGGCGTGGCCGTCGGTGAACCGCAGCGATACGGCGTAGTTGCCGACCGGTTCGAGTTCCGTGATCCCGACTTCGTGCTTGCCCGCGACGAGCACCTTCTGGCCGGGGCCGTGGCCCTGCACTTCGGCGGACGGCGAATGCACGCGCAGGTATTCGGCAGGCAGCACAAAACGTTCGCCGGAATCGAACACGACTTCCAGTGTGCGGGATTGCTTGTGCAGGGTAATGTCGGTGGGTCTGGGCGTGGTCATGCCGAGAATTCTAGCGATGCGTGCCGGATCCCGATCAGAAGCACGCCATCTCAGCTGACGCTGCCCAGGCCCGATCCTGCGAAATCGATGCGCGGGGGTTGTCCGGCGACGTCCAGCAGCACCTGCGCGTAGGGCTCGTCGAAGCTGATGGTGGAAATCTCGTCCCAGCCGAAGAACGAAGGTTCGCTCATCCATTCCGCATCCGGGGTGATTTCCTGCAGGGTGAACCCGTCATCCTCGATGCCGAGCGGACGACCGATGTAGCACACCTCGTGTTCGTCCTCGGTATCCACGTGCACGCACATGACCGCTGCGTACTCGGCCGTGGCGCGCACCACCTGGATGACGTCGTCAAGCGGGAAATTGCGCGGCAGGCGCGGATGGATCACCCGCACCGCCAATGCCTTTTCGATGAAGGCGTGGTGGCTGTCGGGCGCCTCGACCTCGGTAATGTCGGCCAACCGCATCGCGTACAGGCCGTCGAAGCTGATCTGGTCGCCGACCACCCACATCAACAGCCATTCCTTGCCGATGCCGGCGAGGTAACCGCAGAAACTGCCGTCCTCGATGTTGCCGCGCCAGACCCGGACCAGCTCGCCGCGCTGCAGTGCGCCGCGGAGCTTCGGCCGCGGACTCGCGGTTTGGAATTTCAGAACCTTGCCCATGTCGCCATTTTAGCGGGGCCGGCCAGCGACTGCTGCCCGGTGCCCCGTCTCACAGGATGTAGCGTGACAGATCTTCGTTGGCCGCCAGATCTTTGAGGTTTTTGTCCACGTATTCGGCGTCGATCACGTATTTTTCGCCACTTTTGTCGGCAGCTTCGAACGAAATCGACTCCAGCAGCCGCTCCATCACGGTCTGCAGCCTACGCGCGCCGATGTTCTCGGTGGTCTCGTTCACCTTGAAGGCCACTTCCGCCAGCCGCGAGATTCCGTCATCGGAGAACTCCAGCGTCACCTTTTCGGTACCCAGCATCGCCGCGTACTGCTTGGTCAGCGCATTGTGGGGCTCCTTGAGAATGCGCTTGAAGTCGTCGACCGAGAGCGCCGACAGCTCCACCCGGATCGGCAGGCGTCCCTGCAATTCGGGAATCAGGTCGGAAGGCTTGGCCATCGAGAACGCACCCGAAGCGATGAACAGGACGTGGTCGGTCTTGACCGGCCCGTATTTGGTCGAAACGGTCGAGCCCTCCACCAGCGGCAGCAGGTCGCGCTGCACGCCCTCGCGCGAGACGCCTGCGCCGCCCCAGTCGCTTCGCTGCGCGACCTTGTCGATCTCGTCGATGAACACGATGCCGTTCTGTTCGCAGTTCTCGACCGCCTGCGCCCGCAGCTCGTCGTCGTTGAGCAGCTTGCCGGCTTCCTCGTCGACCAGCATCGGCCGCGCGGCCTTGATCTTGAGCTTGCGGGTTTGCGTCTTGCCGCCGCCCATGCTCTGGAACATCGAACGCAGTTGCTGCGACATTTCCTCCATGCCCGGCGGCGCCATGATTTCGACGCCCACGTTCATGGAAAATTCGAGCTCGATCTCGCGTTCGTCCAGTTCGCCCGCATGCAATTGCCTGCGCAGTTTCTGGCGGGTCGAGGAATCGTGATCGATCTGCTGCTGGTCGTCCGGCTGGTCCCAGCCGCTGCCTTCGCGACGCGGCAGCAAGGCGTCGAGGATGCGCTCGTCGGCGCGCTCCTCCGCCTGGCTCTTGACGCGCTCCTTGGCCTGGTCCCGGGTCAGCTTGTACGCGACGTCGGCAAGGTCGCGCACGATGGAGTCGACATCCTTGCCGACATAGCCGACCTCGGTGAACTTGGTCGCTTCCACCTTCACGAACGGGGCCTTCGCAAGCGTGGCCAGGCGACGCGCGATTTCGGTCTTGCCGACGCCCGTCGGGCCGATCATCAGGATGTTCTTGGGCGTCACCTCATTGCGGAACGAGGGCTCCAGTTGCATGCGCCGCCAGCGGTCGCGCAGCGCGATGGCTACGGCGCGCTTGGCATTGTGCTGGCCGATGATGAAGCGGTCGAGTTCGTTGACGATTTCACGGGGGGTCAATTCGGACATGGGCGAAGCCAGGGGTTTGGATTGGTTTTGACGGTGCCGATCGGCAGATCAGGTCGACTGGGGTTGCGCAAACAGCCGGGGTCGGTGCCATCACTGCCCGACCATCACCCGTCACAGTTCTTCGATCGTCACGTTTTGGTTGGTGTAGATGCAGATGTCGCCGGCGATGCCGAGGGCTTTTTCCACGATCTGGCGCGCATCGAGGTCGGAGTTGTCCAGCAGCGCCTTGGCCGCGGCCTGGGCGTAAGGACCGCCGGAACCGATCGCGATCAATCCGTGTTCGGGCTCCAGCACGTCGCCGTTGCCCGAAATCAGCAGCGATGCATCCTTGTCGGCTACCGCCAGCATGGCTTCGAGGCGACCGAGGCGGCGATCCGTGCGCCATTCCTTGGCCATTTCGACCGCGGCGCGGGTTAGCTGGCCGTTGTGCTTGGCGAGCTTGTCCTCGAACAGCTCGAACAGGGTGAATGCGTCGGCGGTGGCGCCGGCAAAGCCCGCCAGCACGTCGGCGTTCTTGCCCAGCCGGCGGATCTTGCGCGCGTTGGCCTTGACCACGGTAGTGCCCAGCGTGACCTGGCCATCGCCACCGAGGACGACCTTGCCGTCCTTGCGCACGGACAGGATGGTGGTGGCGTGGAAGGATTCCATGGCGACCTCAACGGTGGAGATGCCGCATAGGTGGGGGTTAACGCGGTCGATCGCAAGCGCAGGGAGGGGAGGAACCCGGTTTCATTGGGCTGGGGCCGAAGCGACCGTCGGATGCCCCTTGTCCTGGCTGGCTCACGAGCCAGCCAATCGAAAGGTGATGCAGGGCACTCTGACAAAAACATTTGCATTGCATGAAATTTACGTGACGTGTATCGTTTAATCGTGGTTTGTTGTGCGACAGGGGATGGCGCGCGGCCCACTCAAGAGCATCAACCCGGCGCAGGTCGGGCTCCTCAGTGAACGCGCTTGCGTTGTTGGACAAACTCGCTGAGGGAAATCCATGAAGCACAAGATGAAGCGTCTGTCGCTGGCGGTACGTGTCGGCTTGACGGCGGGTTTGGTTGCGGCTGCGGGAATCGCCCAGGCACAGCAGACGCCACCCAACCAGAGCCGGAACAAGAATCAGCCCAAGACACTTCAGACCGTGGTCGTCACGGGATCGTTGATCCGGCGCGTCGATACCGAGACATCGAGCCCGGTAGTCACGATTGATCGCCAAAACATCACCAGTTCCGGCAAGCCCACCTTGGGTGACGTGTTGCAACAGCTGCCCAGCGTGGCTGGCAACGCAACCAATCCCTCCAACAACAGCAATGGTGGTGGCGTCGCCTCGCCCCTGACGGAAGGCGGCGACGGCGCTTCGCGCGTATCGCTGCGCGGTCTCGGCACCGGCCGAACGCTGGTGCTGATCGACGGCCAGCGGATGCTGAATGCCGACATGAACCTAATCCCCGAAAACATGATCCAGCGGATCGAGGTGTTGGCCGAAGGCGCTTCGACAACCTACGGTTCCGATGCGGTCGGCGGTGTCGTCAACATCCTCCTCCGCCACAATTTTGATGGCGCCGAGATCAGTCTGAACGATGGCATCTCCAGCCACGGTGATGGGCAGCGGCATGGTTTCGGCCTGACGATGGGTCACACCGGCGACAGGTACAGCATCGTCGGCGGCATCAATTACAACAAGTACGACGCAGTGCCAGCGACCCGGCGCGATTTCTCGAAATCGCAGTTGTATCTTTCCGATGGCATGGTGAGTGTGTCGGGCTCGCAATCGATCCCAACCGGGCGGATCCAGATTCCGTCCGCGCTTGCAGGCACATTCAACTGCGCGTCGGGCAAGGTCACGCTTGGCAGCGGCGACGGGACCAGCCTGGGTGACTATCGTTGCTTCGGTTCCAACGATCGTTTCAATTACGCGGCTTACAACTACATCCAGGTCAGCCAGCAACGTACCGACGGCTTTGTCATGGGGCGCTATGACCTGGCCGACAATGTCACGGCATTTGTGGATGCGTTTTACAACCATACCTCTTCTGCCGGACAGGATGCATCGATCCCCGTCGGGACAGGCGATGGTCTGGTCATTCCCGCCAGCGCGTCGTTCAATCCATTCGGGGTTACCTTCAGCCAGAACCCCATCCCGGGTGATCCGAACAGTGGCTACGGTTTCCAGACGCGCCTGACCGGCGTGGGCACGCGCATCCACCCCTATACCACCAGCACCGGACAACTGATCGCCGGATTGCGCGGGAGCATCGGCCAGAGCAGCTGGAACTGGAACGCCACCTTCGACTATGGTCATACCTCGCGAGTCCAGGACGACAAGAACGAGCTGTACATCCCGGCGTTGCAGGCAGCCATAGACAATGGCGCGAACATTTTCGACCAGGCGGCGAACGGCCCCGCACTCGCAGCGGGCGCGGTGGACGCGATTTACCGGAAGAACGAGATCCTCCGCCAGATCCAGATAGGAGCCAATGGCGACCTGTTCTCGTTGCCGGCCGGGTCCGTGCAGTTGGCGGTCGGCGCGCTGTATCGCAAGCAGAGCATGAACTACACGATCAATCCGCTCGCCCAGCTCGACCCGGCCACCGGTTTCTGCCAGATTTCGCAGGAAGCCTGTGGCTCGCCCGGAAGCGGCAGCGATGACGTCAAGGAAGCATTCGCCGAAACGCTTATCCCCTTGCTGTCCAACATGCCCGGTGCGTATTCGTTGAATCTGGACTTGGGCGTCCGTTACTCCGATTACAACACCGCAGGGTCGACCACCAACGGCAAGATCGCGATCGAGTGGCGCCCGGTACAGGACCTGTTGGTGCGCGGTACCATCTCGCAGGTATTCCGGGCCCCGAATCTCGACCAGTTGTTCGATGGGCGTTCACTGGTCCAGCCGAACTTGAACGATCCCTGTGTCGGTCTCACGGCGGCGGAACTGGCGCAACACGCCAGCGCATGCCAATACGTGCCTCCGAACTTCGTCAGCAACGGGCAACAGGTCAACTCCTACTACTCGGGCAGCCGCGTGGTGGGGGGCGGACTCCGGCCCGAGCATGGCAGGTCGGTCGATTTTGGTCTCGTCTATGATCCGGGTTGGGCGCCTGGTATCAACACCAGCCTCGACTTCTGGCATATCTACCTGTACGACACCTTGGTACCCATCTCGCCAACGACTGTCGTCAACGCCTGTTTCGACAACAATGCGAGTCCGTTCTGTTCGTTCATCCATCGCTACGACAACAGCACCCAGAATCCGGGACAGGTGAACTACATCGATACACCCGTCGTCAATCTCGGCACGTTGAGCACCAGCGGCGTGGATTTCACGTTCAACTACAAGCTTCCCCACTTCGATTTCGGTGGTTTCAATCCCGGTGACTTCAAGCTCGGTCTTGCCACCAGCTACATTGCCACTTTCAACAACAATGCCACGCCGGGAGCTCCGGGCTCGACCGTCAGCAAGCTGGCGGGCACATGGAATGCGCAATTCGGCAACATCTCGCGTTGGCGCGGCACCCTCTCGCTGAGTTGGGCACGCGGCAACTGGGACGGCCAGTGGCGGACGCGTTACATCAGCCCGGTGACTGCCCTCAACGCCGACGCCTTCACCAACGCGAGCTTGCCGGTCGCTTCGGTGGTATACAACGACCTCCAGCTCGGCTATGCGGTGCCCACGATCCACACGCGTTTCGATGCGGGCGTGGACAACGTCTTTGACAAACAGCCGCCGTTGATCTACCAGAATGGCCAAGTCAACACCGACACGGCGACCTATGACGTCATGGGTCGCTACTACTGGGTGAAGGCGACGCTGAAATTCTGACCGGATCCCAACCCCGATCCGCCCAGGGCGCCGCGCGAGCGGCGCTTTTTTCTGGCTACACTGGCTTGCATCAGGCTACGATCAGACGCCATGCCCACGCCGGCCGACGAACTTGCCCTAGCGATGGCAGACGCATGGAATGCGGGCCGACCCGACCGGATCATCGCGCTGGCTCCGGAGGCCTTGGCGGTTGCCGCCGAATCCGAGCCCGTGCTTGCTTTCCTCGGATTGGCACAACAACAGGTGGGTCTGCATGCGGCGGCCGCCGAAACCTTCGAGCGCTTGTCCAGGCTCCGCCCCGACGTTTCCGAGTACTGGAACAATCTCGGCGTTGCTCGCCGGCAATCGGGTGATTTTGGGGGCTCGGAACGGGCGCTCCTGGAAGCCAGGGCGTTGGCATCCCGAGATGCCGATGTCTGCTACAACCTTGGCTTGCTTTACATCCAGCAACAACGTTGGGCTGCTGCACGTGAATCGCTGGTGGATGCGGTTCGGCTTGCGCCGGGGCTGGTCGAGGCTCGCCTAGAGGCCGCCCATGCCTGCCATGTGTGCGGTGACGTCGAGACCGAGGAAGCCATGTTGGAGGGGGCCGGTGATTGGCCACCTCAGCCGGCAGCGCAAGCACTGATCCTGGCTTCGATACTCTCCGTGCTGGGACAATTGGATATCGGACTCGAGGTTCTGGCCCGGGCGCGTGTTCCCGAAGGCTCGACAGCCGCATCGATGCAACTGCGCATCGCGGCGCAGCGCGTCGCCTTGTACGAACGGAGCAACATGCTCGAGCACGCCCGGAGAGAGCTTCAGACGCTGCCGCTGAGCGCCGTCGAGACGTTGGACCCCGACGACGCCGACGCACGCATTGATATCTGGCGTGCGCACGCGGTGATGGCCTCGCGAGAGCATCGCCATCGCGACGCCGCCGGGCTGTACCGGCGCGTGCTCGATTTGGCCCGGGATCCAGAAGTCGTATCGAGCGCCGCGTTCGGGCTTGCGTTGGCGTGCGACCGGCAAATGCAATATCGCGATGCATGGAATGCCCTCGACATTGCGCACGCATCGCAAATGGAAATCGCCCGCGCGGCGGCGCCGGAATTGTCAGCGTCGAGTGACCGGCCTCTGCCCATGGTGACCCGCACGGTCGCTGCCCCCGTGTCCTGGAAACCCCTACGCGCACCGTCCATGCAGAAGAGTCCCGTGTTCGTGGTCGGCTTTCCGCGTTCCGGTACCACATTGTTGGAGCAAATGCTGGACGCGCATCCGGATTTCAGTTCGATGGACGAACGCGGTTACGTTTACCAGCTGATCGAACGCCTGGAGCATGCCGGACAACGCTACCCGGACGACCTTGCCGAACTGAACCAGGACGAGGCCGACCAATTGCGCGCGATCTATGGCCGGTTGGCCGGCCGCACACTGCCCGAGCTGGGCCAGCGGCGGCTGGTCGACAAGAATCCCTTGAACATGCTCTGCCTGCCAATGATCCTGCGCTTGTTTCCAGATGCACGCATTGTCTTGTGCCTGCGGCATCCCTGTGACGTCCTCTTGAGTTGCAGCATGCAACCGTTCCGCTCGCCTGCTTTCCGGTTGATGTGCTCGTCGCTGCCACGGCTCGCACGTGGTTATGCCGATGCCTTCATGCACTGCTCCCGCCACATCGAGGTGTTGAAACCGAGCGTCCTGGAGTGGCATTACGAATCGGTCGTGCAGGACTTCGATGGCGCGGTCAAGCGCCTCGGGCAGTTCCTTGACGTCGCGGACACATCGCCATTCTCGGAATTCGCCGCGCGCGCGAGCGCGAAAAGGTTCATCGCCACGCCGAGCTATGCGCAGGTCACGCAACCAGTCAATTCGGCTGCGGTGGGCCGCTGGATGAATTACCGGGAGCATTTCGAGCCAGTGCTGCCGATCCTCCGTCCATGGTTGGAACGTTTCGGCTACGCATGATTTTCCGCAATCGTCCCAGATTCCCGCGCCGGAGAATCATGGGGTTCCTGCGCGCATATCGTCCGGGGATCCTGAGCCGCGCCCCGTGACCCGGCTTTCACGACCGCCACCTCGCCCGCGGTGCGCGAGACCGGGTCATTTGCGCTTCGCCCGTGGATGCGCGGCGTCGTACACCTTGGCGAGGTGCTGGAAATCGAGGTGGGTGTAGATTTGCGTGGTGCCGATGTCGGCGTGGCCCAGCAGTTCCTGCACCGCGCGCAGGTTGCCGGAGGATTCGAGCAGGTGCGAGGCGCACGAATGCCGCAGCAGATGCGGATAGACGCGCTTCCAAACCCCCTGCGAGCGGGCGCGGCGCTTGACCGCGGCACGCACCGCGCCGGGCGTGAGCGGCCTGCCGGCGCGACCCCGCAACACGGGATCGTCGGCGTCGGCGGGCTGCGATTCGCGCAGTTCGGCCAATGCCGACAGTGCCATCCGGCCGACCGGCACGATGCGGGTCTTGTTGCCCTTGCCGGTCACCCGCAGCAGGCCCTGGTCGACGTCCAGGTCGCGCCAGCGCACGCTGCACAGTTCGGAGACGCGCAATCCGCTCGAATACAGCAACTCGAGCAGGGCGCGGTCGCGCAAGGCCAGCGGATCGCCGGCCACGACCCCGACCAGCGTTGCGGTCTCGTCCACGTCCAGCACTTCGGGCAGCTTGCGCCTTGCCTTGGGCGAACGCACGCCCGCGGCCGGATCGTTCCGCAGCTTGCCTTCGCGTGCCAGGAATCGGAAGAAGCTGCGGCATGCGGAGAGCATCGCGCGCAGCGAGGGCGGTTCGAGGCCGCGCCGATGTTCACCCGCGACCAGTGCCTGCAGCTGCTCGCCACGCAATTCGTTCCAGTCGGCCAACGCGAGCTGCTCGGCAAATCGCGTCAACGTTGCGAGCGCCTTGGCGTAATTGCGCAGCGTGCCCGGCGAATAGTGCCGCTCGACCTTCAGGTAATCCAGGAAACGCGCAACGTCGGCAGCCAGGCCACTCATCTCACGCGGCCGGGTATCGATCGATCGCGGCGTCCAGCGCTTGTGCGATCAGCTTCAGGAACAGCGTGCCGATGCCGGGATGGAAACGGTTGGGGTCGTCGCTGCCGATCGCGAGCATGCCGTGATCGCCGATCTTCAGAAGCGCCGCCGACTGCACCTTGCCGGCGTCGGCGCCGAACAGGCGATCGAGCTTGTCCTGCGCGAGCCTTCCGCACGCCGGTTCGCCGCGCGCGAGGAAGTCCGCGAACGTCGGCAGCGCCTTGGCGCCTTCCGCCACGCAGGCCAGCCAGTCGGCTTGCGGCAAGCCGTCGCCGCCCCGGAACAGCAGCACCCGCACCCGGTCGGTATGGAAATCCTCGTTCAGGGCCGCGACGAAGCTGCGCAGCACGTCTCCCAGGTTCTCGTCGCGCAGCAGGCCGATCGTGAGGGTGTGCACGCGCACCATCAATTGCTCGTTTTCGCCCGCGATCTCGACGAGTTCGGCCAGCCGTTCGTTGAGCTCGCGATTGCGCGCGCGCAGGGTCTCGAGCTGGTACGCCGCGAGCGATGCCGCCGGCCCCTGTTCACGGGGCATCACCAGTTCCGCCGCGACATCCGGGAAATGTTCGAGGAAGCGGGGGTGCTGGCGCAGGTATTCGGCGATGTCCATCGCCTCCAGGCTTTGCTTCAAGGTCAGGTCGGCCATGCTGGACTCCGGTGGCATGCTGCAAGTGTCGTGATTCGCACGCGGATGCGCAACGGCTTTTACCTGGAAGCCAGGGCGGGCGGTCTGTTCTCAATGAGGGCGACGGGCGGCTTCGCGTGCCGGGAGCGCCCATGGCGCGACGATCGGCGGGCGGGTGCGCCTCACCTGCCCAGCCATTCGCCTTCGAATGCGAATGCCGCGGGGCCGGTCATCCACAGGGCATGGCCGGGACCCGCCCACGCGATGGTCAGCGTGCCGCCCGGCAGTTCGACACGCACTTCGTCCCTGACGCGGCCGCGAACGCGCAATGCGGCCACCGCCGCGCAGGCGCCGCTGCCGCAGGCCAGCGTCCAGCCGGCGCCGCGCTCGTGCACGCGAAGCTCGACATGGCCGGGGTCGATGATGCGCACGAAGCCGGCATTGGCACCTTGCGGGAAGCGTGCGTGCGTGGTGATGCGGGGCCCGAGGTCATCGATACGTCTTTCCCGGACATCGCCGACTTCCATGACGGCGTGCGGATTGCCCATGGATACGGCGGCGATTTCGACGCGTTCGCCGTCGATATCCAGTGGATAGATCTCCGCTGGCTCGGGCGCTTCGATCGGAACTCGTGCGGGATCGAACTCCGGTTCACCCATTTCGACCGCGACGCTGCCGGCTTCGAGCAGGCGCAGGCCGATCATCCCGGCGGGACTTTCCAGTTTCGCCTCCGCGCCGATCGCCAGTATGCCGTGACGGTGCAGCCATGCGCCGATGCAGCGCGCGCCGTTGCCGCATTGTTTCGCGAATGAGCCGTCGGCATTGCGGATCGAATACGCGGCGAGGCAGGCCGGATCGCGTGCCGGTTCGATGACCAGCAGCTGGTCGAAGCCGATACCGGTGTGGCGATCGGCCATCGCGCGGATACGGTCGGCATCGAGCGGCGGCGGTTGAATGCGCGCATCCAGCACGACGAAATCGTTGCCGAGTCCGTGCATCTTGGTGAAGCGAAGACCCGCGCGTGCCATGCCGACTCAGGTACCGTTCGAATCCGATGCTGGCGTAGCGGCCGTGGTCGAACCCGCGGGCTTCGCGGCGGATGCCGCCGGGGACGGTACCGCGGTGGCAGTGACCGGTTGCGGCAGATACAGCGCGCCCTTTTGTCCGCACGCGGCGAGCAACCCGATACCGAGCAGCAGCAGGGCAAA
Organism: Pseudomonadota bacterium; assembly: GCA_021781345.1. GTDB lineage: Bacteria > Pseudomonadota > Gammaproteobacteria > Xanthomonadales > Rhodanobacteraceae > 66-474. The sequence continues at coordinate 15,283 of JAJXWZ010000194.1, forward strand.
AGCAACGTAACGGCGCATGCGGGTAACCCGAGTGGAGCGTGTCGCGAGTATAAGGCCGCATGCGCCGCGGAGGCCGGCCCCGCAACGCGCATACGTGGACGGCCCGGAAGTTCGCGTGATGGCGGCTTCAGTGTCCCACGCTGGATGCGGGTGCCGGCGCGTTGTCTTTTTTCGCCTGCCCCGCACTGGCGCCGGGTGCTGGGGAGGCTTGGTTCTGGAGTTCACCGACGGTTACCACGCCGCGCCAGCGCGCGTCGCGCGCTGCGAAATACTGCTTGGGATTCCAACGGCTGGGGTCGTAGAAATTCATGTCGCCGCATCCGGCTTTGGGCACGGTGACGCCGGCGACGCTGACGGTGGGACCGCCGCAGTCCTGTCGAGCCACGACTTGGGATACGCCGCTGTCGAAGCCGAGGCGCGAGCCTGTCATTTCCGATTGGGCGAGTTCGAGGGCATGGGCCATGCGCCTTTTGGCGACCTTGTCGCCGTACACCGGCAGCAACTTGCCCAGCGCCGCGACCGCCTGCTCGTGCTGGGCGGGCGTCAGTGCCTCGCACACCCGGTCACGGGTCGCGACGAAACTCGGATACTTGCGCTGGGCCGCCAGCGCCAGCCACGCGCACGCCGTGACAGGATCCTTCGCGACGCCCTGGCCATCGGCGTACATCAGTCCGATGCTGAGTTGCGATAGCTTGTCGGCGTAGCGCGCGCCGAACTTGAAGTACTTGATGGCCGACTTGTAATCGCCTTCCGAGTACAGCCGCACGCCGGTGAATTCGCCGAACAGGTCGGGATGTCCCCAAGTCGATGCGTCGTTCATCGCGGTGACGATGCGTTCGATCTTCGGGTCGGATTCGGTCGGATGCGGGACCGGGGTTTTCACCGGCACGGCGCTTGTCGCGGCCTGAGTCGGGTGGGCAGCATCCACGCTGCCGGCGGCGTGGGCCGCGGACGCGCCGCTCAGCAGCGTCATGTACAACGATGCGGACAGGATCGATCGGATCATCATCGGACTCCTTGTCAAATTTGTCAGCCACGGCAACCATCGCGTCGCCTCGTGTCGAGGATCGTTGACACACGCCGAGACGCGACGGTTCGTTCGCCTTGAGCAAACAAGGCTACTGCGCGCGCGTGCTCCATGCATCTCCCGTTTGTCACCCATCATTGCGTGACACGTGTCAGGGCCTTGGCATAGCGCCAGGCATCCGCGCCGTCCTCGTAGAACTGCGGCAGTCGAGCGATGCGCGCATAGCCGCGTCGTTCATACAACCCGATCGCGGCCGGATTGTCCACGCGGACTTCCAGCCGCATGGCGTGGCACCCGCGTTTGCGGGCGTCGGCTTCGGCGGCCGCCAGCAGGGCACCGCCAAGGCCGGTGCCGCGGGCATGCGCGCCCACCGCCAGCGAATACAGGCGTGCCACGCGCGCGTGGCGCCGGTAAAACACCACGGCTGCGGCATCGATGCGGCGGGCCGCCGGGGCTACCAGCACGGTCGCGCTGTCGCTGCGGATGTGTCGCCGCCATTGGTCGCGGCTGATGCGGTCGACGTCGAAGGTCGCTTCCTCCAGCGCCAGCAGGCGATCGAGGTCGGCAAGGCCTGCGCGCCTGATCTTCGCGGATGGGCGTGTTCCAAGCATGCACGCAAGCGTGGCGTGCCGGTTCGCGATGCGCAAGCCTGAATGGAGGCTCGACGCGTGGACGCCGGAACTTGCTTTCGACGTCCCGGATACCGACACTGCGTTTTTTCCGACCCGCGGGGAACGGGAACCGCCGCCGCGGGGCCCGGGCCGAACAGGAACGATCAAGAATGAGCCGGCTGGTCATCGTCGTCGAGAAGCCCTCGGACTGGGGTTCGTACTATCCGTCCGACAACGTCGTCACCGCGATGCAGTACCTGCGCGAACCGGTGGAGGGGGACGAGCGCACGCATGCGATCAACCTGTGCCGAAACTACAAGTACCTCGGTGTCGGCCATTACGTGTCATTGCTGGGCGAGGCGCGCGGGCACCGGGTGATTCCCTCGGTGCGCACGATCAGCGACCTGCGCAAGCGCGCGCTGTACGGCCTCGATGTCGAGGATCTCAACCAGAAGCTCACGCATTTCCTGCCGGCCGGCGGCCAGGACACCACCGACCTCGGCATCCTCGTGTATTTCGGGGTGACCCGCTATCCGGCCCTGCAGGATCTCGCGCGCCAGGTGTTCGAGATGTTCCCGTGCCCGTTGCTGCGGATCGAGTTCGAGCGCGACAGGGTCTGGCAGATCAGCGCGATCAAGCCGGTCGGCCTGCATACGCTGGACGATGCGCAGGAAGATGCCTTCGCGCAGGCGCTGGATGCGTTTTCCAAGCGCCTGTGGCGCAAGCCGCGTGCGCGCAAGCAGTTCCGCTACGACCTCGCGATGCTGGTCAATCCCAAGGAAGCGATGCCGCCATCGAACGCACGCGCGCTCAAGCAGTTCATCGTCGCGGGCAAGGAACTCGGCATCGATGTCGATCCGATCCAGAAAAACGATTACCCGCGGCTGGCCGAATACGACGGCCTGTTCATCCGCGAGACCACGGCGCCCGACGACCACACCTACCGGTTCGCGCACAAGGCCGAGCGCGAAGGCATGGTCGTCGTCGACGATCCCACTTCGATCCTGCGTTGCACCAACAAGATCTACCTGAACGACATGCTGCGCGCGCACAAGCTCGCGGTGCCGCGCTCGGAGGTGCTTTACCGCGAGGATTCGAAGCAATTGCAGGATTTGCCCGAGCGGCTCGGTTTCCCGTTGGTGCTGAAGATTCCCGATGGCTCGTTCTCGCGCGGCGTGGTCAAGGTGGAAGATCCCGACGAACTGGCCAAGGCCGCCGCACACCTGTTCCAGAGCACGGCGCTCCTGATCGCGCAGGAATTCCTGTACACCGAGTTCGACTGGCGCGTCGGCGTGCTCAACCGCAAGCCGCTTTATGCCTGCAAGTACTTCATGTCGCGCGGGCACTGGCAGATCTACAACCACAGCGCACGCGGCAGCGCGCGCTCGGGCGGTTTCGAGTGCCTCAAGGTGGAGGATGCGCCGGCGGACGTGGTCAAGCTGGCGGTGCGCGGTTCGACCGCCATTGGCAACGGCCTGTACGGCGTGGACATCAAGCAGACCCGCGATCGCACCGTGCTGATAGAGGTGAACGACAACCCCTCGATCGACGCCGGCGTGGAAGATGCCGAGCTGGGCGACGAGCTCTACGTCCAGATCATGCGCGAGTTGCTGCGCCGCATGGAAGCCAAGCGCAACGGCGTGAGCGCGTGACGGGATTCACCCGGTCCGCAAGGTTCGATTGCTGGAAGCATGCATTGACGTGCGGCTGCCGCGCCGTCGCACGGCCTGGATGCGGCGTCCGTGGTCCGTGCGTTCGCCACGACGGGAATGGGGTAGCCGGTGTGGTCCGGACATGCAAATGCTCCTGGCCGTGAGCGACAGCGTCGGTGCGGCCAGCAGCCAGAAGGCGGGAGACCAGCCGAGGCTCGCATCCCGCAGCGGCAGTGGCGTGAGGCCGAACAACACGATGCCACAGGCCAGCCAGGTGGCGGCCGCGAGGGTGAACGGGTCGGGCTGGCGGGCGATTCGGGGGTACATGACGGTTCCAGGCGGTGGAGGTGAAGCCAGCCTGCTCGGCCCGCGTCTCACGGATCGCGACACGGTCCGCACGCTTACACTTGCTCGATGACTGCCACCCCGCGTTATGCCGTGTTCGGCCATCCGGTCGCGCATTCCTTGTCACCGCGCTTGCACGCCGTTTTCGCGGAGCAAACGGGCATCGCGCTGGAGTACGTAGCGGTCGACGCCGCGCCAGACGGCTTCGTCCATGCTGTTCGAGGGTTCTTCGCGGGCGGTGGATGCGGGGCCAACGTGACGCTGCCGCACAAAGCCGCTGCATTCGCGCTCGCGGAGGTCCCCACGCCGCTGGCGCAACGGCTGCGCGTGGCCAACGTGCTGACGCGCCTGCCCGATGGTCGCCTCGAAGCCGGCAGCAACGACGGCGCGGGGATGCTGGCCGACCTGCGCAGGCGTTGCGCCTTCGAGCCGCGCGGACGCGAAGTGCTGCTGGTGGGTGCCGGCGGTGCGGCGCGCGCAGCCGCGTTGGCACTGCTGGACGCCGGCGTGCGCAGGTTGACGATCGCCAATCGCACGTTCAAACGCGCGCAGGCGCTGGCCGATGGGCTGACCGGGCCGGTGCGCGTCGTCCGCTGGGAGGCGCTGGACCGGTTGGAGGCCTGCGACCTGGTCGTCAACGCCACGTCGGCCGGGGTGCTGCATGCAGCGTTCGCGTTGCCCGCATCGCTGGCGAGCGTGCACACGACGGCTTACGACCTGAGCTACGGGCCCGCCGCGCAGCCGTTCCTCCAATGGGCCCGGGACGCCGGCTGTCTGTCCGCGTTCGACGGCATCGGCATGCTGGTGGAGACCGCCGCCGCCTCGTTCGAACGCTGGCACGGCGTCCGGCCCGACACCGATGCGGCGCTGCGTGCGCTCAGCGCAGGTAATCGTCCTTGAGTTCGACGTAGCGGCGAGCCGAGTAGCGCAGCGCCTCGATTTCGGCGTCGCCCAGCTTGCGCACGCAGCGGGCCGGGTTGCCGACCCACAATTCGCCTTCGCCCACGACCTTGCCGGGAGCGACCAGCGCGCCGGCGCCGACGAAGGCGTGCCGCTGCACCACCGCCCCGTCGAGCACGGTCGCGTGCATGCCGACCAGGCAGCAGTCCCCGATCGTGCAGGCATGCACCACCGCGCCGTGGCCGATGGTGACGTCCGCGCCGACGGTGCACGGGAACCCGCCTGGAGAATACGGTCCGTCGTGGGTGACGTGCAGCACCGCGCCGTCCTGGACGTTCGTGCGAGCGCCGACACGGATCTTCTCGACGTCGCCGCGCACCACCGCGCCGGGCCAGATCGACACGTCGTCGCCCAGTTCAACGTCGCCGATCACCGTCGCGGCGGGATCGACATACACGCGGGCGCCGAGTTTGGGCGGGACACCGCGGTAGGTTCGCAGGCTGGTCATTGCGCTTCGCTCCGGCTTCGATCACGATGCCCGTCATCCTAACGCTCGCCTGCAACGATGGATACGCCGATCGCCGCCTTGAACGGAATGCTGCAACGCCAACGCGAGGCATGGCGCGCACGCACGCCCGACGTGTCGCAGCGCCTCGATGACCTTGCGCGCCTGCGTGCGGCTTTCAAGGGAAGGCTCGAGGATTTCGCACGCGCGGTGAGCGAGGACTTCGGGCGCCGCCCGCGCGTCGAGACGCTGCTGGCCGACGGAATGCCGGTGCTGCACGAGATCGATCACGTGCGCAGACACCTACGCCGCTGGATGCGCCCGCGACGCGTGGCGGCGGACGCGACGTTCCTGCCAGCGCGCTGCGAGGTCATCACTAAACCGCTGGGCGTGGTCGGTATCGTCAGCCCCTGGAACTACCCGGTCAACCTCGCGCTGGTGCCGATGGTGGATGCGCTCGCGGCCGGCAACCACGTGCTGCTGAAACCTTCCGAACATACGCCGCGCACCTCCGCGCTGCTGGAGGAATTGCTGGCCGGGCTGTTTCCCCCGGAGCGCGTCACGGTGGTGCAGGGTGGAGTCGATGTCGCAGCCGCGTTCGCGGCGTTGCCGTTCGACCACCTGCTGTTCACCGGCTCGACGGCAGTCGGCGCCAGAGTGCTGGCCGCCGCCGCGCACAACCTGACGCCGGTGACGCTGGAACTGGGCGGCAAGTCGCCCGCGATCATCGCGCCCGGCTGCGTGAATGCACGCAACGCCGACCGCATCGCGGCCGGGAAATTCCTCAACGCCGGCCAGACCTGCATTGCACCGGATTACGTGCTGGTGCACACGCCCGAGCGCGATGGGCTGGTGGAGTCGCTGCGCCGGTACGTCGCGCGGCACTACCCGTCGCTGCACGATGGCGGGGATTACGCGAGCATCGTCAACGATGCACAGTACGTGCGCCTTGCCCGGTGGCTGGACGAGGCGCGTGCGGCGGGCGCGAGGATCATCCCGTTGACCGATGCTGGCGCCGGTGATCCGGCGCGGCGCATCCTCGCGCCGACCGTGGTGCTGGACGCGCCGGAATCGACGACCCTGATGCGGGAGGAAATCTTCGGTCCGGTGTTGCCCGTGGTGGCCTATCACGCGTTGGACGACGCCATCGAGTACGTCAATGCGTGCCCGCGGCCGCTGGCGCTGTATGTGTTCGACGACGACCGGACACGCACCCGGCGCGTGCTGGACACCTGCATGGCGGGCAGCGTCGCGGTGAACGACACGGTGTTCCAGTTCGTGCAATCGCGCCTGCCGTTCGGCGGGATCGGGCCGTCCGGGATGGGCGCCTACCACGGGCACGCGGGCTTCCTCGCGTTTTCCAAGCAGATGCCGGTGTTCAGGCAGGCGCGCTGGTCGGCGGCGGCCTGGTTGCGGCCACCCTACGACGGGCGGATCGAGCGGTTGCTGCGTTTCCTGCTGAGGTAACCGGAACGCCGCGCCGCGGTCTTGATTTTGAAACGCGGCAACGCCACGCTGGGCGATCCATCGGAGTCAGGCATGTCCAGCGAGAACCCTCTGTCCGGCGCCACCGCGTTGCCCGCCTTCTCCAAGATCCGCCCGGCCGACGTGGTGCCGGCGATCGACGCCATCCTCGCCGAATACCAGGCTGGCATCGAGCGGCTGACGGCCGCCGCCGCGCCGCGCGACTTCGAGCACGTCATGCTGGAGCAGGAGCGCCTCGACCAGCATCTGGCCCGGGCGTGGGCGCCGGTATCGCACCTGCACTCGGTCGCGGATACCCCGGAACTCCGAGCGGCGTACGAATCCGCCGAAGAGAAGATCACCGATTTCGCCAGCGCGCTCGGACAGAACCGCGAGCTGTACGCGGCGGTGCAAGCCGTCGCCGCTGCGCCCGGATTCGCGCAAGCCGCGCGTCCGCAGCGCGCCCTGGTCGAACATGCGCTGCGCGACTTCAGGCTGTCCGGTGTCGCGCTGGACGAACCCGCGCGCACGCGTTTTCGTGAGATCGCGAACGCTCTAGCAAAATTGACCACCGCGTTTTCCAATGCGGCGCTGGATGCCACCGACGCCTGGCAAGAACATATCGAGGACGAGCGCGACCTCGCCGGCATTCCCGAGACCGGCCGCGCGGTGTTGCGCGAATACGCGCGCGAACGCGATCTCGATGGCTGGCTGGTCACGCTCAAGCAGCCTTCCGTGCAGGCCGTGCTCACCCACGCCGATGATCGCTCGTTGCGCGAGCGCGTGTACTGGGCCTACCAGACCCGGGCGTCGGACCAGGGCCCGGACGCCGGCAGGTTCGACAATTCTGAGCGCATGGAGCGGATCCTCGCGCTGCGGCACGAGGCTGCGCAACTGCTGGGCTTCGCGAACGCCGCCGAGGAATCGCTGGCGACCAAGATGGCCAGCACGCCCGGCGAGGTGCTGGCCTTCCTGCGCGACCTGATCGCGCGGGCGAAGCCGGTCGCGCAACGCGAACTGGAGGATCTGCGCGACTTCGCGCGCACCGAGCTGGGACTGGACACGCTGGAATCCTGGGACGTCGCCTACGCTTCGGAGAAGTTGCGCCGCGCGCGCTATGCGCTCGACGAGGAACACCTCAAGGCCTATTTCCCGCTGCCGTCGGTCCTCGAAGGCATGTTCGCGCTGGCTGGAAAGCTTTACGGCATCACGGTGCAGTCCGCGCGCGAGCCCGTGGACACCTGGCATCCAGACGTGCGCTATTTCGAACTGCGCGACGCCGGCGGCCAGGCGATCGCCGGCGTGTACCTCGACCTGTACGCGCGTTCTGGAAAGCGCGGCGGCGCGTGGATGGACGTGTGCCGCGCGCGCTTCCGCGACGGCGACGGTGTGCAGTTGCCGGTCGCGTTCCTAACCTGCAATTTCGCGCCTCCGAGCGGCGAGCGGCCGTCGCTGCTGACGCACGACGACGTACAGACGATATTCCACGAATTCGGCCACGGCTTGCACCACATGCTGACGAAGATCGACCTGCCATCCATCGGCGGCATCGACGGCGTCGAGTGGGATGCGGTCGAACTGCCGAGCCAGTTCATGGAGAACTTCTGTTGGAGCCGGCAGGCACTCGACCTGTTCGCCAGGCATTGGTCGAGCGGCGAGCGGTTGCCCGGCGAGTTGTACGACAGGATGCTGGCCGCGCGGCACTTCCAGGCCGGCATGTTCCTGTGCCGCCAGCTTGAATTCGGCCTGTTCGATTTCCTGTTGCACGCGGACTACGACCCTGAGCGCGGCGCGTGCGTGATGGAAACGCTGGAGACCGCACGACGCGAGGCGGCAGTGCTGCATCCGCCGGCCTGGCAGCGGTTCCCGCACGCCTTCACTCACATTTTCGCGGGTGGCTACGCGGCGGGTTACTACAGCTACCTGTGGGCCGAGGTGCTCTCGGCCGACGTATTCGGCGCCTTCGAAGAGCATGGCGTCATCGATGCGGCGACCGGTGCGCGCTTCCGCGACGAGTTCCTCGCGGTCGGCGCCAGCCGACCGGCGATCGAGAGCTTCGTCGCGTTCCGCGGGCGTCCACCACGGCCAGATGCGTTGTTGCGTTCCTACGGACTCGCGTGAGCCGAGCCGGACGCGCCGGCGCGGACCGGCGCACCGCGACGCGCGCGGGTGGCCACGCTCGCGTGCTGCCATAATCGGGCGCAGCCGCATCGCAGGTTGATCCGTGCAGACCCATTCCTTGCTCGCGTCGGTGCTCGTGTTCCTGGTCGCGGTGGTGATCGCGGTTCCGCTGTCGCGCCGGTTGAAGCTCGGCTCGGTGTTCGGCTACCTCGCGGCCGGGCTGGTGATCGGCCCGTACGGCTTCGGTTGGATCCGAAATCCCGACGCGATTTCCGGCGTTTCCGAACTCGGTGTGGCTCTGCTGCTTTTCGTGATCGGCCTGGAACTCTCGCCGCAGCGCTTGTGGGTGATGCGGCGCGCAGTGTTCGGCGCCGGCGCGCTGCAGGTGCTCGGGTCGGCGTTGCTGATGGCGTTGATCGCGGTATTCGGGTTCCACCTGAAACCCGTGACGGCGGTGGTGGTCGGCCTGGGCCTCGCGTTTTCATCCACCGCGTTCGGGCTGCAGATCCTCGCCGAGCGTCGCGAGCTGCAGAGTGCGCACGGCCGCCAGGCGTTCGCGATCCTGCTGTTCCAGGACCTGGTGGCGATCCCGCTGATTGCCGCGATTCCCTTGCTGTCCGAACGCGGTGGGTTGCAGGCGCCTGGGCAACCGTTGTGGCTGTCGGCGCTGCGGGTGGCGGGCGTGATCGCCGTGGTCGTGGTGGGCGGACGCTACGCGTTGCGACCGATGTTCCGCGCGGTCGCCCGGACGCAGCTGATCGAGGTATCCACCGCGGTCGCCCTGTTGGTGGTGATGGGCACCGCGTGGCTGATGCAACAGGCCGGCATCTCGATGGCGTTGGGCACCTTCCTCGCGGGCGTGCTGCTGGCCGATTCGGAATATCGCCACGAGCTCGAATCGAACATCGCCCCGTTCGAGGGCTTGCTGCTGGGCCTGTTCTTCATCACGGTCGGGATGGGCGTCAACCTGCATCTGCTGGAGCGGCATCCGTGGGCCGTGGGCGGACTCGTGCTTCTGCTGCTGGCCTGCAAGGCGCCGGCGCTGGCGCTGGTCGGCCGCCTCAACACGCGCATGCACGGTGCCGATGCGATCAAGCTGGTGGCGCTGCTGGCGGGCGGCGGTGAATTCGCGTTCGTGGTGTTCAAGCTTGCGCGCGAACAGGGGCTGCTCGACCGCACGCAGCACGAGGTGCTGGTGTTGCTGGTGACGCTCGGCATGGTCGCGGTGCCGCTGCTGGTGCTGGCGGCGGCCAGGCTGCCGGAGTCCAAGGCGCCCGTGCGCGAATACGACACCATCGACACCGGCGTGCCGCGGGTGGTCATCGCCGGATTCGGGCGGGTCGGGCAGATCGTGGGGCGCCTGTTGCGTGCCCGCGGCATCCCGTTCGTGGCACTGGAAAACTCGATCGAGCAGGTCGATCTCTCGCGGCGCTTCGCGGGCACGGACATCTATTTCGGCGACCCTTCCCGTGCGGAGATCCTGCGCGCGGCCCAGGCCGGCAAGGCCGAGGTATTCGTGCTGGCGACCGACGATCCGGCCGCCAACGTGCGCACCGCGCGCATCGTGCGGCGCCTGTATCCGCACCTGCGCATCATCGCGCGTGCGCGCAACCGCCAGCATGCGTTCCGGCTGATGGACCTGACGTCCGATCCCGACGACGTGGTGCGCGAGACGTTCTACTCCAGCCTCAAGATGGCGACCCTGACGCTGAGGGCACTCGGCGTGGGCGAGGACGAGGCGCGCGCGAGCGTGGACCTTTTCCGCAGGCACGACGAACAATTGCTGCGCGACCAGCACCTGGTCTACGACGACGACGTGGCCTTGCGCCAGACCACGCGCGAGGCGTACGAGGAATTGCAGAGTCTGCTGGAAGCCGACAGTGCTTCGCGCGACGGGTCTATTCCGGATGCGTCATCAGCGGAGTCACCACCGGCCCGTTGAGGTGCACGCTGCGGCGCGGCGCCAGTTCCAGCGCGAGATCGACGAAGCCGAGCACGCGCGCGACCTCCGCCGGCGTGCGTTGCATGCAATCGCGCGCCTCGCGATTCGCGCCGCGCTGCAGCAGCACGCGCGCCGGTTCGAAGGTCGCGTGCATGGCGCAGGCGTGCAGGGCCGTGACGCCGTGCTGGTCGGCGTGGTCGATGTCGGCGCCGGCGTCCAGCAGCGCCGGCAGCAGGGCGCCGAGGTGGGTGCCGTCGCAATCGGTGCCGGGCTTGGTGTGTACGCCCAGCAGGACCAGCAGCGGCGTGGCGCCGCCGGCGTCGGCGACGTTCACCGGCGCGCCCTCGTGCAGCAGCGCATCCAGCAGGCGCCGGCAACGCAGGCTGTCACGGCTGTCAAAGCAGAAGCGCACGGCTGCATGCAGGGCGGTCTGGCCGCGCGAATCGGCGAGGTCGGACCGCGCGCCGAGCTCGCGCAGCACGGCCAGCATGTCGGGGTGGCCCAGCGCCGCGGCAATCATCAATGCGGTCACGCCGTCCGCGTGGCGCAGGTCGACCGGGACGCCCGCGGCGACCAGCGCGCGCAAGATGTCGGGCTGGCGCGCGCTGACGGCCGCCGACAGCGAAGAAGCGCCGGTCGCGACGGTGAGTCGCGGATCGGCGCCCGCGGCCAGCAGGCGCTGCACGCTCTGCAACGCACCAGCGCCACTGGCGCGCAGCAGCGCGGTGGCGCCACGGGCGTCGCGGCTGTCGACGGGCAGCCCCAGTTCCAGCAGGCGCGCGACAGCGTCCGGATCGGCGGCGGCGGCCGGCAGGTCTTCTCCGCGCACGGGCCGTCCGGGGAGCGTCCAGACGTTCCAGTGCAGCCAGTATTCGAGCCTGGTCGAATCACGCGCGAGCGCGAGTCCCAGCGGTGTCTCGCCGCTGCTCGCGGGACGTTCGGGATCGGCGCCACGCGCGACCAGCGACTTCACCAGCGGCAACACCTCGTCGGGCCTGCCGTCCAGTGCGGCATGCAAGGGTGTGGCGCCTGCGCGGTCGCGTGCATTCGGATCGGCTCCGCGCGCGAGCAATGCATCCAGGACCGGCAGCAGCGCCGGACGGCTGGCGCAATGCAGCGGCGTCCGACCATCCGGATCCGCCCCGAAAGCGTCGGCGCCGCGTTCCAGCATCGCGAGCGCCAGCGCTGGGCCCGCCGCGTCGTCGCCGAGTCGCGCGAGTGCCTGCGCGAACCGGCCCGCTCCCGCGGGTGTCGCGCCGGCATCCAGCAACTGGCGTACGGCGGCCTGCGATCCGGGCAGCCGTTCGAGCAGCGCATCGAACAGCCGGCTACCGTCGTCGAGACGCGATTCGGCATCCAGCCCGTGCTCCAGCAGCCATGCGCGCGGCGCGGCCTCGGCATGGTCGGCCAATTCGAGGTAAAGCCACGCCAGTTCGGTGTCCGCCCACGTTCGGGCACGCTCGCCGAATCGCGCAACCACGGTCCAGTGCGCGAAACGCAGCGCGTCGAGCAAGTGCTGCGGCGTATCGGCGCCGGCTTCGGGCTGGCTGCCCTGCGCGTGGCTCGCCGGCAGGATTGCCTCGGGATCCATCAGCGCCACCAGGTCCCAACGCCCGGCCGCGCTGGCCTGGTCGATGGCGCTGCGGCCATCGCCGCCCTTGCGCGCGGGATCGGCACCCATCGCCAGCAGTGCGCGCACGCATTCGGCATTCGCACGCGGCGATTGGCAGGCGAGCACCAACGCGCTGCGACCATGCTGGTCGACGGCGTTGGCATCGGGATGCTTTTCTGCCAGCAGCGTGACGATCCCGGTCGCGCCCGCGCGCGCGGCTTCCATGAGCGGCGTGGTGCCGTAACGGTCCGGGAGCGCGGCGTCCGCATTGGCATCCAGCAGCGCGCGTGCGATCCCGACATGGTTTTCGCGTGCCGCATGCAGCAGCGCGCTGCGTCCCAGGGCGTCGACTGCGTTCACGCGTGCCTTGTGCCTGAGCAGGATGCGCACGCCCTCGGAGTCGTCGTCGGCGATGCCCGCGGCGGCAGGTAGCGCAGCATCCGCGAGCGCGCCGTGTTCGACGAGGAAACGCAGCACCGGCCAGTTCGCCGCTTCGGCGGCGACCGCCAGTGGCGTCGCCTGGTTGCGGTTGCGTGCCTCCAGCGGTGCCTGCGCGTCTATCAGGATCGCGGCGATCGCGGGTTCCGCGCACAGCGCGGCGTGGTGCAGCGGGGTGTTGCCGTCGGCATCCGCGCGTGCGGGATCGGCGCCGTTGGCGACCAGGCTGGTGACCATTTCCGGGCGTCCCTCGCGGCACGCGCGGGTGGTCGCCAGCAGCGGCGTCAGGCCGGCATGCGCGCGGTTGACGTCCGCCCCTTTCGCGATCAGCGCACGCAGCAGCCGCGTGTCGGACAATTCTGCGGCCAGCACCAATGCCGAACGCTGGTCGTGCGCGCCTGCGGTCGGCGCCGCGTCCGGATGTGCGCCTTGCGCGAGCCATGCGAGCGCGGTGGCGACATCGCCGCTACGCGCGGCCTCCAGCAGTTTCTCGTCCAGCACCGCCTGCGCTACGGTCTCCGGCTTTCCTTCAGCCGGATCCGGCGTGGCTTGCCCGCCGGGCCGGGCACCGCCGGCTTCGCCGGAAACTGACTTCCCGTCCGGTCCTGGACCGGTTGTTGGCGGCAGTGCATCCGGTGGGCCGGATGGCTGGGAAAACCTTGGTCCGCGTTGATCGAACAGCAGTCGTAGCGTGCGGTCGGCCACGATCAGCGAACAGACCGGCAAGACCAACACGGCGTACAGGAACAGCGATGCGGTGCGGATTTCATCCGGCAGGGTGGCACCGAGGCCCGCCAGCGAGAGGGCGCCGAACGCGATCGCAAGTTGCGCCAGCGACGCCGGCAGGAAATGCGTCAGGAACAGGTCGCGTCCGCGCGTGAGGTGCCGCGCGAAGGTGATGCTGCGCGCCAACGCGGCGGTGATCCACGAATGTTCTTCGCCGGCGGGGAACGCGTCGTCCCACACGAACACCAAACCGTACGCCGGCCAAAGCCGCCACAGCACGACCAGCGAGATCGCCAATGCCACCGCCAGGCCCAAGGTCGCCGTGAGCGATGGCGCTTCCGACAGCAGCATCAACGGCCACGCCACCAGCACGAACACCACCGCGGTGTGGATCGCCAGCGCGATCAGGTGCGCGGAGCCGCGCCTGAGCGCGGAGCGGATGAAACCCGGCTCGCAGCCGAAACCGAGCGCATGGCAGGTCGCGGCCATGGACAGCGAAGCGCCCAGCAGCAACAGGATCAGGGAATAGCGCTCCCACGCCGGCGGGATCCAGATCGCCAGGAACACTGCGACCAGGGAGGGCAGGAAACATGGAAGCGATCGGGACAGGGGCAGCCGACGGCGGGACTTGGCTTGGGGCATGGGCAGACTCGGGCGGCGGACGCCCCAGTATAGGGACGGCGCATGTACGAGCCACAACCACTCCCGCGATTCATCGCCACCCATTCCGGATGGCCTCGATCGAATGGATGGTCGCGCCATGGCCGCGGTTTCGCGGATCCCGGCGTGGCGATTGGCACGTGCATCGGGGTCCCGCGGTGCGATGGCCGCCGCGGCCATGCACCCCTTGCGCGGAGTTCGCCGGGGTGCGATAGTCCGCCCTAACAAAATTCATACAAACGTATGAAATACCCGGCCGACTCGGAGAAATCGGCGACAACGACGGGCATCTTCCACTTGCTGCGCAACACCAATCGACTGGAGAGTCACCGATGAACAAACAATCGTTAACCACGCGCGGGCTGGCTGGCTTGGCGCTCGCCGCACTGGGTGTCGCCGTGGCTGGAGCGCTGGTGAGCCCGGTTGCCTCCGCATCAGGTTTCCAGATCAGCGAGAACACCGCGCAGGCGCTGGGGCGCGCCTACGCGGGCCGCGAGGCGGCCGGGAACGATGCATCGGTGGTGGTCAACAATCCCGCGGCGATGGTGGATTTCAACACGTACGCGGTACAGGTCGACGCTACCGCGATCAATGTCAGCACGCAGTTCCATGGCAGCGGCACCGATGCGATCGGCCAGCCGCTCTCCGGTGGCAACGGCGGCAATGGCGGCGGCGTGTATGGCATTCCTGCGATCCACTTCATCGCGCCGATTTCGCAGGACTGGCGGCTCGGCCTTGGCATCGATGCGCCGTTCGGCCTGCAGACCCAGTACGACTCGAATTGGATGGGCCGCTACCAGGCCATCAAGTCCACGGTCAAATCCATGGACATCACAGGATCGGTGGCGTGGGCGGTCAGCCCGCAATTCTCGCTGGGCTTCTCGGTGATCGCGCAGAAGACCACGATCGACCTCTCCAATGCCGTCAACTTCGGTGCCGTGCTCGCGGCGCCGCCCTTCAGCCTCGCGCCGACCTTCCTGCCGCAGTCCGCAGACGGCACGGCGGAGGTGCGTGGCCACAACTGGAAGTGGGGTTGGCAAATCGGCGCCGAATGGAAGCCGACCTCGCAGGATACGCTGGCGCTGAACTACCACGCCAAGATCAACCACCACATCAACGGCCATGCCTACTTCACCGTGCCGCAAGGCGTGCAATACGTGTTCACGCAGGCGCAGTTGCCTTTGTTCCAGAACACCGCGGCGAACGGACAGTTTGCGACGCCGGCCACGGCCTCGTTCAGTTACTGGCACAGGACCATGGGGCCGGTGTCTTGGGGCGCGGAACTGAGCTGGACCGGCTGGAGTTCCTTCAGTCGCCTCGCGATCGCCTTCGCCAATCCGGCGCAGCCCGCCATCGACCAATACTACGGCTGGAGGAACACCTGGTTCGGATCGGTCGGCATGGACTACAAGGTGAGCGACGCGTGGACCCTGCGCGGCGGCCTTGCGTACGACCAGACGCCGACCCGCAACTTCTCGCGTGATCCCCGCATTCCCGATGGTGCGCGCAAATGGATCTCGATCGGCGCGGGCTACACGCCGTCGTCGAATGTCGAGTTCGACATCGGATACACCCATCTGTTCGTCAACAACGGCAGCGTCAACGACACCAGTGCCACCGGCGACACGCTGGTCGGCACGTTCGACAATTCGGGCGACCTGTTCGGCATCTCGATGCAGTACAAGTTCTGATCCGCGATTTCCCGCGGCGTCCGGAGACAAGGAAAACCCCGCCGAAAGGCGGGGTTTTCGCATGGTGGCGATTGCTCGGGTCGCCGTCGATCCGACCGGATTCCGGCCACGCCACCGCGCTTGTCGCGTGCAGCGAGCAAGGCATCCGGAGAGCTTCCCTGCGCGGACCAACCAGGACGGGCGATCACGAGCTCGCCGGCTTCTGCATCAACTTCA
>JAJXWZ010000133.1 GCA_021781345.1 Pseudomonadota bacterium
GGATCCCGTCCGCGCATGGTTCATGTGCCCTGACTAAGGCGGTGTTGAGCTGGCTCTCTGCAACCATTCGTCGAGGAGCTGCGGATCAAGCGGTCCCAGTTTGGTCGCGAGGATGCGTCCATCGCGGCCGACCAGCACGCTGAAAGGCAGCAAGCCCGCGCTGTCGCCGAATACGGTGGTCGGCACCGGATCCGCGTCGATGCCGATCAGGATCGGATAACCGATCGGCAGGTGCTCGAGGAAGGCACGCGCCGACTGGGGCTGGTCCATCGCGATGCCGACCACTTGCAGGCCGTCCGCCGCGTGCTTGCGCTGGAATTCAGCCAGCATGGGCATCTCGCGCCGGCAAGGCTGGCACCAGGTGGCCCAGAAATTCAGCAGCAGAATCTTGCCGTGCCATTTCGCGAGCGCGGTGACCTGCCCGTCGGGGTCTGGCAGGCGGTAGGCGCCGACCGGATCACCGATCGCCAGCGTTTGGACACCGGCCGGCGCGACCGGTTGCGCCGGCAGCAGCGGGTTCAGCCACCGATCCTGCAGCCACCAGCCGCCGAACGCCGCGAGGCAGGCAAGCACGAGGATCACGACGGTGCGGCGGTCCATCATTGCGCGGCGGATTCCAGTGCCTGACGCACGAGCGCGGCGGTCAGCACGGTCGGCAACGCGTGGCCGGCACCATGTCCGCGCGGATACACCACGTAAAGCGGCACGCCGGGCGAGCGGAATCGCGCGAGATAGGCGCCGATGGTCGGATCGACGTCGGTCCAGTCGCCTTTCATGTAGACGGCGCCCGTGCTGCGCAGCAGATCGCGGAACGCTTGTGTGTCGAGGACTGCGTATTCATTCGCCTTGCAGGTGACGCACCAGTCGGCGCCGATGTCCACGAATACCGGCGTGCCGGCCGCGCGCAACGAGTCCAGCTTCGATGTGCTGAAAGCCACGGCGCCGTCGCCGGCGGTTGCGGCGTGGGCCGACGACGGCGCGATGCGCGTGATGCCGTACAGCGGAACCAACGCGGCCAGCGCGAGCAGGAGGGTCAGCGCGTGGCCGAGCGTGCGGCCAGTGCCGCCGCGTGCATGCCACCAGGCCGCGGCCGCGAGCAGCACCATCGCGATCAGCAAAAGCGCCGTCGCGTCGGCGCCGCGCTGGTTGGCCAGCACCCATACCAGCCATACCGCCGACAGGTACATGGGAAAGGCCAGCACCTGCTTCAGTGTCTCCATCCAGCGGCCCGGCTTCGGCAGCAGGCGCGCGAGCGCCGGCAGCAGGCCGATCAGGGTCAGTGGCAAGGCCAGCCCCACGCCCAGCGCAAGCATCACCAGGATTTCGTGCGCCGCCGGTGCGACCAAGGCATAGGCCACGGCCGCGCCCATGAACGGTGCGGTGCACGGGCTCGCCACCACCACCGCGAGCACGCCTGTGAAGAAATGTCCCGCCGCGCCGCCGCGCCGGGTCAGGCCCGCGCCGAGGTTGCCGAGCCCCGCGCCAACATGCACGACGCCGGACATCGACAAGCCGACCACGAACAGCACGCACGCCAGCGCCGCCACGATCAACGGTTGTTGCAATTGGGTGCCCCAGCCGACCGCATGGCCGGCACTGCGCAGGGTGAGGATCACCGATCCGATCGCGAGGAAAGTGCCGATCACGCCAGCGGCATACGCCAGCGCGTGGGCGCGGGCCTTGGCGCGCGATTCGCCGCTTTCCAGCACGCCCACCGCCTTGATCGCCAGCACCGGCAACACGCATGGCATCAGGTTCAGGATCAGGCCGCCGACCAAGGCCAGCAGCAGTGCCAAGCCGAGGCCGATGTCGGCCGAGCCGATCGCGTCGACCGCGCTTGCGTCCGCGTCGGGCAAAGACG
This sequence comes from Pseudomonadota bacterium, assembly GCA_021781345.1. Taxonomy (GTDB): domain Bacteria; phylum Pseudomonadota; class Gammaproteobacteria; order Xanthomonadales; family Rhodanobacteraceae; genus 66-474. The sequence continues at coordinate 1,862 of JAJXWZ010000133.1, forward strand.
GCTGATGCGCCGCCGCACCGCCCAGCGATGCCGTGATGGGATCGTGCGGCGGCGCGTAGCCGCCGGACGCCTGCCCCGCCGCGCCCGTCGCGATCGGGCCGCCGCCGGAGGTCGGCAGCGTGAAGGTCTCGGTGTTGGGCGGATAGCAGATCTTCGGCGTGACTTCGTGGCAGCCTTGGTAACCCACGGATACCCGCAGCGTGGCCGGCAAGGCGCCGCCGGCCGAATAGGGCAACGTGCCGTCCACCGTGCCGTGGTAGATCTGCATGTCGCCGAGGTAAGGATCGTGCTCGAGCTTGCCGGGCGGCAGCTCGAGTGCTCCGGCCCGAATGCCGGCCGTCAGGATCTTCGCGTGGATGCGGCTGCGGTAAAGGTAGTAATGCGGCGCGATGTCGAAATGCAGCGCGATCGTGCCGGGCTTGTCGATGGTGGCCTTGAGCGCGAACGCCTGCGTGACCGGCAACAGGTTTTCGCCGGGACTGGAGTCTTGGGCATGCGAGCCCGCGGCTGCCAGCAAAAGCGCGAACAGCAGCATCAGGCGCATGGAAAAATTACGGCAGGACGACATCGTTTGGACCAGAGGACAAGACCGCGGGCGGAGCCGGCCGGTTCCGCGGCGGGCACGAATTCGGTCACGCGACGCTGCCGCCGTGAATCCGGCGCAACGCATCCACGGGATTGTCGCAGGCCCTTGCCGGTACCGCCACTCGCGAGGGCCGGACCTTGGCATGGCCTTGCCCGTGGCGTGGCCAGACCGGAAAACCGGACCCCAGATGCCGCGCCGCGAATCCGGCGAGCAGGCAACCCCTACGCGCCGCAGGGCGACCCGGTTTCGCGTACCAGCCAGTCGAGATAGCCGGGCAGGCCGTCGGCGACCTCCAGCGCGATCAACTCCGGGACCTCGTAGGGATGCAACTCGACCAGCCGCCGGCGCAGTGCATCGAACCTGTCGCGGGTGGTCTTGATCAGCAGCAGTACCTCTGCGTCGTCGTGGATTTCACCCTGCCAGCGAAAGGTCGATGCCACGCCGGGCACCCGGTTCACGCAGGCGGCCAGCCTTTCTGCCACCAGCGCGCGGGCCACCCGCGTGGCAGTTCCGGCGTCGGGGCAGGTGGAGAGACAGAGCAGGGGCTGGGCCATCCGGGCAGGTTAGCAGCCGCTTGCGCAGCGATTCGCAAGCGCTGGCTCGAACCCCTCTTGAAACCCGCGCTTTCGGACCTACAATTAGCACTCGCCGTTGTTGACTGCTAACAACGCCAACCCATTCCCTTCACCCCAATGCAGCTGGAGTCGTTATGAAGCTTCGTCCATTGCACGACCGCGTCATCATCAAGCGCCTCGAGGCGGAAACCAAGTCCGCCGGCGGCATCGTCATCCCCGACACCGCGACCGAAAAGCCGATCAAGGGCGAGGTCATCGCGGTGGGTACCGGCAAGATCCTCGAAGACGGCAAGGTCCGCCCGATGGGCGTCAAGGCCGGCGACAAGGTGCTGTTCGGCAAGTATTCCGGCACCGAGGTCAAGGTCGATGGCGAGGAACTGCTCGTCATGCGCGAAGAGGACCTGATGGCCATCATCGAGGGATAAGCGTCGCGGAACTCGCTCATGCTGCGTTGCCGCGCGGACTCGCAAATCCTCATTGGCTACAGCCAACTCCGGTTTGCTCGCCGCTTGCGCCTTGCCTGAGCATCGTCCGCCTGCTTTTCCTGTTCGCCCGACCGGGCAACCAAGAACTCATTTGAAGAGATAAAACCATGGCAGCCAAAGAAATCCGTTTCTCCGAAGACGCCCGCTCGCGCATGCTGCGCGGCGTCAACGCCTTGGCCAATGCGGTCAAGGCCACCCTCGGCCCCAAGGGCCGCAACGTCGTGCTCGAGAAGAGCTTCGGCGCCCCGACCATCACCAAGGACGGCGTGTCCGTGGCCAAGGAAGTGGAGCTTGCCGACAAATTCGAGAACATGGGCGCGCAGATGGTCAAGGAAGTCGCTTCCAAGACCTCCGACGCCGCCGGTGACGGCACCACCACCGCGACCGTGCTGGCGCAGGCGATGATCCGCGAAGGCATGAAGGCGGTCGCCGCCGGTATGAACCCGATGGACCTCAAGCGCGGCATCGACAAGGCGGTCGTCGCTTCGGTCGAGGAGCTGAAGAAGATCTCCAAGCCGTCGGCCGATTCCAAGTCGATCGCGCAGGTGGGCACCATTTCCGCCAACGGCGACGAGAACATCGGCAAGCTGATCAGCGAGGCGATGGACAAGGTCGGCAAGGAAGGCGTGATCACGGTCGAGGACGGCTCAGGCCTCGAGAACGAACTCGACGTCGTCGAGGGCATGCAGTTCGACCGTGGCTACCTGTCGCCGTACTTCATCAACAACCAGCAGTCGATGCAATGCGAGCTGGAAGACCCGTACATCCTGCTGCACGACAAGAAGGTCTCCAACGTGCGCGACCTGCTGCCGGTGCTGGAAGGCGTCGCCAAGTCCGGCAAGCCGCTGCTGATCGTGGCCGAGGAAGTCGAAGGCGAGGCGCTGGCCACGCTGGTGGTCAACACCATCCGCGGCATCGTCAAGGTCTGCGCGGTCAAGGCGCCGGGCTTCGGTGACCGCCGCAAGGCGATGCTGGAAGACATGGCGATCCTGACAGCCGGTACTGTGATCTCCGAAGAGGTCGGCTTGTCGCTGGAGAAGGCCACCGTCAAGGATCTGGGCCGCGCCAAGAAGGTCCTCGTCACCAAGGAAAACACCACCATCATCGACGGCGCCGGCGACACCAAGGGCATCGAGGGCCGCATCAAGCAGATCAAGGCGCAGATCGAGGAAACCTCCTCCGACTACGACCGCGAGAAGCTGCAGGAGCGCGTCGCCAAGCTGTCCGGCGGCGTGGCGGTGATCAAGGTCGGTGCCGCGACCGAGGTCGAGATGAAGGAAAAGAAGGCGCGCGTCGAAGACGCCCTGCACGCCACGCGTGCGGCGGTCGAGGAAGGCGTGGTGCCGGGCGGTGGCGTGGCGCTTGTGCGCGCACTGGCCGCGATCGGCAAGCTCAAGGGTGACAACGAGGACCAGAACCACGGCATCGCGATCGCCAAGCGAGCGATGGAAGCACCGCTGCGCGAAATCGTCAGCAACGCCGGCGAAGAGCCGTCCGTGGTGCTGAACAAAGTCGCCGAAGGCAAGGGCAACTATGGCTACAACGCCGCCAGCGGCGAATACGGCGACATGGTCGAGCTGGGCATCCTGGACCCGACCAAGGTCACCCGTACCGCGCTGCAGAACGCGGCCTCGATCGCCGGCCTCATGATCACCACGGAAGCGATGATCGGCGAAGCGCCCAAGAAGGAAGAGCACAACCATGGCGGTGGCGGTGCCGGCGGCATGGGTGGCATGGGCGGCATGGGCGGTATGGACTTCTGATTGCCTCGGGCGCGAAAGCTTCCCTGCTTTCGCGCCCGGCCACGCCAGCATCTCCATGTGCTGCCGCAGAAGCAAAGAGTCCAAGTGTCAAAGCAAAGCCCCGCGAGCGATCGCGGGGCTTTGCTTCATGCACGCTGCCACGACCAATGGCCCATTTGCACGCGCCCTCGCGGGACTACACTCGGGCGCTTGCCGTCCTCGAGGGGGAATGCCGATGCGACCGATCCATCTTGCCGCCGTTGCGCTGCTTGCCGCACTCGCGTTTCCGCTGCAGGCCGCGGTTGATGCCGCGCCGTCGCCGAGGCCGAGTTTCGCGCAGCCGGCGATCTCGCCGGACGGCAGCGAAATCGCGTTCGTGTCCGGTGGCGCGATCTGGGAGGTGTCGGCCACCGGTGGCGCGGCGCACCTGCTGGTCAAGGACAACGGCGCGGATTCGCGGCCGCTGTTCTCGCCCGATGGCGGCAAGCTCGCGTTCGTGTCGGACGCGACCGGCGACGGCGACATCTACGTGCTCGACATCGCGAGCGGCAAGCTCTCCCGCCTCACGTACGCCGACGGGCGCGACCAGTTGAGCGGCTGGTCGCACGACGGCAGCTGGATCTATTTCGACTCCAGCCGCGACAACGTCGGTGGCTTCAACGGCGTGTACCGGGTGCGCTCGAACGGCGGCACGCCGATGCCGGTGTCGCTGGAGTCGTACAGGAACGAGGAACAGGGCGTGCCGTCGCCTGACGACAAGACCATCGCGCTTGTCGGCGAAGGCATGGGTGCATTCCAGTGGTGGCGGCACGGCAGCGCGCACATCGACCATGGCGCGATCTGGTTGTTGAAGAATGACGGCTCGCACGATTACACCCGCCTGACGCCCGACGATGCGCGTGCGGACTGGCCGATGTGGGCGCCGGACGGCCAGTCGCTGTATTACATGAGCGATCGCGGTGGCACCGAGAACATCTGGCACGTGCAGCGCGACGGCAGCGAAACGGCGCTGACGCATTTCACGGACGGCCTCGTGTTGTGGCCGACGCTGGCCTCGAACGGCCGGACGATCGCGTTCGAGCGTGCATTCGGCATCTGGACGCTGGATACCGCGACCGGCAAGGCGCAGCCGGTGCCGATCACGCTGGCCGGCGCGGTTTCGGGACCGGCAACCGAGCACAAGACGCTGCACGATGATTTCCGCGATCTGGCATTGTCGCCGGACGGCAAGAAGGTCGCGTTCGTGGCGCACGGCGAGGTGTTCGCCGCGGATGCCGGAAAGGGCGGCGAGGCGGTAGCCGTCACCCATGCGGCGGGCGTCGCCTATGCCGTCACGTGGGCCCCGGACAGCCGCCGCATCGTGTACGGCGCATTCCGCGATGGCGGCGAGCACCTGTATCTGTACGATTTCCGTTCCGGCAAGGAAACGCAGTTGACCCGCGGCGCGGGCGAGGACACCGCGCCCGCGTTTTCTCCGGACGGCAAGTCGCTGGCGTTCCTGCGCGACGGACGCGAACTGGAATTGCTGCAGGTTCCGGGCGGGCGCCTGCGAACGCTGCTGAAGGCACACCTCGACCTGCGCCGTCCGTTGACGTCCGACCGGCCGCTGGCGTGGTCGCACGACGGTCGCTGGATCGCGGTGCTGGAATGGGGCCAGCGCATGTTCCGCAATCCGGTCGCGGTGAACGTGGCCGACGGCAGTACGATCGCGCTGGCCGGATTGGCGAACACCAACGCCGACGACGTCACCTTCAGTCGCGACGGGAAGACCTTCCTGTTCGTGACCGGCCAGCGCACCGAGGACAGCCAGGTGGCCAGCGTCGACCTGGTGCCGCGCACGCCGCATTTCCGCGAAGACCAGTTCCGCGACCTGTTCCGCCAGACCACGCCATCGCCGTCGCACGAGCGCGAACATCCGGGCAACGGTGGTTCCGGGGCGAAATCCGGGAACGGCAAGGCATCGAAGCAGCCGGCACGGGTCGAGATCGACGCCGCCGGCATCCGGCGGCGCCTGACGCTGTTGCCGATCGGGCTGGGCGCGCGCTCGATCGTGCTCAGTCCCGACGGCAAGACACTGGTGATCAGCGCCAGCGTCGCGGGACGCACCAACCTGTATGCGTGGGCGCTGGATCCGCTGGCGAGCAAGCCGCCGGTGGCGCGCCAGCTGACCTCGACCAGTGGCTACAAGGCCGACGTGCAGTTTAGTCCGGACGGCAAGACGCTGTACTACCTC
>JAJXWZ010000201.1 GCA_021781345.1 Pseudomonadota bacterium
CCAGACCCGCGACCAGCTGCAGCTCGCGCGCCGCCAGGTCTGCACCGACGACCTGACCGGCCTGTGCAACCGGCGTGGCCTGTACGAGTTCATCGAGAACATCACCGAGTTACGCGACCGCAACCGCCACTTCGGCCTGTTGCTGGTCGACATCGACCACTTCAAGCTGATCAATGACCAGTGTGGTCACCTGGTCGGCGACGAAGTGCTGTGTGCGATCGGCGCGGAAATCCAGGATGCCGCTGGCGCCACCGACCTGCCGTGCCGGCTGGGCGGCGACGAATTCGCCCTGTTGACCCAAGTGGCGGACCAGCGCGAATTGACCGAACGCGCGTTGCGGATCGCCGAGGGTGTGCGGCAATTGCGTTTCCCGAAAACCGCACCGCAACTCATCGTGTCCGTGAGTGTGGGCGGGGGACTGTGCGGCGAGGACACCGAATGGTCGGTGTGGTACAGCGAAGCCGATTGCGCGCTCTATCACGTCAAGGGTTCCGGTGGCGACGGCGTGCACGTGATGCATTGACTTCACCGCTACCGGGGGAGAGCGGTTTCTGTCGGGATTCCCATGACTGCTGAAATCCACCAGCTCGAAACGGTTCCCGGCCCCGCACGCATGGCCACGCCGCAACTGCGCACGCTGGTGGTCTGCGACATCGCCGATTCCACCGCGCTGGTCGAGCGCATGGGCGATCAGAGCGCCGCCAACGTCATTCGCAAGCACGACCGCCTCGCGCGTGCCCTGATCGAACAGCACCGCGGCCGCGAGATCGACAAGACCGATGGCTTCCTGTTGATGTTCGAACGGCCTATCCAGGCCGCAGCGTTCGCGCTGGATTACCAGCGCGGCCTGAAGCACATGTCCGCGGCCGAAGGCGTGGTGGTCCGCGCGCGAGTCGGCATCCACATGGGCGACGTGGTCATCTGGGAAAACGCACCCGAAGACGTCGCCCGCGGCGCCAAGCCCATCGAGGTGGAAGGCCTTGTGAAACCCGTGGCCGCGCGGCTGGCGCAACTGGCGCGGCCGCAGCAGATCCTGATGTCGTCCGCCGCCGCCGGCATCGCGCACCGCGCCGAGGGCGAACTGGGCGTCAGGGCCGTCGGGCAAGTGCACTGGAAATCCCACGGCCGTTACACCTTCAAGGGCCTGCCCGAGCCGATGGAAGTGGTCGAGGTCGGCGAGGACGGCGTCGCCCCACTGCACGCGCCAAAATCCGGCCGCACCGCGAAAAAGATCCTGCCCTGGTGGCGGCGTCCGCTGACGCTGATGGCCGAGGCCGCGATGCTGCTGCTCGGCATCGGCGTCGGCGCGTGGTTCCTGCTGCAAAGCCCGCCCACGCTGGCCTTCGCCGCGCGCGACTGGGTGGTGGTCGGCAACCTGCACAACCTCACCGGCGACAAGCTGTACGACAATTCGGTCGCTTCCGCGCTGCGCATCAGCCTCGACCAGTCGCATTACGTCAACGTGCTGCCGGAACTGTCGGTGCAGCAAACCCTGCAGCGCATGGCATTGAACCCCGGCAAGACCGACGTCGGTCGCGCCGTCGGTTCGCAGGTCGCGCTGCGCGAGGGCGCGCGCGCGCTGATCCTGCCCACCGTCGCGGACGTCGGCGGGCGCGTGCGCGTCACCGCCGAAGTGATCGACCCCAACACTCAGGCCACCGTGTACTCGGTGTCGGCCGACGGCCTCGGCGCGCAATCCGTGCTGCCCTCGCTGGACAGCGTCAGCAAGCAGTTGCGCGGCAAGCTGGGCGAGGCGCTGGCGATGGTGTCCAGGCAATCGCTGCCACTGGCGCAGGTGGCGACGCCGGACCTGAATGCGCTCAAGGCCTATTCGCTGGGCGAACGGGCCTACAACGATGCCGATCTGAAAGATGCCGAGGCGTATTTCAACGAGGCACTGCGGATCGATCCGCATTTCGCGTTGGCCCATATCGGACTTGCCAAGATTTTCGACGGCGAGGACCAACCGACGAAAGCACTACAACAAATCCGCGCTGCGCAAGCCGATCGTTCCCGGCTGTCGCCCCGAGATGCGCTGTATATCGATGCGCTTGCCTCAAGCTATGTTGAGCCAGGTCAATCTCTGACTAAATGGAAGTTGTTGTCGTCCGTATATCCGGATTATTTCCCAGGGCTCAATGCCTACGCTTATTTCCTTTGGGAATATGGCAACCGTTACAAGGACGCTATTCCTTATCTAAAACAAGCGCTATCGAGCAAGAACCCTCATAGCACCGCGAGTAGTTATTTACTTGGCGCTTTGTATGTCGAAGCTGGCAAGTACAGAAATGCAGAGCGCGCTTTCCAAAGATCAGTAAAGCTAGGTGGGCATTTTCAAAACACTTATTACTCGAGCGCCTATGCTGCTCAACGGAAATTCAACAAGGCAGTGAAGCTGCTGGGTCAAGGCAAGTCGTCAGGTACGCTCAGTTTCGACATCATCAACAACGCCACGACTATTGCGATGGCGCTGGATCAGGGCGATTGGCAACGCGCTGGCAAACTGCTAGTGACGACGCGCGCTCAAGCGAATTCGCTTGGCCCGCGCATCGCAGGCCGCTACGCAGGCATGGCTTTGAGCTTGCATGCGCTTGATGGGACGCCCGCCAAGGCGCAGCTTGCAGCTCTAAAGCAATATCTGGCCACACAGGAAAAAGCGCTAGCTCAGGCCGATCCGGTCGACCAACCGGAATTGAAATTCCATCTGGTGCTGGCGGCCTATCTGGCCGCGCACGCAGGGGATGTCGATCTCGCCCGGCAGGCGCTGGATGCGTCAGGCGCCGCATCCGACGCAGACACGCCGGTATTGGATAACCTGCGTGGGGTGGCCCAGGCTGAGATACAGATTGCCTCGGGCAAGCCTCGGGACGCGCTGGCAACCTTGAAGCCGCTGGTGAATGGCAGCGAGCTGTATATCACGCACGTGACTCTGATGGATGCCTATGCTGATGCCAACGCCAACCCTGATGCACTGACAGAAGCCCAATGGCTATCCACTCATCGAGGGCAAGCCTATCTCGAGTTCAATGTGCAGCAGATCTTGACGCCGTTCAATGTCGCTGAATCGGATTTGTCGCTACTGCGCATCGCAAAGCTATCGAACGATCAGGGCAATAAAAACGCTGCACAAACCTCCCTGACAAACTTCTTGAAAGCATGGCCCGAAGCAAAGCAACTAGCGTGGCTAGTCCCTAGGTTGCAAGGTTTGGATTTGCCCAAGAGAGCGCGTTAATCGTGCGAGCCAAAATTTAGTTTGACTGATGGAATAATCATTCCCACGCATTGGTCGGCCGCGGCTGCCGTCAATTCTCCGTGCGCTGTCTGGAAATGCCCCTTGTCGGCGAGAGTGGTTGAGGCAAGACACGACGCCTTGAGATTGATGATGGTTTCGTGCGGCACGCCCAGTTCAGCTAGCGCCGCGGCGGGCTTCTCTTCGTAACGGGCACGGTAGTCGTCGTCGGTCGCCAGCTTCTGCAACAGCGCGAGCGAATGTTCGCGCGATAGTTTTGAATCGGCCATGTGTCTCCTCTTGCCTGGTGGTGGCGGATGGCACAATGCGCGGATCGCGCCATTGGCGGCGCCAGTAAAGATGGAAATCGGGCCCGATGCAAGTACGCCGCTGCGCGACGGTGATGGTCGAACCGCGCGAAGCCCTCGACTTCGACTTGGCCGAACTCGCCGCCGGCGAAACCGGCGTCCGCGAACGCCTCGGCTGGGTGGCGCTGGCCGCGCATCGCGACGAGGAGATCGAGCTGGATGCGGTGGAAGTCGCTGTGCTGGGTGCGTTGTCGCCGGGACAATGGCAGTCACTGGACGAACTGTCGCAGCAGCATCCGCGTGCGGGGCTGGATGGATTGCTGGCGAAAGGCCTGTTGATTGCGCGCGAACCGCAGGACGATTCCGCGCGCCGCTTTGCGCGGGACGACCAGGCCGTGCGCGCGGTGCACTGGCGTGGGCTGTCCGCCGTCGCGCAGCGTCACTCTCGCTGGCGCGATGTCGACACCGAGGAAGCCGAGCGGCTGTTTTCAGAAGCCAGCGCGCAGACCTTCCTGGAGCGTTTGGGTCCGGCGCCGCCCGTAGTTGGCGAACGCACGGAGCCAGCATCACGGCTGCCGCTGGCAAAGCCCTCGCCGTCGCCGCTGGATGCGTTGACGGATCGGCGCGTCACCTGCCGCAATTACGATCCCGCGCCGTTGTCGCATGTCGCGTTTTCCTCGGTGCTATATCGCGCCTTCGGCGCGCGCGCGGTCAGCGATTACGCGCCCGGCGTGCAACTGCTGAAAAAGGCGGTCCCCTCGGCGGGCGGCCTACATGCGACCGAGGCCTACCTGCTGGTGCAGCGTGTCGAGGGCGTGCCGCCGGGATTATATCACTACCACCCGGTTGCCCACGCGCTGGAACCGCTGTGCGAACTGGATGCGGGCGTGGCGGCGACGTTGGCGCGCCGCTTCGTCGCGGCGCAGGCGTATTACGTCGGGGCGCCGCTGCAGATCGCGCTGGTGTCGCGCTTCGAGCGCAATTTCTGGAAATACCGCAACCACGCCAAGGCCTGGCGCGCGGTGATCCTGGATGCCGGGCACCTGTCGCAGGCGATGTACTTGGCCGCGACCGAATTGAACCTTGGCGCGTTCATTACCGCCGCGATCAACGAAGTCGAGATCGAACAGGCCTTCGGCCTCGAACCGATGTCCGAAGGCCCGCTGGCCGTGTGCGGGTTCGGCGTGCGCGCGCAGGAAAAGACCACCGTCGAGTTCGATCCTGCGCACAAGGTGTGGAGTGACCTTTGACCTGACCACGCCGTTACCCCGACGCAGGCAGGGGTCCAGTGGTTCCTGTGCGCGTTGCTAGTGCGTCAATGACTCGTGGTCGCAAGGGTGCGCCGCTATTGCACCGCTGCGGCCAGGTGTTCGCGCGCGATGCGTTCACGGCCTGCAAGGTCGGCGATGGTGCGCGCGACGCGCAGCACACGGTGGTAGGCGCGTGCCGATAACGATAGTTTTTCCATCGCGCGTCCCAGCAGCGTGCGTTCGGTGTCGCCCAGTGCGCTGTCGCGCTCGATCTCCCAGGTGGCGAGCAATGCATTGGGTTTGCCGGCGCGTTGCATGGCGATGTCGCGCGCTGCGATCACGCGTGCACGCACCGTGGCGGAATCCTCGTCGCGTGCACCACGCTGCGCATCGAGTTCGGCCAGCGGAATGCGCGGCACGTCGCTGACGATGTCGATGCGGTCCAGCAGTGGTCCGGAAATGCGGCCGCGATAGCGTCCGATTGCATCCGGCGTGCAACGGCAGCGGCCGTCGTTGTCGCCGGCATAGCCGCAGGGACAGGGATTCATCGCCGCGACCAGCTGGAAGCGTGCCGGGAACTCAGCCTGGCGCGCGGCACGCGAAATCACGATGCGGCCCGATTCCATGGGTTCGCGCAGCACCTCCAGCACGCGCCGATCGAATTCCGGCAGCTCGTCGAGGAACAGCACGCCACGGTTCGCCAGCGAAATCTCGCCCGGGCGCGGATGCGAACCGCCACCGACCAGCGCGACGCCCGATGCGGTGTGGTACGGCGCGCGGTACGGACGTCGCCGCCAGTCGGTAGCGTCGAACGGGTCTCCCGCGACCGACCGCACGGCGCATGCTTCGATGGCGTCCGCGTCCGTCATCGGCGGCAGGATCCCGGGCAGGCGCGCGGCCAACATGGATTTGCCGGTGCCGGGCGGACCGACCATCAGCAGGTGATGGCCGCCGGCCGCGGCGATCTCCAGCGCGCGACGCGCGTGCAGCTGGCCGCGCACGTCGGCGAGGTCGGGAACGCCGTCGGCCGTTTCGCCTGCGGTGGCCGCGTCGGGAGTGGGCAGAGGATCCATGCCACGCAGGTGTGCGCAGACGTCGGCCAAAGTGCGCGCGACGCGCACTTCCACGTCGCCGAGCAACGCGGCTTCCTGCGCGTTGCCCGCGGGCACGATCACGCAGCGCTTGCCGCAACGTGCGCGCAGCAGCGCCGGCAGCACGCCGGGCACCGACCGCAGCTCGCCGGACAGCGCCAGTTCGCCGAGGAATTCGCAGCCCTTCAGCGATTCGTGTGGCACCTGACCGCCGGCCGCGAGGATACCGAGTGCGATCGCCAGGTCGAAACGGACGCCGTCCTTGGGCAGTTCGGCGGGCGCGAGATTCACGGTGACGCGGCGGTTGGGGTATTCGAATTGGGTGTTCTGGATCGCGACGCGCACGCGATCACGGGCTTCGCGCACCGCGGCTTCCGGCAACCCGACGATGGACGTGCCGGGCAGGCCGCCGGAAAGGTGCACTTCGACAGTGACCAGCGGCGCGACGATGCCTTCGGAGGCACGGGTGAGGGCAACGGCCAGACCCATGGATCGTTCTCCCGCAGACGAAAGCGCCGACCTCGGCGGCCGGCGTCGTCGCGACCCGCTGTGGGGAGGCGGTTAAACCTTCCGCGCCGTTTCCAGTTCGGTCACGCGCCTTTCCAGGTGCGCGACCTGTTCTCGGGCTCGTTCGAGGACGGCGCGCTGGGCGTCGAATTCCTCGCGGGTGACAAGGTCGAGGCGGCGCAATCCATGCGCCAGCACATCCCTGAAGTTGGCTTCCATGTCGTCCCGCGCCTGCGCCAGTCCCGGAGGAACCAGGGTAGCTAGCCGATGCGCGAGTTGGTCTATGGAGTGCACGTCGATCATTTCGTAGCCTCGATGCGTCCACAGGCTAGGGCGTCGGGATCGAATCGCCTATCGGTGGACGTCGCTTTGGGGTGTAGGGATTTTCCTACGCATTTTACCGCGATCGTCCCTGATCGCTGCCCTTCGGTCATCTGAGGGACTGACGGTGCCTCGCGATGCGAAGCACCGGAACGGCCTCCGTGACCTAACTTTTCGCGAAGCGGTGCAATCATCCATGAATGCTGCTTCGTCGGAGTCATTCGCTTGGCAGACGAGATCGAGCGTAGCGGCCACAGAACGGCCTCCGTGCCGGGACTTTTCACCAAAACCGCTTCGTCGGGTGATTACGGAGCCCCGCTTTCGGGTAAGCTTGGGGCCATGAAACTGATCACCGCGATCATCAAGCCTTTCAAGCTGGACGACGTGCGCGAGGCGCTGTCGGAAGTGGGCGTCAACGGCATCACAGTTACTGAAGTCAAGGGCTTCGGCCGCCAGAAAGGCCACACCGAGCTGTACCGCGGTGCCGAATACGTGGTCGATTTCCTGCCCAAGGTAAAGCTTGAAATCGCGCTGCCCGACAACCTGGTCGAACGTGCGGTCGAGGCGATCAGCCACGCGGCGCGCACCGGCAAGATCGGCGACGGCAAGATCTTCATCTCGACGCTCGATCAGGTGATCCGCATCCGCACGGGCGAGCTGGACGCCGACGCTCTGTGAGTGCGCGTCATCCTTGACCGCGGCCCGAGTGCCGGCACCGCAGGGGCCATGAAGGCCGCCGCCCATCGCGTGGCATTT
>JAJXWZ010000190.1 GCA_021781345.1 Pseudomonadota bacterium
GCAGGCCCACCATCTCGCGCCCCCCCTGGCGCCGCACCCCCCGCCCGACCCCTCCCAGTCCGGGCGCTCGACTTGGCTCGACGTTTCCGTGATCCACCGGGATTGGACCCTCCTGCGCGCATCAACCGCTCGCCAAGCCTGAGTAGTGGCGAGCGAGCGCCCTCGCCCTCGCCCTCGCCCTCGACTGCCTGCTGCATAATGGCGCGCGCTGATTCCCAGGGGGCGGGCCGTTGCGCACCATCGCAGTCCAGTCGACCGCGTGCAGGGAATGGGTTTGACCTGCCTGCCGATTTTCGGACCAGCTGGGAGTCGGGGAAACGGCTCCCGCCCGTGAAGCGAGGAGTCCATGAGGAAGGCGCGGCATCAGCGCCACCAATTTACCGAGATCACTTCATGACCCCCTGTTTCGAGCGACCCATTTGCCATCGGATCCACCGTCTTCGCGGCGCGATCAGACCCGGCACTTTTGCAATCTTGTGCGTTACGCTTTCTTTTGCTTTGGCCCGAAACGCACTCGCCGATGAACACGGGTTCACTCGGACGGATCGGCGCGCTGCTTATTGTGAGGTCATTTTGCAGCACAGTGTCAGCAGGTCGCAGATAACCACTGATCCGGTGCCGACCATCTTGATGGACGATGGACCCTTAACTTCGATGGGCCGGGTGCTCTACACAGAGATCGGGTCTCTAAGCAAGGTGCGGCGTTACATGCTGCGTCGAGAGAGCCGCCTCGATCCATTGCTGATTCTCGTGGTTCAAGAGGCCGCCCATGATGATTTGGATGTGTTCCGCGACATCGAAAATGCTTGTGACCCCAATCCTTGCTTCAACGCAGCCGAAAGAAACATGGGCGCGATCGAGGAGTGCGCGAGAAAGGAATATTCGTGTTATCGCTCTCATTTACACCAAACACAAGCCATCGTAAAAAGGATCAAGGCATGTGACGACCCCACATGGCTGCATCCGCACACCCCGGGACCTTGAGTAGCCAAGTGCAGCCAGTTCCGATCCACGTCATTCTTGTTGGCGAGACCTCGAAACTGCAGGGGCACGATCAGCCTCATGAATACGCATGAGTGAGGATGCATTATCTGCCGCCGCGACGGTCGGCCTGAGCGAAGGCGAGGCGCAGGCCCGGCTCAAGCGCGAGGGCCATAACGAGCTGCCGCGCGCCGGACGGCGCACGTCTTTTCGTATCCTCCTCGAGGTCATGCGCGAGCCGATGCTGGCACTGCTGGCGGGCGGCGGCGCCGTCTATCTTCTCCTCGGCGATCTGCAGGAAGCTCTCATCCTGCTCGCCTTCGCGATGGCCTCGATCGTCATCACTGTCGTGCAGGAGACGCGCACCGAGCGCGTCCTCGAGGCGCTGCGCGATCTCACCAGCCCGCGCGCCCTCGTGATCCGCGACGGCCAACGCAAGCGCATCGCGGGGCGCGATGTCGTGCGTGGTGATCTCGTGGTGCTCTCCGAAGGCGACCGCATTCCCGCCGATGCCGTCCTGCTGCAGGCAAGCGACCTGCAGGCCGACGAATCGTTGTTGACGGGGGAATCCGTGCCGGTCCGTAAAGTCGCGCGCGCGGAGGCCCTGGCGGCGGCGCGGCCGGGGGGCGACGACCTGCCCTTCGTGTTCTCCGGCGCACTCGTGGTGCGCGGCGCCGGCCTTGCCGAAGTGACCGCCACCGGCGTGCGCAGCGAGATCGGCAAGATCGGGCAATCGCTGAGCACGCTGGAGACCGAGCCGCCGCGCCTGCGGGCGCAGACGCAAAAGCTCGTGCGGATGTTTGCACTGGCGGGCGGCGGCGTGAGCGTGCTGGCGGTTGTGCTTTACGGCCTCTTCCGGGGCGGCTGGCTCGACGCGGTGCTGGCTGGCATCGCGCTCGGCATGTCGATGCTGCCCGAGGAGTTTCCCGTGGTGCTGACCGTGTTCATGGCGATGGGTGCCTGGCGCATCTCGCGCGCCCGCGTGCTCACGCGCCGCGCGTCGGCCATCGAGGCGCTGGGCTCCGCGACAGTCCTGTGCACCGACAAGACCGGCACCCTCACGGTCAACCGCATGTCGATCGTCGCCTTGCGTCTGAAGGACGGCAGCGTGCATGCGGTCGGGGACGACGGCGCCTTGACGCCTGCCTTTGCCGAACTGCTGCGCACGGGGATTTTGGCGAGCGCGCCCGTGCCCTTCGATCCCATGGAAAAGGCTTTCCATGAACAGGGGACGCGGTCGGGCGTCATGACGGAGGATGGCGGCACACTCGTGCGCGCCTACGGTCTGCGCCCGGAATTGCTGGCCGTCACGCATGTGTGGCGGGATGGCGATCGTTTCTTGATCGCGTCCAAGGGCGCGCCCGAGGCGATTGCAGGCCTGTGCGGTGCGGATGCGGAAGCATTGGCGGCAATCAAGACCGCGGTGAACGAGATGGCCGCTGAAGGCCTGCGCGTTCTCGGCATGGCACGGGCGCGCCTTGAAGGCGAGACCTTGCCGGACGACCCGCGCGCGTTCGCATTTGAATATCTGGGATTGGTCGGGCTCGCCGACCCGCTGCGCGAGAGCGTGCCGGCCGCCGTCGCCGAGTGCCGGTCGGCGGGCATTCGGATTGTCATGATTACCGGGGACTATCCGGCCACCGCGCGGGCCATCGCCAAGCAGGCCGGGATTGAATCGCGGCAGCTCATGACGGGCGAGGAATTGAACAAATGCACGGACGATGATCTTGCGCGCCGGGTGCGGGATGTGACGGTGTTCGCCCGCATCATGCCCGAGCAAAAGCTGCGCATCGTCAATGCCCTCAAAGCCTGCGGCGAAATCGTTGCCATGACCGGCGACGGCGTCAACGATGCGCCCTCCCTCAAGGCGGCCCATATCGGGATCGCAATGGGTGGACGCGGGACCGACGTGGCCCGCGAGGCTTCGTCGATTGTTCTGCTGGACGATGATTTTGGCTCGATCGTCAAGGCCATCCGGCTTGGACGGCGCATCGACGACAATCTGCGCAAGGCGATGCAGTTCATATTCGCGGTGCATGTGCCGATCGCGGGGCTCGCGCTGCTGCCGCTCGTCTTCGGCCTACCGATCATTTTCGGCCCGATCCACATCGCTTTTCTGGAAATGGTGATCGATCCGGTCTGCACGCTCGTCTTCGAAGCCGAGATCGAGGAAGACGACATCATGCGGCGTCCGCCGCGCGCGCCGGACGAGCCGATGTTCTCGGGGCGCCTGATCGGGTGGAGCGTGCTGCAGGGCGTGTTCGCGTTCGTATTGGTAGCGGCCATCTATGTGATCGCCGGGCACCGGGGCATGCCGGAGGATGCAATCCGCGCGTTGGCGTTCTTCTCGCTGGTGACGGCAATCGTGGCGCTGATTTTCGTCAACCGGAGCTTCAGCACCTCCTTCGTTGCAGCCCTTGCCCGGCCGAACACCGCGCTCAAATACGTCCTCTCCGGCGTCGTCGGCATTCTGGCGCTGACGCTGGCATGGCCGGCGGCCGCTCATCTGTTCCGTTTCGGACCGCTTCATGCGGACGACCTCGCCCTCGCGCTGGGCGCAGGCGCGATGGTCCTGATTGTTCTTGAATCGTTCAAGCCGAGCTCGGCGGCGGGGACAAGGAGCCAGAGTCGAAGATGATCGGCTCCGACTGTGGCGATCCACTGAAATGCCTCTACTATTTGCGCCTTGCGGGCTTTCCGGCGCTGGTTGCGATGGTTTGAATCCGGTGCCCGGTTTGACCCCGGCCGGCTCACCATCCGGCGATCGACCCATCTGGCATGCGCGTGCGTGAAAGCAGAACCCGTCCGGAACGGCGGCTCTTCATGTCGCGTGAACATGCCTGGTCCGCGACCGCATCCCTGCCCCGAAACCGTTGCAACACGAGATCTCGACATGACCACCAAAGCCCGCGGCGCCCGCGCTGCCGACCAGCCTCTCGAACCGATGAACATCCAGCGCCGCACGCCGGGCCCACATGATGTCCAGATCGAGATCGCCTATTGCGGCGTCTGCCATTCCGATCTGCACACGGTGCGTTCCGAATGGGGCGGCACCCTGTATCCCTGCGTACCTGGGCACGAGATCGTCGGCCATGTCAGCGCTGCCGGCAGCGAAGTCAGCGGCTTCAAGGTCGGCGATACCGTCGGCGTCGGATGCCTGGTCGGCAGTTGCCAACACTGCCCTGCGTGCGACGAAGGCCTGGAGCAGTACTGCGAGAACGGATTCGTGGGCACCTACAACGGCCCCACGAGCGATGCGCCCGGCCATACCCTGGGCGGGTACTCGCAGCGGATCGTGGTGGACGAGACATTCGTGCTGAGGATCCGCCATCCGGAAAACCAACTTGCAGCCGTGGCCCCGCTGCTGTGCGCCGGCATCACCACCTATTCACCCCTGCGCCACTGGCGCATCGGCCCCGGCAAGAAAGTGGGCATCGTCGGCATCGGCGGGCTCGGCCACATGGGCGTCAAGCTGGCACACGCCCTGGGTGCCCATGTGGTGGCCTTCACGACCGCCGAGGGCAAGCGGCAGGCTGCGCTGGATCTCGGTGCCGACCAGGTGGTGATCTCGCGTCATGACCACGAAATGAAGGCGCATGCCGGCACCTTCGACCTCATCCTCGATACCGTCGCCGCCAGTCATTCGCTGGATACCTACTCGAGCCTGCTCAAGCGCGACGGCACCCTGGTTCTGGTGGGCGTGCCGGAGCATTCGCATCCTTCGCCGAACGTCGGCAACCTAATCTTCAAGCGTCGCTCGATCGCCGGCTCGCTGATCGGCGGCATCGCCGAGACCCAGGAAATGCTGGATTTCTGCGCGCAGCGAGGCATCGTCGCCGACATCGAGATGATCCGCGCCCAGGACATCGATGCCGCCTACGAGCGCATGGTCAAGAGCGATGTGAAGTACCGCTTCGTCATCGATTGCTCGACGCTCTAGGGAACCTCCGGCAAGTCCGTCCCGGACTTGCCGGGAGGCACCGAGTCCGGTGCAGCTCCGGGCTCGGCCACGCCGCGGCAGGCACTCGCGCGCTCGTTGCGCGGCAAGCCCTCCATGGATTGGCAAGGCCTGACCCTGTTCAGGCCTTGCCTGGGGAGGACAGCTTGGACCCTGGCGCGGTGCAATCGCCCGCTCAGCCCTTGCCGCGCGCCAGCAGCGCCTTGAGATCGGCGAACGGCTTGCCCGTCGCCGCGGCGACCTCGCCGGCGCCGCCCAGGCTGCCCGCGGCATGATCGATCAACCGCGAGTGTTCGTTGTCGTGGCAGTACACGCACAGCAGCTCCCAGTTGCTGCCGTCGGCCGGGTTGTCGTCGTGATTGTGGTTGCGGTGGTGCACGGTGAGTTCCTGCAGGTTGGCGCGGGTGAACTCGCGCGCGCAGCGTCCGCAGACCCACGGGTACAGCTTCAGCGCCCGCTCGCGGTAGCCGTTGTTGCGCTGTTCGGCCGCGCGCCGCGCCTCGGCGACGACGCGGTCGAGACGGGCACTGTCCGGCGGGGCTTTCGGCTGCGACATGGCGACGATCCGGGAGTAACCGGCGCCTAACGTAGCGCATCGCCCGGCCACCGCGCAGCGCTGCGATCAGGGACAATCGCGGCCTGCGCCCGATCGCTGGCGCAGAGTCCATTCCAGCGCCCTGATCGGCGCGAGTGACCCGATGAGTGCAACCCCGCCAGCGCCGCCCGACGCCGAACGCCTGCTGCAGCACGTCTGGGGCTATCCGGCGTTTCGCGGCCTGCAGCGCGAGGCCATCGACCACGTCAGCGCCGGCGGCGACGCCCTGGTGCTGATGCCGACCGGCGGCGGCAAGTCGCTGTGCTTCCAGATCCCGGCGCTGCTGCGCGCGGGCGTGGGCATCGTCGTCTCGCCGCTGATCGCGCTGATGCAGGACCAGGTCGCCGCGCTGCGCGAGCTGGGCCTGCGCGCGGCGTTTCTCAATTCCACCCTCGACGCCGAAGCGGCGCGCACGGTGCAGGAGCAGGCGCGGCGCGGCGAACTGGACCTGCTGTACATGGCGCCCGAGCGGCTGCTGAGCGAATCCGGCCAGCGCCTGCTGGAGGAGTGCCGCATTGCGCTGTTCGCCATCGACGAGGCGCACTGCGTGTCGCAGTGGGGACACGACTTCCGCCCGGAATACGGCCAGCTGGCGATCCTGCGCGAGCGCTGGCCCGAGGTGCCACGCGTCGCGCTGACCGCCACCGCCGACGTGCCGACGCGGCGGGAGATCGCCGAACGCCTGCTGCTCGACGGTCGCGCCTTCATCGCCAGCTTCGACCGCCCCAACATCCGCTACCGCGTGGTGGAAAAGCGCGACGGCCGCGCGCAACTGTTGCAGTTCATCCGCGGCGAGCATGCGGGCGACTGCGGCGTGGTCTATTGCCTGTCGCGCAACACCGTGGAGGACGTGGCCGCGATGCTCGCCGGCCACGGCATCCGCGCCCTGCCCTACCACGCCGGGCTGCCGGCCGCGACGCGCAGCACGCACCTGCGCCGCTTTCTGGACGAGGACGGCATCGTGATGGTGGCGACCATCGCCTTCGGCATGGGCATCGACAAGCCGGATGTGCGCTTCGTCGCGCATCTGGACATGCCCCGGTCCATCGAGGGCTATTTCCAGGAGACCGGACGCGCCGGACGCGATGGCCTGCCCGCGCAGGCGTGGATGGCCTATGGCCTGAGCGATGTGGTGCAGCAGCGCCGGCTGATCGAGTTGTCCGATGCCGACGACGCCTACAAGCGCCTCTCGACAGCCAAGCTCGATGCCATGCTGGCCCTCGCCGAAGCGGCCGACTGCCGCCGCGTGCGCCTGCTGGCCTATTTCGATGAAGCCGGCACGGCGTGCGGCAATTGCGACAACTGCCTCGAGCCGCCGGAACTGATCGACGCCACCGAGTCGGCGCAAAAGCTGCTGTCGACCATCTACCGCTGCCACCAGACCAGCCATACCCGCTTCGCCGCCACCCACATCATCGACGTGCTGCGCGGCAAGCGCAGCGAAAAGGTCGATCGCCATGGCCACCACGCCGTGTCCACCTTCGGCATCGGCGCGGACCTGGGCGAGCAGGACTGGCGCCTGCTGCTGCGCCAGCTCGTCGCGCAGCATCTGGTCGAGGTGGATGCCGCGCACTTCAACGTGCTGCAGCTCGGCGAGGCCAGTCGCGAGGTACTGCGCGGACAGCGCCGGGTCCAGCTCAAGCGCCGCGAGCCCGGGACCGAGCGCAAGCGTCGCGGCACGCGGGGTGCCGCTGGCGCGAGTGGAAAATCGGCGGCCGCGCGCGCGGCGCTGCCGGCCCTGTCCGCCGCGGATGCCGCGCTGTTCGAGCGCCTGCGCACCTGGCGCGCGGCCACCGCCCGGGAACACGGCGTGCCCGCCTACGTGGTGTTCGGCGATGCCACGCTGCAGGCCATCGCGGTCGCCCGCCCGAACAGCCTCGACGCATTGCGCGGCATTTCCGGCGTCGGCGAC
>JAJXWZ010000073.1 GCA_021781345.1 Pseudomonadota bacterium
GATGTCACGCTGCGCCTGGCGTTGACGGGAACCCAGGCGCGCCCGTACAAAGTGCTGGATTGGCGCAGCGATTCCGTGCAGGCGCCTTGACCGACCGAGCCATGGCTACCGCGAGCGCACCTTCCCTCGAACGCATGAAGCTGGCTTGGTCGCGCTCGCCGCTGCCCGGATTCCTGCGCTGGTGGGGCGGCGAACTGGCCGCGTTGCTGCCGGTGCGGCTGCGCGCATGGTTGCAGCGCGGGCCGGAGGTGTTGTGGCTGGACGCGGGTCCGGCCGCACTGGGCGTGAGGCGCGCACGCACGCAGGCATGGGTGGCATCGATTCCAACCGACCTACCCGTCGAGGTGCAACGCGCGAATTTCGTGCAGGCGTGCGCCGGCACCGACCCCGGCGATCGCCGGCTGGTGCTGGTGGTGGCAGCGGACGCCGTACTGCATCGGCGCCTGCTGATGCCGCGCGCGGCCGCGGCCGATCCGCGCAAGGTGGTGGGCTTCGAACTCGACCGGCAGACGCCCTTCAAGCCCGAGCAGCTTCACTACGACGTGCAGGTCGCCAGCGGTCCCGCACCCGCGGGACAACTGGCGCTGGATCTCTACGCCGCACCCCGCGCGGAACTGGATCCGGTGCTGGAGCGTCTGGCCGCGATCGGGGTGCGCCCGGATGCGATCGACGTGCAGGTCATGGACGGCCGATTGGCCGGCGTCGACCTGCTGCCGCCTGGCCGTCGGCCGCGGCGCGTGGACAAGCGGCGGCGCTGGAACGGAATCCTGGCCGCGGCCTGCATGCTGCTGGTGGTGCTGGTCCTGGCGCAGTGGCTGGACAATCGCCGCGCGGCGCTGGCGAGGATGCGGGACGAAGTGGACGCGATGCGTGCGCAGGCGACCCGGTCGGAACAGTTGCGCTCGCAGCTCGACGCCGCCCTGGCCGCGTCGAAATTCCTGGTCAAGCGCAAGACCCAGAATCCGCCGCCGCTGGCGGTGCTGGACGAATTGACCCGACGGCTGCCGCCCGACGCATGGCTGGACGCGATGACGCTCGACGAATCCGGCGGCCTCGACATCCGCGGCGAGGCGGACAAGGCCGCGTCGCTGGTCGACACCTTGTCGAGCTCGAAGCTGCTCGGCGAGCCCAAGTTGCAGGGCGTGATCCAGCCCGATCCCGCCACCGGCAAGGAACGTTTCGAGCTGGTGGCGCGCGTCAGGCAGCAAGGCTCCGGCCATGCGCATTGACCTGAAACGCGCGACTCCGCTGCAATCGCGCATCGCCGCGCTGGTGCTGGCGCTGGTCGCGCTGGTACTGGCCTATTTCCTGTTGCTGCACTGGTGGTTCGTCGCGCCGCTGGCGAGCGTCGACGGCCAGATGCACGACCTGCGGCAACTCCACGCGAAGTACGCGGCGGCGATCGCCGAGCAACCCGTGCTGGAAAGGCGCGTCGCGCAACTCCGGCGCGGCGGCGCCACCGTCGACGCCTTCCTGTCGGAAGCCGATCCAAGCAATGCCGCGGCCGACCTGATCCAGCGCGCCAGCGACGTGGTGGCCGCGCATGCCCACGAGGGCGCGGGTTGCAACATGCCGTCCAAGATGCCGATCGAGCAGGACAGCGGCAACGAACCGTTCCAGCGCGTCAGCGTCAGCATCACGCTGGATTGCGGCATGCAGCCGCTGGCCGCGGTACTGCATGATTTCGATCGCGGGTTGCCGTACCTGTTCGTCGACAGTTTGACCTTGGCGCGTTCGCCGACCGGCCGGGTGCAGGCGCAGCTTTCGCTTTCGGGTTACCTGAGGCCCAGGAGCCCGACGCCATGAATGCCGCCGACCGCCGCCGCCTGACGCCGATGCTGGGCATCATCGCGGCCGCCTTGCTGCTGCTTTTGACCGCCTTGTGGATGGGGCTGGGGCGTGGCGCGCACTGGGACGACGACGCGGCGCCGCCGCGCCTGCCGCCGGTCGGCGCCAGCACGCCGCCGCCCGCGGTGCCGTCGCTCGGGCAGTACGCCGACGTCTGGGAGC
The DNA here is from genome assembly GCA_021781345.1 of Pseudomonadota bacterium. Classification (GTDB taxonomy): domain Bacteria; phylum Pseudomonadota; class Gammaproteobacteria; order Xanthomonadales; family Rhodanobacteraceae; genus 66-474. The sequence goes on from JAJXWZ010000073.1 coordinate 2,011, forward strand.
ACCCGCTGTTCAGCCCGACCCGCACGCCGGCGCCCGCAGCCGGGGGCGGTGACACGGCCAGCGGCGAGCTTGAGCTGACCGGCGTGATCATGCTGCCGGGCCTCAGGATGGCGATCCTGCACGACAAGACCCGCAACAAAGATTATCGCGTCATCGAGGGCCGGCCATCGCGGGAAGGACCGTCGCTGCTCGAATTGCACCCACGCAGCGCCGTCGTGGAAAGCGCGGGATCGCGCCAGCAACTGCAGTTGCTTCCGGGTCCCGCACCGGCGGTCACCGACGCCGGACCGGGCGCCGAGGCATCGCCCGGCAGCCCGGGGCAGGGCGCATCTGCTATGGTCTCGCGCCAAGGGGAGCCAGCGTTCCAGCGCGGTAACCCGCCAGGGAATTTCGGACAGGCTTCGGCCGAGGCAAGGGCGCGGATGCTCAAGGCGCGCATCGAGGCCGCGCGGCGCCGGATGGCCCGGCAGCGTGGCGGTGGCGGCGGTTGAGTTCGTGACGATCGGATGGCGGCCATGCCATCGGATCGCCTGGAGAGTGAAACGTGTACAAGAAGTTAGCCACGCTTGCCATCGTCTGCGCCGTCGCGGTGCTGGCCGGCTGCGCACCGCAGATCCGGCAGGACCACGATTACAGCCTGCAGCGCGAGGCGATTGCCGGTACCCACAAGCCGGTGCCACAACCGCTGGACGTCAACACCGGACCGCAGTCGCAACCGCTGTCCACCACCAATGCGCCCCAGCAGCAATACGGCACCGGGGTGTTCATCAACCCGGCCGCGGCGCACGGCAAATCCGGTGGCGCCGCCAACCAGGGTGGCACCATCACGTTCAATTTCGACAACCAGCCGGTGCAGGCCGCGGTCAAGGCGATCCTTGGCGACGTGCTGCACGCCAACTATTCGATCGCCCCCGACGTCAAGGGCACGGTGACTTTTGCGACCTCGCAGCCCGTCACGCAGGCGGAAGTCCTGCCCATCCTGCAGATGCTGCTGTCGTGGACCGGCAACGCGCTGGTCCAGCGCGGCGGCGGCTACCTGGTGGTACCGGTCGATCAGGCCGCACCTGGCAACCTGGTGCCCGGGCTGGGTGCCGTGTCACCGGGGGCAGGCTACGCCGCACGCCTGTTCCCGCTGCACTACGTATCCGCACCGGCGATGCGGGAATTGCTGAAGCCGTTCGCGGAACCCAAGGCGTTCCTGCTCGTCGACCCGTTGCGCAACCTGCTGGTGATGGGCGGAACCCCGGACGAGCTCGCCAACTACCAGCGCATCGTCCGCACCTTCGACGTGGACTGGCTGCGCGGCATGTCGGTGGACGTGATTCCTCTGCAGCACGTGCAGGCTGAGGACCTGGTCAGCCAGTTGAACACGATGTTCAGAGAGCAGGCCAACGGTAGTCCGGTAGAAGCGCCGTCCAAGGGTTCCGCGGTCGCGACCTCCACGAGCGGCATCGGCCAGGCCGGGAACCTCTCCAGCATGGTGCGGCTGATCCCGCTCAAGCAGAGCAACTCGCTGGTCGTGATTACCTCGCAACCGTCCTACATCGACGAAGTGCGCAGGCTGGTCACGACCATCGACAACGGCGCCGGAAATTCTTCGGGACTTTACGTCTACAACGTGCTCAACGTGAAGGCGTCGGATCTCGCCAGGCACCTCAATGAACTGTTCGGCAACAACACCGGTGGCAATGCGCAGAACGAATCCGGTGCGGTAGCGCCAGGGTTTTCGCCGCTCGAACAAACGTCCCCGGGCGGACTCGGGGCGCAGCAGGGTTTCGGCAGCTTCACCTCCGGCAGCGGAACATCCGGGAGCCTCGGTGGCAGCGGTAGCGAAGAAACCGGCAGCGGAAGCTTCGGTGCGGGCATGGTTTCCGGCGCCACCCAGAGCCGCCGCCAGCAGCAGGCTGGTCTGAACAATTTCGCGTTCACTACCTCGGAAGGCGTCAGGATTGCCGCGGTCAACGAGAACAACCAGTTGTTGATCCGGGCCCGGCCCGGAGAGTGGGAAAAGCTGTTGCCAGTAATCCAGCGACTCGACGAGAAGCCGCTGCAGGTGCAGATAGAAACCCGGGTGCTGGAAGTGAACCTGACCGGCGAGTTCCAGTTTGGGGTGCAGTATTACCTCGGCGGATTGATCGGCACCCAACCAGGTTCACCGCCCAACACCAACGAGTCCTACCACCGCCACCAGGGTGCCGTGGGCCTGGGCGGGGTCCAGTACGACCCCAACGCCGCCAATCCGCCCGCGTTGTTCTATTCCTTCGCCGGCAACAAGCTGCAATTCGCGGTGCAGGCGCTGGAACAGAGCGGCGACGCCAAGGTGCTGTCGGCACCATCCACCGTGGTACTCAACAACCAGGAAACCACCTTCAAGGTTGGCGAGAAGATCCCGGTGGTGCAGAACTATTACGTGCCCGGCCTTGGGTCGGGGTCGTCCACCGGAAACACCAGCGTCGGGCAGGTGCAGTACATCGATACCGGCGTACTGCTGGACGTGGTGCCGCGCGTCAGCCCGGGCGGGCTGGTGTACCTGGATGTGCAGCAGATCGTCAGCAAGCCGACCACCCGGGACCAGTACGGCAACTACACCATCACCAACCGCGCACTGAGCACTGAAGTCGCCGTGCAGAGCGGGCAGACGGTGCTGCTCGGGGGGCTGATCCAGCAGACCGACACCAACCAGGACAATGGTGTGCCGTTCCTCAACCGGATCCCGTTCCTCGGGCGCCTGTTCGGCACCACCGACCGCAACAAGACACGTACCGAACTGATAGTGTTGATCACGCCGCGCATCATCCGCAACCCGGAAGATGCCCGCCGCATCACCGACGAATACGAAACCCAGTTCGAATCCTTGAAGCCGATCCTGCCGAAGGCGGGTGCGACGCCCGTATCGGAAGACACATCGGCAACCAGGGCTTCGAACGAACCCGTGCTGCCAGCGGCGGCCTCGACGCCAACGCCCGTGGTGACTCAGCCTGTGCAGGATTCGGCGGCTGTCGACGTCCACGGCACCTGGGTGGTACGTGTCGCGACGTTTGCGATTGGGAGCAATGTCGAACGTTTGAGACAGCGTCTGCGGCAATATGGCTATGCCAGCTATGTGCAGAGCGTTCAAACCGGAAACGGCGCGCTCTGGCGCGTGTGCGCGGGACCGGTCGTCAGTCGCAAAGCGGCCGAACGCCTGCGCGATGCCATCGCTGGCGATCTGCACATCAAGGGGATGCTGGTCGCCAATCGTTGATCGTCGCGTACTATTTCAGCAATCGCCTTTCGGGTGTGGGCGCTTAATCGAGGCCGTCGCTACACTGCGCGGATGCCTGTTCCGCTGACGACAATCCTCATCATCGCCGCCGACAGCGGCCCGTCGCTGCGCGAATGCGTGGCAAGCGCGCTGGCGTCAAGCGTGCCGGTGGAGATCTTGCTGGTCGACAACGCGTCTCGGGACGGCGTGCCGCAGGCGGTCGATCGCGCGTGTGCGAGCGACGAGCGCGTGCGCGTCATCTACAACCACGCCAACCTCGGCTTCGGACCCGCGGTCAACCTGGGAGCGCGGCAGGCGCATGGCAACGCGCTGCTGGTTCTGAATCCGGATTGCATGCTGGAGCCGGACACTCTCGCGCGCATGCTGGACATGGTGCATGCGCACCCCGAGGCGGGCGTGGTGGGCGCGGTCGTGTGTGATGAGGATGGCCTGCCCGATCCGGCGTCGCGGCGGCGCGACCCGCTCCTGCGTCGTTCCTTGAACGCAATGACCGGTCGGGCGAAGCGCGAAGCGGACGGTGCGCAATACGAGGGCGTGGACGTCGCGGGACCGATTCCCGAATCGGTGGTCGACGTCGAGAACGTGTCGGGTGCGATCATGCTGCTGCCACGCAGTGTCTTCGATCGTCTGAACGGCTTCGACGAAGGTTATTTCCTGCATTGCGAAGACCTCGACTTGTGCCGGCGCGCGCGTGACGCAGGTTACAAGGTCCTGCTGGCTGGCAACGTGCGGGTGCGCCACGCGGGGGGCGGTTCCAGCGCGCACCGGCCCGTGTTCGTCAGTTACCATAAGCACCGCGGCATGTGGCGGTGGTTCAGGAAGTTCGATCCCGCCGCGCGCAAGCCGCTCACGGGCGCGCTGGTCGCCTGCGGCATCGCGGCGCATTTCCTCGCGACCGCGCCATTGCTCGCCCTGCGGCGCGCCGGCCGCCATTGATCCACCATTGGAAACAAGCATGATCCGCGAAATCCTCAAGATGGGCGATCCGCGCCTGCTGCGCGTCGCGCCGGCGGTGCCGGAGGCGATGTTCGACACCGCAGAACTGAACGACCTGATCACCGACATGTTCGAGACCATGCAGGCCGCCGATGGCGTGGGCCTCGCGGCGCCGCAGATTGGCGTGGACCTGCAGCTGGTGGTGTTCGGCTTCGAGCATTCCGACCGCTATCCCGACGCTCCGGAAGTGCCACGCACGATCCTGCTCAATCCGCTTATCACCCCCTTGTCCCGCGACATGGAGGAGGGCTGGGAGGGTTGCCTGTCGGTGCCGGGCTTGCGCGGGGTGGTCAGTCGTTATTCGATGATCCGGTACCAGGGGGTCGATCCGGATGGCAAGGCCATCGACCGCACCGCCGACGGGTTCCACGCGCGCGTCGTGCAACACGAGTGCGACCACCTGATCGGGCGGCTGTATCCGTCGCGGATCACCGACTTCTCGCGGTTCGGCTTCATCGACATGCTGTTTCCCGAGGAAGCCGGCCAGCTCGAGTGACGCACACGCGTCAGGTTCGCAGCCTTTCCAGCTGCCCTAGCAACGCCTCCAAATGCGCATTCCAGTCGGCCAGCCGGCTGCGTTCCTGATCGACCACAGCCGCGGGTGCGTGGTCGACGAAGTTCGTGTTGCCCAGTTTGCCCTCGCACTTCCGGATCTCGCCCCGGATGCGGGCGATTTCCTTGTCCAGGCGTGTGCGTTCCGCGTCCAGGTCGATCAATCCGGCCATCGGTATCAGGATGCGCAGGTTGCCTACCACCGCGGCGGCTGCGGCTGGTTCGCCTTCATCCGATGCCAGCCAGCGTGGGGTCTCGCAGCGCGCGAGGAATGCGATTTGTGCGGCGAACTTGTCGACACGGCGACGATCCTCGGCGTTGCCGTCGGCCAGCAACAGCGGGATCGCCTTGCCGGGCGCGATGTTCATTTCCGAGCGGATCTTGCGCACGCCGGTCAGCACGGCCTTGAACCATTCGATCTCGGCGCTGGCGGTTTCATCGGTCGCGAAATCGTCCGCGTGCGGGTACGAACATTCCAGAATGGAGCCTGGCGGAGAGTCCGGCATCGACGCCGTCCTGTTCCTTGCGATCAGGGAAGACCGCAGAGGCAACTCTT
>JAJXWZ010000080.1 GCA_021781345.1 Pseudomonadota bacterium
CTTCTCGATCCCTGCCTTGACCAGCTCGTCGTCGAGCTGCGGACCGGCGCCGTGCACGACGATCGGGGTCAGGCCGACGCGCTGCAGGAAGGTCAGCGAAGATGCCAGTTCGCCAAGATCGTCGCGCAGCACCGCGCCGCCGACCTTGACCACCGCAAAGCGCCGCGCGTCCAGTTGCGAGAAGCGCCTGAGGTATTGCTGGACTTCCTTGGCGCTCCCCATCGCCGACAGCAACCGCACGATTGTCTGGCGGGTGTCGATGTGCGCGTTCATGCCAGGCCGCCCTCGACGATTCGGTGGATGGCTCGCGCGTAGTGATCCAGTTGTGCAAGCTCCACCCATTCGTCTGCACCGTGCGCCTGCGCGATGTCGCCGGGGCCATACACGAACGTGGTGCAGCCGGCCTCCGAGAACAACGCCGCCTCGGTCCAGAAATCCACCGCGTCGCCGACCGGGATTCCGAGCCGGCCTGCGAGTGCCTGCGCATCCTGCAGGCACTCGTTGGCCAGCTCATGTCCGGCCGGCAATGGTGGGCCACGGAACGTTTCCTCGAACTCGACAGGCGCCGGGTACGTCAACGTCCGCATACGCCCGAGCAGATCGTCCATGTCCTGCGACGGCAGCGGCCGCACGCCGAAACGGATTTCGGCGTCTGGCGCGACCATGTTGGCCTTTATGCCGCCCTCCAGGCGTCCGAGGTTGAAGCGCAGCCCGCGCAAACCGCCGAACTCGCGGGCCGATTGAGCTTCGGCGAAGTCCAGCGCGGCCGCACCCCAGCGCACGGCCTGGTGCAGGGCGCTGTCGGCAGGCTTCTGCTCGATGGATGCGTGCCCTGCGCGCCCCTGGAAACGCACGCGTACCGACTGGATGCCGCGGTGGGCCAGCACGGCCTTGCAGCGCGTGGGTTCGGCCACCAGGACGTTCGCGAACCCGTGCCCGCCATCCAGGAAGGCCCGGACGCAGCGCGGATCGGCGCCTTCCTCGTCGGTCGTGAACAGCAACGCCATGTCGCCCTCGGTCGCTGCCGCCACGGCCAGCAAGGCGGCCGCCGCACCCTTGATGTCGCAGGCCCCCAGGCCTGTCGCACGTTCGCCGGCCACCTGCAATTCGAACGGATCGACGCTCCACTGCGGCGAGTCGGGCACGGTGTCGAGGTGCACATTGAACAACAGTTCCGGCTGCCCACGGACCGCGAGCAGGCTCACCGCACCGGCGCCATGGTCGGCCACCCGCACGTCGAAATCCGCCAACTGCGCGCGCAGGTGGTCGAAGATTCCATCGGTCTTGATCATGCGCGGAGGGTTGCGCGTGTCGAACATGACCAGCGCACGCAATTGTGCGAGCGTGGCGTCCAGCAATGCTTCAGTCACCGGTTGATCTCCGACCACAGGGTCGAACTCATGCCGTACAGCTTGATGAAACCCTCCGCCTCGGACACGCCCCAGTCGGCGGCCTGGGCATAGGTCGCGCCCTTGGCATTCAGTATGTGCTTCGACGCCACGGCCACGGCATCCACGCGGCCACCAAAGGTTTCCAAGGTGACCTCGCCCTCCACGCAACGTTGGCTGGACGACAGGAAGGCCTCGAGATCGGCCTTCAGCGGATCAAGGAAGAAACCTTCGTACACCAGCTCCACCCACTTGCGGGCGACCTCGGGCTTGAACCGGTTCTGCAGTTTGCTCGCCACCGCTTCCTCCAAAGCACGGTGCGCGGCCAGAAGTGCCACCAATCCGGGAGCTTCGTATACGATGCGGCCCTTCAGGCCTATGGTGGTATCGCCGGTGTACAACCCGCGACCGACGCCGTAACGCGCGAATAGGTGGTTCAGCCTCGCCAGCAGAATGTGCCCGGCGACGCGTTCGCCATCCAGCGTCCTGGCCTCGCCGTTGACGAACCCCACCTTGATCCGCAACGGATCGGAGGGCCATTCGCCTCGCGGCAGGCACCAGCCGCGCGCATCCTCGCCCGGCGCTTCCCAGCGATCGACCTCGCCACCCGAGAGGGTCACGCCCAGCAGGTTCTCGTTGATCGTGTATGCCTGCTGCTTCGCGCGCACCTCGAAGCCGCGTTGCTGCAGGTAAGCCTGCTCGTACGCGCGCACCGCGGTATGTTCCTTCTGGATTTCACGGATCGGCGCGATGATTTCGAAATCACCCAGGGCCTTCACCGTAAGGTCGAAACGGACCTGGTCGTTGCCCATCCCGGTGCAGCCGTGGGCGATCGCGCGGGTGCCAAGTTCATGCGCGCGCTTGATGGCCGCCTCGACGATCAGGTAGCGATCGGACACCAGCAGCGGATACTGGCCCTGGTAACCCTCGCCGGCCCACACGAACGGCTTGACGAAGTGCTCCCACAACGCGGGCCCACCGTCGACGGTGACGTGCGAGGCGGCGCCCAGTTGCACCGCACGCGCCTCGATGTATTCGCGTTCCTCGGCGCCGACGCCGCCGGTATCGGCAAACACCGTATGCACGTTCCAGCCGTGCTCCTTCAGGTAAGGCACGCAGAAACTGGTATCCAGGCCGCCGGAAAACGCGAGGACGATATCTTGGTTCATGTGCAGGTATCCGAGTGGGTGTCAGGAGGCGTGGACGACGATGCGCGGCTCGCAGCGCACCGGGAAATTGACGGAGCCGGCGATGAAGCAGCCATGATGCGCGTCTTCGTGCGCCGCGCGAGCCTTTGCAGGATCGCTTGCAGGCATGATCGTCACGACCGGCCTCAAGACCACTTCGGTAAAACGTCCACCGTTTCCCTCGGTCCGCATCGTGCCCTCGGCGGTGTCGGCGTAGGCAGTCACGACCACGCCCGCGAGCGTCGCCAAGTGCAGGTACGCCAGCATGTGGCAGGCGGACAAGGCCGCGACCAGCATCTCTTCCGGGTTGTGCCTGCCGGCGTCGCCGCGGAAGGCCGGGTCGGCGGAACCGGCGATGTCCGCCTTGCCGTCGACCCGGACCACGTGTTCGCGGCCGTAGTTGCGATAGCCGTCGGTACCGGTGCCGTGGTTGCCGGTCCACTCCACCGCGACACGGTAGTGGTGCCGATGTCCGCTCATGCCGATGCCTCCCCTCGTTGCGCCGCCAGCGTCGCCATCACGGCCTTCTGCACGTGCAGGCGGTTCTCGGCTTCATCGATCGCGATGCAACTGGGCGAATCCATGACGGCATCGGTCGCCTTGATGTTGCGGCGCAACGGCAGGCAATGGCTGAACACGGCGCGGTTGGTCAGCGCCATCTTGGCTTCGTCCACCATGAAGTGCTTGTGCGCGTCGCGTATCGGCCGCTCGGCGTCCCAGCGTCCGAAATACTGCAGCGCCCCCCAGCTTTTCGCATACACCACGTCGGCATCGCGATAGGCGTCCTCGATGTCGTGCGTGACCCGCAGCGAACCGCCGTTCTCGCGGGCATTCTGCTCCCCGAATGCCATGTAACGTTCGTCGAGCACGTACTCGGGCGTCGGGCACAGCAGGGTCACGTCCATGCCCATCCTGGTAGCGATCAGCAACGCCGAATTGGCCACCGCGGTGTTGAGCGGCTTCGGGTGGTAGGTCCAGGTCAGCACGTATTTACGGCCGCTCAATTCGCCAATGTGTTCCCTGAGGGCCAACGCATGCGCAAGCTCCTGGCACGGATGCGTGATCGTTTCCATGTTGATCACGGGCACGCCCGCGTGCTGCGCGAAGGCCTTGATCACGCGATCCTCGCGATCGACCGACCAGTCCCGGAACTTCGGGAACGCGCGCACGCAGATCAGGTCCACGTAACGCGACAGCACCCTCGCGACCTCGGCCACGTGCTCCTCGGCTTCGCCGTCCATCACGCTGGCGGCTTCGAATTCGATCGGCCACGCATCCTTGCCGGGCGACAGCACGACGGCGTGGCCACCGAGCTGCCATGCGCCAATTTCGAAGCTGGTCCGGGTGCGCATCGAGGGGTTGAAAAACAACAGTGCCACCGACTTGCCGGCGAGCTGGCTTCCTGCCGGCGAACGCTTGAACGCGGCAGCCTGGTCCAGCAGGGCGTCGATCTCGGCGCGCGTCCAATCCTGGGTTGTGATGAAATGGCGAAGATTCATGCAGGCGTCCCGATGGCCGTCCCTTTGGTTGGCTCCCGCCCGTCCGTGGCTGGAGTGGATGCGCTTCGATCAAGCCGGGGATGAACGACAAAAAACCCGGCGCTGGCGGCCGGGTTTTCGTCGTCAAACTGCTGCAAGCGTGCGCGCGACTGCCTACCCGGCCGGATGTCGGATGTCCGGTCGACGCGCGCGCGATGTCATTCCGGCTGCCGCGCGGGCGCTGGTCAGGACATTCGGAGATGGCAAGTGGCCTGCGGACATTGATCGAATCGGAGCGAAGAATCGCGGATCATCGCATAGCTCGCGGGGCGATGCAACGAATCGTCGATTCACGGCCCACGCCCGGCGAACCGGCAGCCGAAACCGGGAATCGGCGCATGGAAGTCGTTCGCTGCGGTCAAGCGGGAACACTGTGATGCTTCAGTCCGCAGGCGCGACGGTGATCCTCACCCGCAGCCTTTCGCCTGGATCGTAGGGCAGCCGCGACATGTAGACGTCGCCGCGGTAACGGTACTCGACGTCGTAGCCCACGATCTGCTGCTGGGGCGCGTAGTTCACCGGCTGGCAAACCGTGTCCTGTTCGGTATAGGTCCGGTCGTGCGCCGCCGACACGCGGTTGCCGATCGCCCCGCCCGCGACGGCGCCTGCCACGGTCGCGGCCGTGCGACCATCGCCCTTGCCCACGGTACTGCCGAGCACGCCCCCGACGATGGCGCCCAGCACCGTGCCGCCCGCGTGGTTGTCGTCGCGCCGCGTGACCGTGCGCGGGTAGCATTCTTGCCGTGGGACCTGGGCAACCGGACCGTACACCGGATCGACACGCAGCACTTCGGCCCAGCCATAGTGGACATTGACGGCGGGTCCGGACTGCGGCGGTGGCGGATATCCCTGTGCATGCGCCGCAAGGGCGAAGGCTGCGAGCAACGGGGCGAGGGCAAATCGGGACATGTCGTGCTCCAACGCCGGAAGGCGGCGTTTCGTGCTTCGGTTACTTCGGCCATTGGAACACCCCAAGGCTGAATAGGCGCTCAAGGAATGGACGCAACCTGATAAAGTTGCAGGATTATTTCGCATCGACCGGCGCCCCGATGGCCCTGCGGCTGTACAACTCCCTGACCCGGCGTGTCGAGGACTTCAGGCCCGTCGACCCGTCCCGCGTGACCATGTATCTGTGCGGCCCGACCGTCTACAGCTACGTGCACATCGGCAATGCGCGCGGCCCGGTGGTGTTCGACGTGCTGGCGCGCCTGCTGCGGCGCCGGTATCCGCACCTGCTGTACGCGCGGAACATCACCGACGTGGACGACAAGATCAACGCCGCGGCAGCCGAGGCCGGGGTGCCCATCGCGGCAATCGCGAACCGCTTCGCCACGATCTACCGCGAGGACATGGCCAGGCTGGGCGTCGCGCCACCCGACATCGAGCCCCGCGCCACCGAACACATCGCCGCGATCATTGCGATGTCCGGCAAGCTCGTCGATTCGGGCCACGCCTACGTGGCGGATGGCCACGTGCTGTTCGACGTCGGCAGCTTCGCGGAATACGGCAAGCTGTCGGGACGATCGACGGACGAGCTGCTTGCCGGCGCACGGGTCGACGTTGCTCCCTACAAGCACAACCCGGCCGATTTCGTGTTGTGGAAGCCCTCGCCTCCGGAGCTGCCCGGATGGGATAGTCCCTGGGGCCGCGGACGACCGGGTTGGCATATCGAGTGCTCGGCGATGGCGGAGGCCCACCTGGGCGACACCATCGACATCCACGCCGGAGGCGTGGACCTGGTGTTTCCGCACCACGAGAACGAAATCGCGCAATCGACCTGCGCCCATGCCGGCAAGACGTTCGCGAGATTCTGGCTGCACAACGGCATGCTCACCTTCGGCGGCGCCAAGATGAGCAAGTCGATCGGCAACGTCAAGCAACTGCACGAGTTGCTTCAGACATTCCCGCCCGAGGCGTTGCGTTATGCACTGCTGTCCGCGCACTACCGACAGCCGCTGGACTGGTCCGACGCGTTGATCGAGCAATCGATCGCGACACTGGATCGACTGTACGGCACGCTGCGCGACCTGACCGCCTGCGAAGCAACGCCGGAGTCAATGACTTCGGGCGTCATCGAGGCGCTCGACGACGATCTCAACACGCCGGCTGCACTGGCCGAGCTCAGCGGGCTGGCCAGCGTGGCGCGCCACCTACTGGAACACGAGCCGAGGCCGAGGACCGACTCTGCGCGTTCGGAACTGCGCAGGATTAAGGCCGACCTGCTCGGCAGCGGCGCGATTCTCGGCCTGCTCCAGCAGGATCCGGAAGCCTGGTTCAAGCGCGGATCAGAAGGCGTGGACGCCGCGCGCATCGAAAGCCTGATTGAAGCCCGGCGCAACGCGCGCGCCGCGCGTGACTTCGCCCGCGCCGACGCCATCCGCGATGAGCTCGCGGCGATGGGTATCGCGATCGAGGACGGCCTGCAGGGTACCCGCTGGAGGGTCACTAGCCCATGAACGCAAACAGCAGCCAGGACGAACAACGGGAGATTATCGAGGAATTCGAGCTGTTCGATGACTGGACCGGCCGCTACCAGTACCTGATCGACCTCGGCCGCAAGCTGCCGCCGCTGCCGGACGCGGACATGATCGATACCAACAAGGTCGATGGTTGCCAATCGCAGGTGTGGATCGTGGTGTCCGGTGATGCCGATCGGCTCGATCTGCGTGCGGCGAGCGACTCCGCGATCGTGTCGGGGCTGGTCGCACTGCTGCTGCGGGTGTATTCGGGACACAGCGCGCGGGAAATCGTCGACACCGACCCGTCCTTCATCAACGCGATCGGACTTGGCAAGCATCTATCACCGACCCGGTCCAACGGACTCGCCTCGATGGTGAAGACGATCAAGGCCCACGCGAAGCGCGCAATCGCCAACCCGCGGTGACCGACCTGCATGCACGCCAGCCGTTCACCTGCGCGCGAAGCCCATCCTCGCTCGGAAACTTGCGGCGACGGTTGCCAACCCTTGCCGAGCCTTGCCGGTACGGCAGCCGTTGGCACGAGTCGGCGCAGCGTCACCCACGTGCTCCGCGAACGCCGGAAAAGGACGGAACCCTGTGCCCTGCGCGGACGGTCGCGGGATCCGTCCAAGCCACGGCGACCCGAACATAAGCCAGTCCGGGAAGCCATGCGGGTCATTCCCTCGCCTGCACGGCGAGGAAACGCATGGGCTGGCGACGAGGTGAACCTGAAGCGTCCT
>JAJXWZ010000145.1 GCA_021781345.1 Pseudomonadota bacterium
TGGCAACTGTGGAACATGCGCTGGCGCCAGCGCGACGCCTGCCTGGCCGCCTTCCGCAACAACAACTGGGTCGGTGGCGCTATCTGGCTGGGGATCGTCGTGGCGCTGGCGATGCATTGAGCCCGCAAGCGGTTTCCCGCGCCGCGAGAGCGAGCTGATTCATGAGCGCGTCGGCGCGCGCGCCAGCGCCCACACATCCACGCGCGCAACGCCGACCCTTTTAAGCACGCGGTTGCATTCGGCAAGCGTGGCGCCAGTGGTGAATACGTCGTCTAGGACCACGACGTGTTCGGGGATCGAGTCATCGAGCCGCACGGCGAATGCGCCACGCACGTTCCTGCGTCGCTGCGTTGCGTTGAGGTCGGTCTGAGCCTCGGTGGCGCGGATCCGCTGCAAGGCGTCGCGCAACAGCGGAACGCGAAAATTCCTGGCCAGCGGCCTGGCAAGTTCAAGCTCCTGGTTGTAACCGCGCCGACGCAGGCGCGAACGATGCAAAGGCACCGGCACGATGGCTTCGGGCAATGCCGGAGGCAGCACTTCGCACCACAACGTCGCCAGCGTATGGCCGGCCGCGAGATCGCCACCGAACTTGAAGCGTGCCTCCAGTTGCGCCAGCGGCCATTCGTAGCGGAACGGCACCCACGCGGCATTCCAGGCGGGCTCGCGCTTCAGGCAACGCCCGCACAGCGGCGCTGGCGACTCCAGCGGCAAGGCGCAACGCGCACAGCAAACCCGATTGCGCGGCATGTCCGCCGCACAGGCCGGGCACAGGCTCAGGTTCCCCTGCCCGCGTGCGCCGCTCAGCAGGCAGTGGGACGGCAGCACCGCGTCCAGCATCTCGTCAACCAGAGCATCCATTTTCAAGTTGACAGCCATCTCCCGCGCCCATGAAACTTGGCCTCCACGGTAACGCGGAGTGCCCGCTATGGACGGAATGAACGCCGAAAATCCGGTCAGGCACGACTGGCCATTGACCGAGATCCAGCGCCTGTTCGACCTTCCTTTCATGGAGCTGCTGGCGCGTGCGCACGCGGTGCACGCAGCGAACCACGACCCGAACGCGGTGCAGGTGTCGACCTTGCTGTCGATCAAGACCGGCGGCTGCCCCGAGGATTGCGCGTACTGCCCGCAGGCGCAACGCTACCAGACCGGCGTCGAGGCGCAGAAGCTCATGGATCTGGACGCGGTACTGGAACGCGCGCGCGCGGCCAAGGCCGCGGGTGCCTCGCGCTTCTGCATGGGCGCAGCCTGGCGCGGTCCGAAGGATCGCGACATCCCGAAGGTCGCGGCGATGATCCGCGAGGTAAAAGCGCTCGGACTGGAAACCTGCGCGACGCTCGGGCTGCTCGGCGAAGGCCACGCACAACACCTGAAGGACGCCGGACTCGACTATTACAACCACAACATCGACACCTCGCCCGACTTCTATGGCGAGATCATCCATACCCGCGAATTCGCCGATCGCCTCGACACGCTCGAAGACATTCGTGCGGCCGGCCTGAAAACCTGCTGCGGCGGCATCGTCGGCATGGGCGAAAGCCGGGTGCAGCGCGCCGGGCTGCTGCAGGCTCTGGCCAACCTGCCCGAACACCCGCAGTCGGTGCCGATCAACCAGCTGGTGCGCGTGGCGGGCACGCCGCTGGAAAACGCGCGTGACCTCGACCCGTTCGAGTTCGTGCGCACCATCGCGGTAGCGCGCATCCTGATGCCGAAGTCGGTGGTGCGTCTCTCGGCCGGCCGCGAACAGATGAGCGACGAAATGCAGGCGCTGTGTTTCTTCGCCGGCGCAGGTTCCATCTTCATGGGCGAGAAGCTCCTGACCACCGGCAACCCGGATGTGCAACACGACCACGCCCTGTTCCGGCGGCTGGACCTGCATCCGATGCAGGTGGATGTGTCGCACGGCAAGCAGGCGCATGACGCCGGCACCGTTCACGCGGACATCCTCGAAACCCGCACAAACGCGGCCTAGGCCGTGCATCCCGCTTGCGGAAATGCTGTCGAGGAATGGCAGCGTTGGCCGATGTCCGAACGACGGCACCCGCATGACTGACTGCCGCCCCAACCTCCTGGAAACGCTCGCCAAGCGCGTCGCGGAACGCAAGCACGCGGGCCTGCTGCGACGCGCACGAACCTTCGACGCGGCTAGCGGCATGCGCATGCGCGACGGCGAGCGCGAACTGCTGAGCTTCTGCAGCAACGATTACCTGGGACTGGCACGGGATCCACGCGTCGTCCGGGCGGTGCAGGACGCCGCGAACGAAAGTGGCGTCGGCGGCACCGCCGGGCATCTGGTTTGTGGTCATCGAAGGGAACATGCACGACTCGAAGCAGCCCTGTGCGAATGGACCGGCCGCGAATCGGCGCTGCTGTTCTCGTCCGGCTGGCTCGCGAATCTCGGCGCCATGCAGGCCTTGCTGGACCGCGACGGCACATGCGTGCAGGACAAGTTGAACCACGCGAGCCTGCTCGACGCCGCGCAACTCGCCGGCGCCACGCTGAAGCGCTATCCCCACAACGACGCCGATGGCGCGACGCGGCAACTCGCGGCAACGCCGGACGTTCCGGCACTGCTCGCCACCGATGGCGTATTCAGCATGGATGGCGACATTGCGCCGCTGCGCGAACTCGCCGCGCTGTGCAAACGTGAAGCGGCCACGCTGATGGTCGACGACGCCCACGGGCTGGGCGTGCTCGGCGCGCATGGCGCCGGCAGCCTGGAAGAAGCGACGCTGACCCACGCCGATGTTCCGGTGCTGATGGCGACGCTCGGCAAGGCGCTCGGTTGCCTGGGGGCATTCGTCGCGGGCAGCCGCGCATTGATCGAAGGCCTGACGCAGTTCGCGCGCACCTTCGTCTACACCACCGCGATGCCGCCGGCATTGGCGGTTGCCGCTTGCGAAGCCGTGCGGATCGCGCGCACGGAAGACTGGCGGCGCGAAAAATTGCACTTCCTGATCGCGCGTTTCCGCGCGGGTGCGGGGCAACTCGGCCTGCCACTCGCGGATTCACGCACCCCGATCCAGCCCGTCCTGCTGGGCGAGGCGGAGCGCGCCATCGCCGTGTCGCGGGCCCTGGATCATGCCGGTCTGCTGGTCACCGCGATTCGCCCGCCCACGGTGCCGCCTGGCAAGGCCCGATTGCGGGTCACGCTCTCGGCCCTGCACGAAGAAGCCGATGTCGACCGGCTGCTGGAAGCACTCGCGCCGATCGTTACGAAATCCCTGCCGGACCTTCCCCCTGAAGGGAAGGGCTGACGCGGCCTCGTCCACGGGATCGACTCTTTTTTGCAATTCCACGCCCACTCGCTTGCATCGACCCAACCCTGATGTCCGACTTGTCCATCCAAACCGAAGGCCGTGGCGCCACGCACCTCGTCTTGTTGCACGGCTGGGCCATGCACGGCGGCGTGTTCGCGCCGCTCGTGGAAGCCCTGCGTGACCGCTGCACGCTGCACGTGGTCGACCTGCCAGGTCACGGTCGCTCGCGCGACTCGGATGTACCGTTGCAACCCGCCGGTTGCGCACGCGTGATCGCCGCGCAGGTGCCACCCGCTATCTGGCTTGGTTGGTCGCTGGGCGGGCTGTATGCGCTGCAGGCGACGCTGGATTTTCCGCGGGACGTGCGGGGGCTGGCGATGCTGTGCGCGTCGCCGCGCTTCGTGCGCGGCGATGACTGGCCGTACGCGGTATCCCCCGAGATCCTGCAGAACTTCGGCCGCGAGCTTGGAACCGATTACGTAGGCACGCTGGAGCGATTCCTGGCTCTGGAAGCACTGGGCAGCGACTGCGCGCAAGCCGACCTGCGCAAATTGCGCGCGGACACGTTCAACGATCATCCGCCGCAAGTGCGCGCATTGATCGAAGGCCTCGCCGTGCTCGAAAACACCGACCTGCGCGCGCGCCTGCCGGACCTCGCGCGGCCGAGCGCATGGATCGCCGGACGCCGGGACCGCCTGATCCCGTGGCAGGCGATGCAATGGAGCGCCGGCCGGTGCGGCGGGGCCTTCACCAATATCGCCGGCGGCGGCCACGCGCCGTTCATCGGCCACACGCAAGCCGTGATCGCTGCGCTGGAGCCGTTGCTCGCGGGGGAACCGGCGTGAGCGACGTGCGACTGGATCACCGCCAGGTGCGGCGCGCCTTCGCGCGCGCCGCCTCGTCATACGAGCGTCACGACGCCCTGCAACGCGAGGTCGAGGCACGCCTGTTCGACAGCCTCGATTACCGCGACGGCGAACCCGGCCGCGTGCTGGACATCGGCTGCGGCACCGGTCGCGGCACCGCGCGGCTGAAAAAACGCTGGCCGAAAGCCGAGGTGATCGCGCTGGACCTGTCGCCGGCGATGCTGCGCGAGGCACGCCGGCATGCCGGCTGGTGGAAGCCGTTCACGCGCGTCTGCGCGGATGGCCAGCAACTGCCGTTCCCGGATCGCAGCATCGACGTGGTCTACTCGAATTTGTGCATCCAGTGGTGCGAGACGCCGCGCCCGATGCTCGCGGAATGCGCCCGGGTCCTGCGCCCTGGCGGCTTGCTGGTCGCGTCCAGCCTCGGTCCCGATACCTTGTCCGAATTGCGCGCGGCATGGGCGCAAGCCGATCCCGGCCATCCGCACGTCGGCCGTTTCCTCGACCTGCACGACATCGGCGACGCGGCTCTGGCGGCGGGCCTGAAGGATCCGGTACTGGACGCCGACCACATCACGCTGGAGTACCCGGACGTGCGCGACCTGTTTGCCGACCTGAAGGGACTCGGCGCCACCAACGCCGACCGCGAACGCACGCCGGGCCTGACCGGCAAGGCGCGCTTCAAAGCCATGCTGGATGCCTATGAACCCCGCCGCCGGCACGGCCGCATCCCCGCCACATGGGAGGTCGTCACGCTGCACGCCTGGGGTCCGCCGGAAGGATTCCTGCCCCGCTTTGGCGGCCGCGACACGCCTTTCGAAGTCATCAAGCGCGCCGAACGTCCGGCGCGCCGCTGATTGTCCCGGCGTCGCGCGTCGAGCACGGAGACATGGTCCGAGCGGCTGACGTATCAATGCCGGGTCGCAGCATCGAGGGCCAGGCAATCCAGGCCGCCCTTGCAGCCCAGCCGATAACGCTGGGCGACCATCGAGCCGCCGGTCGTGGCTGCCGCGATTCGTTGAACTGGATGCCCCGTGGTTGTCTGCAGGAAGCATCTCCACACTATCCTTTGCGTCCCTTGGCGGATAGTTATCCCCGATGACCAACCAGCGCACGCCCTCGACACGCGCCGCATGGATCGGCCTGCTGATCCTGACGGTGGTCTGGAGCCTCAACTGGACGGTGATGAAAACTGCGATGCGCTACAGCGGCCCGTTCACTTTCAGCGCGCAGCGTTACGTGATCGGAACGGTGGTGCTGTTCGCGCTGCTGGCGCTGCGCGGGGACACGCTCAAACCCACGCCATGGCTGCCGACGCTGGCCATCGGGCTGGCCCAGACCACCGGCTTCCAGGCACTCGCGCAATGGGCGCTGGTTTCGGGCGGCGCCGGCAAGACCGCGTTGCTGGCCTACACGATGCCGTTCTGGGTGGTACCGCTGGCGTGGTGGTGGATCCACGAGAAGCCCGGCCCGGTCCGTTGGCTTTGCATCGCGATCGCGGCGGCAGGCTTCGCCTGCGTGATCGAACCATGGCATCCGTTGGGCGAACCGGGCAGCATCGCATTGGCGCTGCTCGCCGGCCTTTCCTGGGCGATCGCCACGGTGCTCTCCAAACGCCTGTTCCTGCGGCACCCCGAGGTGACGCCGCTGCGCCTCACGGCATGGCAGATGCTGGTCGGTACGCTCGGGTTGATCGCGCTCGCCCTCGTCGTGCGGCAACGGGAAGTGGCCTGGACCGGAGAATACATCGCCGCGTTGCTCTACAACGGGCTGCTGTCCTCGGGGGTGTGCTGGGTGCTGTGGGCGCTGGTGGTGCACCGGCTCTCCGCCAACGTCGCGGGCCTGACCAGCCTGGCGGTGCCGGTGGCGGGCGTACTGTTTGCGTGGGGATTGCTCGGGGAAACGCCGTCGGGGCCGGAAACGATCGGCATCGCGCTTATCGGCATCGCGTTGTTCATACTTAATTTCCGGACGCGGGCGAACAGACCGGCACGCACCGGCTGACCATGCGCCCGCCGGCGTTCCCATCCAGCTCGACGCGCAGGCGGGATGCGTGCGAGCATAGACGGCCCTTCCGGTACGCGTCGGCACGTTTCGCGCATGCCCCGGAAACGTCCTCCGCGTGTGTTGCCAAGGAATCGCCATGAGCCAGGCGCCGTTGCCCCGTCCCGAAGCCATCCGTCTCGCCGTGATCGGGCTCGGTTATGTCGGCCTGCCGCTGGCGGTCGGTTTCGGACGCAAGCTGCCCACGCTGGGTTTCGACATCAACGCCAGGCGCGTGGAGGAACTGCAACAACACCGCGACCATACCCTCGAGGTTTCACCGCAGGAGCTGGGCGAAGCCGGCCTGCTCGGCTTCAGCGACGATGCCGGTGACCTCAAGGGCTGCAATGTCTTCATCGTCACGGTGCCGACGCCGATCGACCGCGCCAAGCGTCCCGACCTTGCGCCGCTGGAATCGGCCAGCCGCACGGTCGGGCGCGCCATCGGACGCGGCGGGGTTGTGATTTTCGAGTCGACCGTGTACCCCGGCGCGACCGAAGAGGTCTGCGTGCCGATCATCGAGCGCGAATCGGGCCTCAAATTCAACCAGGACTTCTACGCAGGCTACAGCCCCGAACGGATCAATCCCGGCGACAAGGAACACCGTCTCGACACCATCAAGAAGGTCACCTCGGGCTCCACGCCGGAAACCGCCGACTTCGTGGACGCGCTGTACCGGCAGGTCGTCAGCGTCGGCACCCACAAGGCCTCAAGCATCAAGGTGGCCGAAGCGGCCAAGGTGATCGAGAACACCCAGCGCGACCTCAACATCGCGCTGATCAACGAGTTGGCGCTGATCTTCCACCGGATGGGCATCGATACACTGGACGTGCTGGAGGCCGCCGGCACCAAGTGGAACTTCCTGCCGTTCAGGCCCGGCCTGGTGGGTGGCCACTGCATCGGCGTGGATCCTTATTACCTCACCCACAAGGCCCAGGAAATCGGCTACCACCCGGAGGTGATCCTTTCCGGGCGCCGCATCAACGACGGCATGGGCCGGCACGTGGCCGAGCGGGTGATCCGGCTCATGCTGGAAAAGCGCATCCACGTCGCCGGCGCCAAGGTGCTGGTCCTAGGACTGACCTTCAAGGAA
>JAJXWZ010000134.1 GCA_021781345.1 Pseudomonadota bacterium
CGACCAGGGCCGCGGGATCGGGAACGTGTTCGATCAGCTCCATGCAGCAGACGGCATCGAAGCCGCCCGGCGCTTCCGCGGCGAGCTGGTGCGACGAGCAGAGCCGGTAGTCGACGGTCAACGGCTCGGACAGCGCGGCGTTGGTTTCGTGCAGGTGCAGCTTCGCCACCTCGATCACTTCCGGCGCCAGGTCGATCGCAGTGACGAACGCGCCGGCCTTCGCCAACGCTTCGCTGAGCAGGCCGCCACCGCACCCGACATCCGCGACGCGGGCACCACGCAAGGCCACGCGTGCGGACACGAAGACCGAACGCACCGGGTTGAGGTCATGCAGCGGACGCGATTCACCGTCGGGATCCCACCAGCGGCTCGCCAGCTTGCCGAAACGTGCCAGCTCTTCGGGATCGACGTTGGGGCTCGCGGCGTTCATGCGGCCCGTGGCTCCGCGACCTGCCGGACGTCCCACTCGCGCACGCTGGCCTGCGACGATCCCGACCCGTGCAGGGGGTCGGCAAACGCCATGTCGCGCGCATGCTCCGGAGAATCGGCGCGAATCACGTACGCACCACCGGACTTGTCGTTGAACGGGCCGTAAGCCTCCAGCGCCCCCTGGGCTTTCAGTGCGTCGAGGTACGCGTGGTGCGCCGCGATCACGTCCGGATCGAAGCGCGGGGTGCGCAGGGTGAGGATCAGATAACGCTTCATCGGGGTTCCGGTGTCAAAGGGCCGCAATCCGTTCGCGCCAGCGACGCGCCTTGTCGAGCACGCCCGCAAGATCGAAATCGACCAGCGCGGCATGTTCGAGCTTGCGCTTGCCGTCGATCCAGACGTCGCTGACCTGCCGGCGCGACACGGCGTAGGCCAGGTGCGAGATCACATTGTAGAGCGGCTGGGTCTCGACCTCATCCAGGCGCACGGCGGCCAGGTCGGCGCGCTTGCCGGGTTCGATCGAGCCGATCTTCGCATCGAGCTGCATGGCCCTGGCGCCTCCCAGGGTCGCGGCTCGCAACGCATACATGTCGTCGAACGCAGCAGGGTCGCCGGCCACGCCCTTCGCCAGCAACGCGGCGGTGCGCAGCTCGCCGAACATGTCGAGGTCGTTGTTGGAGGCGCAGCCGTCGGTCCCGACGGCGAGGTTGACCCCGCCCCGGCGCAGCTTCTCGGCCGGGCAGAAACCCGACGCCAGTTTCAGGTTGGACTCGGGACAATGCACCACCGACACGCCCGCCTCGGCGCACGTCGCGATTTCCGAATCGCTCACCTGCGTCATGTGCACGGCGATCAGGCGATCGTTGACCAGTCCCAGTTTCTGCAGCCGCTGCATCGGGCGCAGGCCATGCTCGTGCTTGCTCTCCTCGACTTCGTGCGCTGTCTCCATCAGGTGCAGATGCACCGGCAGGTCCAGTTGGTCGGACAGCATGCGGATGCGCTCGAACGAGGCATCGCTGACGGTGTACGGCGCATGCGGGGCGAACGTGGTGCCGACCAGCGCGTCGCCGCGGCATTCGTCCTGCACCGCCAGCGCGCGCTCGAAATAGGTATCGCGATCGCGGGCCCAGGCGCTGGGAAACTCGATGATCGGCAGGCCGACCCGCGCGCGGAAACCGTGTGCACGGTAGGTCGCGGCCTGCACGTCTGGAAAGAAATAGTTCTCGTTGCAGCAGGTGGTGCCACCGCGCAGCATTTCGGCGATCGCGAGCTCCACGCCGTCGCGCACGAACGCGGGCCCGATGACCTTCGCTTCCACCGGCCAGATGTGCTCCTGCAGCCAGGCCATCAGCGGCAGGTCGTCGGCCAGCCCGCGCAACAGCGTCATTGGGTTGTGGGTATGGGCGTTGACCAGGCCCGGGATCAAGGCGTGTGCGGGCAGATCCACGCGCTCGCGGGGGGTGTATTGCGGCTCCGCTTCGCCGCGCGGCAGCACACCGATGATCTCGCCCGCGTCGATTGCGACCGCGTGGTCTTCCAGCACCACCCGGTCGGGCTGGATCGGCACGATCCAGCGGGCGGTGATCAGGAGGTCGATGGCATGCGATGGACTTGTTGCCAAGTGTCCCATCATGACGACATTCTCTTGCTCGTCATTCCGGCGCAGGCCGGAATCCATGCAGTTTGCAAATGGATCCCGGCCCTCGCCGGGGTGATTGATTCGCGACGAAATTTGCTGCGCAAATTTTCTGCGAATCAGTCATTTCACACGGCTTACGTATTCGCCGGTGCGCGTATCGACGCGGATGACTTCGTCCTGGTTGACGAACAGCGGCACGCGCACGGTGGCGCCGGTCTCGAGCTTGGCCGGCTTGCCGCCGCCGCCCGAGGTATCGCCACGCAAGCCGGGGTCGGTTTCGACGATCTGCAATTCCACGAAATTCGGTGGCGTCACCGACAACGGAATGCCGTTCCAGAACGTGACAATGCACTCTTCCTCCCCCTTCAGCCACTGCGCGGCATCGCCCACGGCATTCTTGTCGGCGGTGTGCTGCTCGAAGCTGGCCGGATCCATGAAGTGCCAGAACTCGCCGTCGTTGTAGAGGTATTGCATGTCGGTGTCGACGACGTCGGCGCCCTCGACCGAATCGGTCGCCTTCATGGTCTTTTCGGTGGTGCGGCCGTTCTTGAGATTGCGAATCTTGATGCGGGTGAAGGCCTGGCCCTTGCCGGGCTTGATGAAATCGGCGCCGACGATGACGTAGGGATCGCCGTCGACGATGATCTTCAATCCATTCTTGACGTCGTTGAGACCGTAACTGGCCATGCTGTGCTCCGTGGATGCGTGGTGCCGAACCGGACTGGCGGACTTCCGGCCGGGCAGATGACTTAAAATGGTGGATTGGCCGGACTCGGAACCGGCGGCAAGGCCCGACATGATAACCGCAACAGGCTCTTCCAGGCAGCCAATCACGCCGAACACCGCAGGGCCGTCCGAACGGGATTTGCCGGTCCACGCCGAGTCGGGGACATGTGCTCGCCCCATCCACACGGCAGGCTTTCCGGGCCAGCCTGCGGCTGTCCCGATCCGCTCCCAGCGGAGTTGCCTGGACCCGGCTACGACGACGCAAACGTCCGGGATATCCGATCCGCGCGCGGCTTCTCCCCGCGTCGCAGACGTTCCGGGGCCGGGACTTGCCCTGCCCGATTGGCGGCAAGGCCTGCGCGAGGCCGTCACCGATCCGCGCGAATTGCTTGAGTTGCTGCAACTGCCGCAACTGGCGGCGCGCCTGCCCGCGGCCGACGCCGGGTTCCCCCTGAGGGTGCCCCGCGCCTTCATCCGGCGCATGCGCCAAGGCGACGCCCGCGACCCGTTGTTGCTGCAGGTGCTGCCGCAATCCGCGGAACTCGATGTGACGCCCGGTTTCAGCGACGATGCCGTGGGCGATCTCGGGGCGATCAAGGCACACGGCGTGATCCACAAATACCAGGGCCGCGCCCTGTTGATCGCGGCCGGTTCCTGCGCGGTGAACTGCCGCTACTGTTTCCGTCGGCATTTCCCCTATGCCGAGGAAATCGCAGCCGCACACGCCTGGCGCGAGGCGATCGACTGCCTGGCCGAGGACGACTCGATCCGCGAGGTCATCCTGTCCGGCGGCGACCCGTTGGTGCTCTCGACACAAAAATTGACAGACCTGACCCAAGCCCTGCGCGCACTTCCGCACGTGGTCCGCCTGCGCATCCATTCGCGCCTGCCAGTGGTGCTGCCCGAACGCATCGATGCCACGCTATGCGCGTGGCTGGCCAACCTGCCCCTGCAGCGGGTCGTGGTCTTGCATGCCAACCACCCGAACGAGTTGGACGCCAGCGTCGGCGCGGCCTGCGCGCGCCTGCGCGACGCCGGCGCCACGTTGCTTAACCAATCGGTGCTGTTGCGCGGTATCAACGACGATGCCGAAGCGCTGTCAGGGCTGTCCGAGCGCCTGTTCGAGTTCGGCGTGTTGCCCTACTACCTGCACCAGCTGGACCGCGTGCGTGGCGCCGCCCACTTCGGGGTGCCCGATGCCCGGGCCCGCGAGATCCTCGACCAGCTGCGCCACCGGTTGCCCGGCTACCTCGTTCCGAGGCTGGTACGCGAGGTGCCGGGCGAGCCGGCCAAGCGCCCGGTCTGAAGTGGCGGCTGGCGCAGCCGCGCCGTATCGGGTACAACAGCGGGAATCGTAATCATCATCGTGGCGGCCTGCCCCGGACCTCGGCAGGCTCGGCAATCGCAGGGCGGCAGGTGCATCATTCTGCCCGCGGGTGCGACACGTGAACCGGAGGTTCGTGCAGCACAAGGCTTCGAATGTTGCCTGAACCCATTACCAAGCTGATCATCGCCGAGGATCAGGCCGAAGACGCCGAGCAGATCATCAGCGTGCTGCGCAACAGCGGCATCGCGCTGCGTCCGCAGCGCGTCTCGACCGAGGAAGAGCTCGCCGCCACGCTGGAATCCTTCACGCCCGACCTGGTGCTGGCCAATCCCGCCTGCCAGAACATTTCGATCGGGGCCATCGCGCAAGCACTCAACGCCACCGGCAAGGACGTGGCGCTGCTGGCGCTCGCCGACCGGCTCACCGACGACCTGGTCGCGGAGATAATGACCCAAGGCAGCATTCGCGGCATCGCGCTGCGCAAGCGCCAGGACCAACTTCGGGCCGTGGTGCGGCGCGAACTGGATGCACTGGCCACGCGCCGCAACGTGCGCAAGCTGGAAGCAGCATTGCGCGAATCGGAACGCCGCTGCGATTCCCTGCTGGATTCCTCGCGCGATCCGATCGCCTACATCCACGAAGGCACACACGTCCGCGCGAACAACGCCTATCTAGAAATGTTCGGATTCGAGAGCTTCGAGGACGTCGAGGGCCTGACCATCCTCGACCTGATCGCGCCGCAGCACACGGCGGATTTCAAGGACCTGCTGAAACGCCTCGCCCGCGGCGAGAAGCCGCCGCCACGGCTCGACCTCGCCGTCCAGCGCTCGGACGGCAGTGCCTTCGAGGCGGTGATGGAATTCTCGCCCGCGACCTACGAAGGCGAACCCTGCCAGCAGATCGTGTTCCGCCTGCCGGCTTCCGACCGCGCAACCGAAGAGGAACTGCGGCGCCTCAAGACGCAGGATCCTGTCACCGGCCTGTCCAACCGCGCCCACTTCATCGAACTCATCGACGAAGCCGTCGCGCGCGCCATCGGCGGCACCACCGACCAGGCCTTGCTGCTGCTGGAACCGGACAACTACCGGCTGGTGCTCGACGCCGTCGGCATCACCGGCGCGGACGACGTCCTGCGCGCCCTGGCCGGCACCATCAAGCAGCGACTGCGTGCCAGCGACTGCGCCGGGCGCATCAGCGACCACGCCTTCGGCATCCTGCTGTCCGGCAGTCCGCAGGCGGAAGTGCAGAAGATCGCCGAATCGTTGCGCAGCAGCATCGAGGCCGCGATCATCGAAGCAGGCGGAAAGTCCATCAGTCTCACCATCAGCATCGGCGGCAGCCTGCTCGGCGAAAAGAACGCCAAATCGCAGGTCCTGCTGTCGCAAGCAGATGATGCACTGCGCGCCGCCTCGGGCCAGGGCGGCAACCGCATCGACATCCACGATCCCGCGGCCGCCGACAAGGCCGAAGCCGCGCGCGAACAGCAATGGCTGGACATGATCGACGATGCCCTGAAGCAGGACGGCTTCGTGCTCTACTACCAGCCCATCATCAGCCTGCAAGGCGAGGAAGGCGAGTTCTTCGAGGTACTGCTGCGGATGCGCGGTCCCACCGAGGAAGTCATGCCGGCGCACTTCATGCCCATCGCCGAACGCCACGACCGCCTGCTGGCGATCGACCGCTGGGTGATCGAGCAAGCCATTGCCGCACTCGGCAAGCACGGCAAGCCGTCACCGAAGACCACCTTGTTCGTGAAACTCTCGACGCTCACCCTGCACGACGAATCATTGGCGAAGTGGGTGGACGAGAAACTCGCGGCCGCCGGCGTCAGCGCCTCGCAACTGGTTTTCGAGGTGCCCGAAGCCAAGGTGATGACCTGCCTCAAGCCGGCGCACGACTTCGTCGAACGCTGGCGCAAGAGCGGCGGCGGCTTCGAACTGGAGCAATTCGGCTCGGGCCTCAACTCGTTCCAGACGCTCAAGTTCATCGACGCCGACTACCTGAAGATCGACCGCGCGATCACCAACGACCTCTCCCACCACTCCGAGAACGAGCTGAAGGTGCGCGAACTGTGTTCGCAGGCACACGCCGCCGGCAAGCGCATCATGGTCGAGTGGATCGAAGAGGCATCCAGCATGCCGACCCTGTTCTCGGCCGGTGTCAACTTCGCCCAGGGCAACTTCCTCGCCGCGCCTTCGCCCGAGATGCGCTACGTGACGTGATTTGTGCAATCGTCCCGGATTGCAGCACCGTGCACGGCTTCCGCGAGCGGATGACGCATCTGTCGTGGATACCGGAACGGCCACCTCTGGCCTGACTTCCATAAATGCCGCCTTGGACCGGTATTCACGCTATCCAATAAACTGGATTCATGGTGAACAAACCACGCTCCGTCGCCACCGAACCGCGGCTTGCTTTCGTCGCTTCCGCGTCGGACAAGGCGCGTGCGGCCTGCGACGCGCTGCAGGAACGCTATGGCGCGGTCGCGCCCGACGAAGCCGACGTGATCGTGGCGCTGGGCGGGGACGGCTTCATGCTGCGAACCCTGCACGCGCAACTCGGTCGCCGCCTGCCGGTGTACGGGATGAAACTCGGCCGCGTCGGTTTCCTGATGAACCTCTACCAGCCCGACGAGCTGCCGGCGCGCATCGCCGCCGCGCATCCGGCCGTGCTGCATCCGCTGGAAATGCGCGTCACCCAGCGCGACGGCAACATGGTCACGGCGCTGGCATTCAACGAGATTTCGTTGCTGCGCCAGACCAATCAGGCGGCCCACATCGAGGTGGCATTGAATGGAGAAGTGAAACTCGCGAACCTGATCTGCGACGGGCTGCTGGTGGCCACGCCCGCGGGCTCGACCGCCTACAACCTCTCGGCGCATGGTCCGATCCTGCCGCTCGATGCCAACGTGCTGGCGCTGACACCGATCAGTCCGTTCCGGCCGCGTCGCTGGCGTGGCGCGCTGCTGCCGGCCGCGACTCGGATCGGGTTGCGCACGCTGGAGCCCGGCCACCGGCCGGTCAGCGCGACCGCGGATTTCCACGAGGTGCGCGACGCGGTGGACATCCAGGTGCGCGAAGCGCGCGAACGCGCGGTCACGCTGCTGTTCGACCCGGAGCGCAACCTCGCACAACGAATTCTGGACGAGCAATTCGAGCCTTGAACGGCGCGGGCATCCCCGGGTGGCGCCGCCGCACGCACCCGGGAAACGGATCGAACGCCCGGTACCGGCTTCGCTGAAGAGGTAGACGAGACGCAGGCCTTGCCGGCCTGCATCCGGATGGCCCGGATCGAGCCCGGGCCTCAGCTCGACTGCGCGATCTGCGCCAGGCGGCGCAAGGCCACCGAGGCGATCGGGTAATCGACGTCCACACCGCGGATCTCGTCGAGCATGCCGCGGGTGAATTGCAGTTGCGGATCGTCGCGCTCGAGCCATGCAGTCACGGCGCCGTCGGCTGTCCGACCGCCCTGCCCGTATGCCAGGATCTGGCCGACCATCGCGCGTTGCTGGACCGCCAGTTCGTCGCGCAATGCACCGCGTGCCTGCGCGTGCCAGCGGCTTTCCACGGGCAGCTTTTCGATCTGCCGGCGCAGCCATTCGATGTCCAGAGCCTCGCCAAGGTCGAAGAACACTCGCGCGACATGCCCGACCGGACGGCCGGTGTCCAGCGACGTCTCGATGACATCCATGGCCACTTCCAGGGCGGGAATCGTCGCCAGCTTTTGGGCCAGTTCGACGGGAAATCCGAGCCCCTGCCACTTCTCGAAATCAACGTCCCACGATGCGCGGCCGGTTTCGCTCAAGGCATCCGGCAACGCCGCGCGCAATTTGTCCATCCCCGGCTGGTAGCGTTCGACCAGTTCGGAGATGCCGAGCGTAGCACCGGGGCGATTCAGCAACCAGCGCGACATGTGGCGCAGCAGCGACCACAGCTTCATCAGCGCGTCGACCTGCGCGGCCTCGCTGACCTTGCCGTCCAGCGCATCGATGCCCGACCACAGTTCGCGCGTGTGCAGGATCTGGCGGGCCGCGTTGTAGGCCTTGACCACCGCAGCGGCGGTCTGCCCGGTGTCTTCCTGCGTGCGCAACACGAAGGTCGCGCCCATGCGGTTGACGATCGAGTTGGTCACCGCGGTCGCGATGATCTCGCGCTTGAGGCGGTGCCGCTGCATGTGCGCGGCGAACTTCTCGTGCAGCGGTTGCGGGAAGTAACGCACCAGTTCGTGCGAGAGGAACGGATCTTCGGGCACGTCGGAATCGAGCAACTGCTGATACAGCACGATCTTGGAGTACGACAGCAGCACCGAAAGCTCGGGACGCGTGAGTCCCTGGTGGTGGGTGCGGCGTTCGGCCAGCTCGGCGTCCGAAGGCAACGATTCGATCTGGCGGTCGAGCTGGCCGCGCGACTCGAGGGTGCGGATGAAATGCGCCTTGGAACCGAGCCGGCCGACCGACATGTGTTCCATCAGGCTGATCGCGACGTTCTGTCGGTAGTTGTCCCACAACACCAGTCTTTCGACGACGCCGGTCATCGAATGCAGCAAGGCGTTGCGCGCTTCGATGTCCATCTCGCCGCGTTGCACCGCGTCGTTCAGCAGGATCTTGATGTTGACTTCGTGGTCCGAGGTGTCCACCCCGGCCGAGTTGTCGATGAAGTCGGTATTCAGCAGCACGCCCCGCTGCGCCGCTTCGATGCGGCCCTTCTGGGTCAGTCCGAGGTTGCCACCCTCGCCCACGACCTTGCAGCGCAGGTCGCCGCCGTTGATGCGCAGCGCGTTGTTGGCACGGTCGCCCACGTCGGCGTTGCTTTCGGACGTGGCCTTGACGTAGGTGCCTATGCCGCCGTTCCAGAGCAGGTCGACTGGCGCCTTCAGGATCGCAGTGATCAACTCCACCGGCGACAGCGATTCGACGTCCTCGGCGATGCCGAGCACGGCGCGCATTCCCGGCGTGATGGCGATGGCCTTGAGGCTGCGCGCGAAGACGCCGCCCCCAGCGGAGATCTTGGCTCGGTCGTAGTCGTCCCACGACGAGCGCGCCAACTTGAACATGCGTTCGCGTTCGGTGAACGAAGCGGCCAGATCCGGATCCGGGTCGATGAAGATGTGGCGATGGTCGAACGCCGCCACCAGCTTGATGTGGCGCGACAGCAGCATGCCGTTGCCGAACACGTCGCCGGACATGTCGCCAATGCCCGCGCAGGTGAAATCCTCGGCCTGGCAGTCGTGGCCGAGCGCGCGGAAATGGCGCTTCACCGACTCCCAGGCGCCCTTGGCGGTGATGCCCATGCCCTTGTGGTCGTAGCCGGCGGAACCGCCCGAGGCGAACGCGTCGCCCAGCCAGTAACCGTGCTCGAGCGACAGGCCGTTGGCGATGTCCGAGAACGTCGCCGTGCCCTTGTCGGCCGCAACCACGAGGTAGGGATCGTCGGCATCGTGGCGTACCACGTCGGCCGGATGCAGGACCTTGTCGGCCGCGGTGTCGATGTTGTCGGTGATGTCGAGCAGGCCGTTGATGAACATCTTGTAGCAGGCGATGCCCTCGGCCAGCACCGCGTCGCGCTCGCCGCTGGCGGGCGCCCGCTTGACGAAAAACCCGCCCTTGGAGCCGACCGGCACGATCACGGTGTTCTTGACCATCTGCGCCTTCACCAGGCCCAGTACCTCGGTGCGGAAGTCCTCGCGGCGATCCGACCAGCGCAGGCCGCCGCGCGCGACCGGCCCGAAGCGCAGGTGCACGCCTTCCACCCGCGGTGCGTACACCCAGATTTCACGGTAGGGCACCGGCTTGGGCACGTCCGGAACCTGGTGCGAGTCGAACTTGTAGCTGATGTATTCGGCCGGACGGCCGTCGTGCTCCTGGAAGTAATTGGTCCGGAGGGTGGCGCGGATCAGGCTCATGAAACCGCGCAGGATGCGGTCGTCGTCGAGGCTGGACACGTTGACCAGCAATGCCTTGATCGCATTGATCAGGCCATCGACCTGCTGCTCGCGCGGCTTTTCCAGCAAGGCCGCGACGCGCTCGACGAAGTCCGGGTTGGCATCGACCACGGCCTCGGGCGTCAGCGTCAGCAATTCATGCCGCAACGCGTCGCGCGCGCGACTGCGGCTTTCGACGTCGCCGGTTTCGCGGCGCGGATCGAACTTCGCCTCGAACAATTCCACCAGCAAGCCGGCGATCATCGGGTAGCGGTTGAGCGTTTCCTCCATGTAGGCCTGCGAGAACGGCGTGCCGACCTGCTGCTGGTACTTGCAGTAGCCGCGCAGCATCGCGATCTGCCGCCAGCCCAGCCCCGCCTCCAGCAGCAGGGTGTTGAAGCGGTCGCTTTCGGCCTGCCCGTGCCAGATCGCGGCAAAAGCAGCCTCGAAGCGTGCGTGCACGTCCTTGAGCTTGAATTTCAGCGACGCCGCAGGCCTGACCACGAAATCCTGGATGCAGGCCTTGGCACCATGCAGTTCCAGCACATGCACCTGTTCGGTATCGACCTTGAGTCCCGCGTTTTCGAGCAGCGGCAGCGCGTCGGAAAGCGGGATGTCGCTGCCTGCGCGGAAGATCTTGAAGTGCAGCTCGCCGGGCCTGCTGTAGGACTCGTGCAAGGCCAGCCGCATGTCCTCGCCGCTGCCGGTCATCTCGGTGAGGATGCCGACGTCCTCGGCCGCGCGCGCCGCGGTGGCATCCTCGATGTAGGCCGGGCTGAGGGCGCTGCCCCAGCGATTGGCCAGTTGCGCGCCACGTTCCTCGCCGAGACCGCCGACCAGCGCGTCGCGCAGGGCATCGTGCCAGTTGCGCACGATCGGCGCGAGTTTCGCCTCGAGCGCGGCTACGTCCACCTCGACGCGATCACCCGCCCGCGGCCGCACCACGACGTGCATGCGCGCCATCGGCGCGTCGCCTATCTGGACCATCGAATCGACGTGCGCACCGTGCAACTCCTCGCGCAGCATGTCCTTGACGCGCTCGCCGACCTTGGCCCCGTAATGGTCGCGCGGAATGAACACCAGGCACGAGAAAAAACGCCCGTAGGCATCGCGACGCACGAACAGGCGGGCGCGGCGGCGTTCGTTGAGGTCGAAGATGCCACTCGCCAGCGCGAACAGCTCGTCGCTGGACGCCTGCAGCAATTCGTCGCGCGGCAAGGTTTCCAGGATCGAACGGAAGGCCTTGCCGGAATGCGATTGCGGCCTTAATCCAGAGCGCCGTTCGGCCGATTCGAATTTCTTGCGAACGAGCGGCACGTCCTGCGGCCGGCGCATGTACGACGTCGAGGTGTACAGGCCGAGGAACCGCGATTCACCAATCGGCTTGCCCTTGCCGTCGAAACGCAGCACGCCGATGTAATCCATGTACCCCGCGCGGTGCACCCGCGAGCGCGCATTGGTCTTGGTGAGGATGATCGCATCCATCGAACCGGATTGCGGCAGGCGCGTCGCGACCAGGCTCTTGGTGGAGCGCGGCGCCGTGGCGAGGTCCGGATTGCGCAGGATGCCGAGCCCGGAATCCGCGCGCGCCTTCAGCAACTCGTCGCCGCGATCGGCCACCACGTCGTACTCGCGGTAACCGAGGAAGGTGAAATGGTTGTCGGCCGCCCAGCGCAGGAAGGCCTGGCCCTCGGCGATTTCCTCCGCGTCGAGTGGACTCTTCTCGCGCAGCAGCCCGTCGGCGATCGCCAGCATCTTGTCATGCATGGCCTGCCAGTCGGAGACCGCGGCGTGCACGTCGGCCAGCGCCACTTCGGTGAGCGCCTGCAGCTTGCCCAGCGTGGCCGCGTCGACGCAATCGATCTCGGCATGCATGACGGATTCGGCCCTGCCGCCGTCCCCGCATTCCGCCACCGCGCCGAGCACCCCGCTCGCGTCGCGGCGGATGTCCATCACCGGATGGATCAAGCGATGCAGGCGCAGGCCCTCGCCGTTGATGACCATTTCCAGCGAATCCACGAGGAACGGCACGTCGTCGGTGACGACTTCGATCACCGAATGCGCGCAGCGCCAACCGTTGTGCACCGGATCGGGATTGAACGCGCGCACGCCGGCTTGTCCGACCGGACGCGTGCGGATCCAGCGGAACAGGTCCGCACACATCGCGGCCCAGGCATCCACCCCCCGGCGGGCCAGCTCATCCGGCCCGAGCTCGCTACAGGTGAGCTTCGCGAAAGCCTCGGCATTGGCGGCGTCCGCCGGTTCGACCATGCCACGGACGGCAGCCGCGATCGCAGCCACCTCGTTGCCCCCGGCAGGGGCGCGCAATGCGTTCATGTTTTTGTCGGGTGCGCAGGGAGGAAAACGCATAGGATACTGCCGCCGCGCGCAGCCGATCCAGCATGGCGCCCGGCGCGGATGCCTGCGATTCACCTGCGCCGATGCAGTTCGCGTGAGCGGGCATGACCGATGACATAGGGACGCAAGCCCCGAATCGCGTCATACTTGAAGATTACTGACCTGACGGGTAGAGAAACCCCGATGAAGCGATTGTCCCTGCACGGCACCGGATGCCTCGCGGTGTCACTGGCACTGGTCCTGGGTGCCTGCAGCCATCCGGCTCCGCCGGCCCGCCCGATACCCGAAGTGGGCGTGGTGGTCGCGAAGCCGACAGACATCCCGGTCACGCGAACCTATTCCGGGCGCCTCGCGGCGACGCTGACCGCGCAGGTCCGCGCACGCGTGACGGGCATCGTGTTGCAACGCGTGTACAAGGAAGGGACCGACGTCAAAGACGGGCAGGTCCTGTTCAAGATTGATCCCGCGCCACTGGAGGCCAACCTGCGCGCCGCGGAGGGCCAACTCGCGCAAGCCCAGGCGACGGCGCACGACGCCGAGCTGAAAGCACGTCGCAGCAGACAACTCGGGGCCAAGGGGCTGCTGGCGAAACAGGATGTCGATGACGCCATCGCCGCCGCCGCCGAAGCCGACGCCGCGGTCAAGGCGGCGCAGGCCACCGTCGAGAATGCGCAGATCAACCTCGGCTATGCCACCGTCACCGCGCCCATCAGCGGACGCGCGGGACGCGCCAACGTCACGCAGGGCGCGCTGGTGTCGCCCACCGACAGCACTCCCCTGACCACGGTGCAGGTGATCGATCCGATCTACGCCAACTTCAGCGAGCCGATGGCCGAAGTCGAGCAGTTGCGCCAAGCGGAGAAGTCCGGCGACCTGAAACTCGCCGCGCCGGACAAGGCCGAGGTACAGATCATGCTGCCCGACGGCGGCGCCTACCCGCACACCGGAACCCTCGACTTCACCGATCTCGCGGTCGACCCGACCACCGGCGCGATCGATCTGCGCGCAGTGGTTCCCAATCCCGAGCACGCGCTGCTTCCCGGCATGTTCGTCAAGATCCGCCTGACGATGGGCACGTTGCACGGCGCCTTCCTGCTGCCGCAGGCGGCAATCCAGCGCGACGACGATGGCGCGTTCGTCTATGTGGTCGGAACCGGCGACAAGGTCGTCCGCAGGCGCGTCGGCCTCGGCATCGAGCGCGGCCCCGACTGGATCGTGCTGCGCGGCCTCGCGCGCGGCGCGCCGGTGGTGGTTTCCGGCATCCAGAAGGCGCAGCCCGGCGAACAGGTAAAGCCGGTGGCCTACCATCCCGCCGAAGATGCGGCGTCTGCATCCGGCACGGCGAACTGATCTCCCGCCATGCCGCAATTCTTCATCGACCGTCCCGTCTTCGCGTGGGTCCTCGCGATCCTGATCACGCTCGGCGGCACCATCGCGATCCTGAACTTGCCGATCGAGGCCTATCCCACGATCGCGCCGCCCAGCGTGCAGGTGAACGCGTCCTACCCCGGCGCCAACGCGGCGGTGATCCAGAGCACGGTCACCCAGGTCATCGAGCAGAACCTATCGGGCATCGACCACCTGTTGTATTTCAGTTCCTCGTCGGATTCGACCGGATCGGCCAACATCACGCTGTATTTCGACCCGGGCACCAACCTCGACGCCGCGGCCGTGCAGACCCAGAACGCGGTCAACGCCGCCGAGCCGCGCCTGCCGTCGGCGGTCAAATCCCTTGGCGTCACGGTACGCAAGTCCAACAGCGGATTCCTGATGGGCATCGCGCTGCAGGACAAGACCGGCAAGCTCGATCCGCCGGCGCTGAACAACCTGGTAGCGGCGCAACTGGTCGATCCGATCTCGCGCATCAACGGCGTCGGCAGCGTCAACCAGTTCGGCGGAGCGCCCTACTCGATGCGGATCTGGCTGAACCCGCTGAAACTCGAGGGTTACGGCCTCACCGCCACCGACGTGCTGGACGCGGTGCGCGCGCAGAACGTGATGTTCGCGGCAGGCGCCGTCGGAGCCCAGCCGACCGTTGGCGGTCAGGGCATTACCGCGACCGTGTCCGCCGAATCGAGCTTCACCACGCCGGCGCAATTCCGCAACATCATCCTGCGCACCAACTCGGATGGCACCAGCGTGCGCCTCGGCGACGTCGCGCGCGTCGGGCTGGGACCCGACAGCTTCGGGCGCTTCTCGCGGCTCAACGGCCGCGCGGTGGCCGCCTTCGGGATTTCGCTGCTGCCTGGCGCCAACGCGCTCTCGGTCGCCGAAGCGGTGCAGGCCAAGATGAAGGAACTGGCGAAGAACCTGCCGCCGGGCGTCATCTGGAGCGTGCCGTTCGAAAGCTACACCTTCGTCAAGGTATCGATCGTCGACGTGGTGAAGACGCTCGGCGAGGCCATCGTCCTGGTGTTCCTGGTGATGCTGCTGTTCCTGCAGAACCTGCGCGCCACCCTGATCCCGACACTGGTGGTGCCGGTGGCGCTGACCGGCGCCTTCCTCGGCATGTACCTGTTCGGGTTTTCCATCAACGTGCTGACGCTGTTCGGACTGGTGCTGGCAATCGGCATCGTGGTGGATGACGCGATCGTGGTGGTCGAGAACGTCGAACGCATCATGCGCGAGGAGGGCCTCCCGCCCAAGGAGGCCACCCGCAAGGGCATGCAGCAGATCACCGGCGCGGTCGTCGCCGTCACCACGGTGCTGGCATCGGTGTTCGTCCCCGCGGCGCTGATGCCGGGCAGCGTGGGCGCTATCTACCGGCAGTTCTCGGTGACCATCGCGGTATCGATGGCGTTGTCGGCGCTGATGGCGCTGACCTTCACGCCGGCGCTGTGCGCGAGCATCCTGCGGCCCGAGCACGAACATGCCAACCGCCTCCTGCGCGCGTTCAACAACGGCTACGAAAGCTTTGCCACCCGCTACCTCGCCCGCCTCCGCACGGCCGTCCGGCATACGCCGCGCTGGATGTTCGGCTACGGCCTCGCGGTCGTGGTCGCGATGGTGCTGTTGGCGCGATTGCCCTCGAGCTTCGTGCCGCAGGAAGACCAGGGCGAGGTCGTCGCGACCGTGCAGTTGCCGCCGGGCGCGACCGCCGATCGCACGCTCGCGGTGATGAAACAGGTCGAACACATCGTCGAGAAGGATCCGGCCGTCGCCAACGTATTCACGACCGGCGGCTTCAGTTTCGTCGGACACGGGGAAAACGTCGGCATGGCGTTCATCCATCTCAAGGACTGGAGCAAGCGATCGCGCACCGCGGACCAGATCATCGAGGACCTGAACGCCAAGTTCTCGAAAATCCGCAGCGCGCAGGTATTCGCTATGAACCAGGCCGTGATCCGCGGCCTCGGCCGCTTCGCCGGCTTCGATTTCGAACTGGAGGACCGCGGCGGCCTCGGCCACAAGGCGCTGGTGGCCGCCAAGGACAAGCTGCTGCAGGGAGCCGCCATGGACAAGCGGCTCGCGAACGTGCATGTCAACGGCATGGATGACGCGCCGACCGTCGACATGCGCGTCGACCGCGTGCAGGCGCAGTCGATGGGCCTGTCCGTGACGGACGTGTACAACGCGATCCAGTTGATGCTCTCGCAGGTGTACGCCAACGACTTCTATTACGAGGGCCGCGTGCTGCGCGTGCAGATCCAGGCCGACGCACCGTTCCGGATGAATCCGTCCGACATCGACGACTTCTACACGCGCTCGGCGTCCGGCGCGATGGTGCCGCTATCCAGTGTGGTGCATACCCGATGGTCGCTCGCGCCACCGGAGCTCGATCGCTACAACGGTTTTGGCTCGATCGCACTGACCGGCAACGCCGCGCCCGGCTACAGCTCGGGAGACGCGATCGCGGCGATGCAATCGCTGGTCGCGAAATACCTGCCCAAGAGTTTCGGCTACGAATGGTCGGGCCAGTCGTACCAGGAAATCCTATCCGGCGCGCAGGCGCCGATGCTGTTCGGCCTGTCGCTGTTCGTGGTGTTCCTGTGCCTGGCCGCGCTGTACGAAAGCTGGTCGATCCCGGTCGCGGTGATGCTGGTCATCCCTCTTGGCTTGCTGGGTTCGGTCGCCTTGACCAGCATGCGCGGCCTAGAGGACGACGTGTACTTCAAGATCGGCCTGATCGCGATCATCGGCCTGTCGGTGAAAAACGCGATCCTGATCGTGCAATTCGCGGTAGACCTGCAGAAACAGGGCCAGGGCCTGATCGCCGCGACGCTGGAAGCCTGCCGCATCCGCCTTCGCCCGATCCTCATGACCTCGATCGCCTTCATCCTCGGCGTGCTTCCGCTGGCCATCTCGACCGGCGCCGGCGCCAACAGCCGCCATGCCATCGGCACCGGCGTGATCGGCGGCATGATCGGCGCCACCGCGCTGGGCATCCTGCTGGTGCCAGTGTTCTACGTGGTGGTGCGGCGTCTGGTGGGCGACAAGTCGGACGGCACCGAAGATGCCGGTGAAGGCGAGATCGTCCGGCCATTCGACTGATCGAAAGACCACGCCGCAACGCCGACGCGACCCACCAACCCGGCAGTCGACCGGCAAGCCCCGCAGCTCCGCTCGCCGCCTAACCCGTCCGGCGGAAACGGCAAATGAAAAAGCCGCGCGGATCACTCCGCGCGGCTCTCGTGCTTCGATGAAATTGCGCTTTACTTCGTGCCTGCCTTGTCGGCCTTGCCCCGGGCAGCGAGGTCTTCCTTGATGCGCGCGGCCTTGCCTTCCAGTCCGCGCAAGTAGTACAACTTGGCACCTCGCACCTTGCCCTTGCGCTTGACCTCGATCGAATCGATCGCGGGGCTGAAGGCCTGGAAAACGCGCTCGACGCCGGTGCCGTGAGAGATCTTGCGCACGGTGAACGCCGAATGCAGGCCACGGTTGCGGCGCGCGATGACCACGCCCTCGAAAGCCTGCACGCGCTCGCGGTTGCCTTCCTTCACCTTGACGTTTACGACCACGGTGTCGCCCGCGGCAAACGCCGGCAGCTCGCGGCCCATCTGCGCGGTTTCGAATTGTTCAATGATCTTGTTCATGGGTGTGGCCCTTGTGTTCCCGTTT
Source organism: Pseudomonadota bacterium (assembly GCA_021781345.1). Classification (GTDB taxonomy): domain Bacteria; phylum Pseudomonadota; class Gammaproteobacteria; order Xanthomonadales; family Rhodanobacteraceae; genus 66-474. The sequence goes on from JAJXWZ010000134.1 coordinate 17,457, forward strand.
GAATTCTTCCAGCAACCGCTGGTCTTCGACATCCAGCGCCAACGCGTCCAGCAAATCCGGCCTGCGTTGCCAGGTTCGGCCCAAAGCCTCCCTGCGACGCCAACGCGCGATCGCCGCGTGGTCGCCCGACAACAATATCGCCGGCACTTCGCCAAATCCGTGGCTGACCGGCCGCGTGTAATGCGGGCAATCCAGCAGGCCATCCGAAAACGAATCCTGCTCGGCGGATTGCGCATCACCCAGCGCGCCTTCCTGCAACCTGCCGATCGCGTCGATCAGCACCGCCGCGGCGAGCTCGCCGCCCGACAGCACGTAATCGCCGATCGACAGTTCCTCGTCGACCTCGTGTTCGATCAGGCGCTCGTCGATGCCTTCGTAGCGCCCGCACAGCAAAATCATCCGCGGCAGTGATGCCAATTGCCGCACCTTGTCCTGCGTGAGCCGCTTGCCTTGCGGACTCAGGTAAATCACCGGCGCCGCTTCCGGAGCCGCCTGGTGCGCCGCCGCGAGCGTCCTGCGCAGCGGCTCGATCAGCATCACCATCCCGGGACCGCCGCCGCAGACACTGTCGTCGACCCGGCGATAGCCGCCTTCGGCGTAGTCGCGCGGGTTCCACGCTTCCAGTCGCAGCAGGTCGCGCTCGACGGCCCGGCCCGTCACCCCGAACGCGGCGCACTGGCGCACGAATTCGGGAAACAGCGTGACGACATCGATCCGCACGGCCATGCCGCCTCAATCATCTGGGTGCCAGTCGACCGTGATGCATCCAGCATCGAGGTCCACCGACTTCACGTACGCCTCGACCACGTAGGGGATGAGGCGCTCACGTCCGGCTTCGTCGCGCGTCACCAGCACATCGTGCGCGCCGTTGTCGAACATGTGGGTGACCCGGCCCAGGTCCTCACCGACCTGGTTGACCACCCGCAATCCTTCCAGGTCCGTCTGGTAATACTCGCCGGGCTCCAGTTCCGGCAGGACATCGCGCGGAACCCAGATACGCGTTCCGGTGAAAGCTGCGGCCATGTCGCGATCCGTGATGCCGGGCAACGTCGCGACCATGCCCTTGCCTTGTGCGCGTCCCTGTGCCCCGGCGATTGCCTCGAAACGCCCCGGTTCGCGCTCCAGCAACCAGGGTTCGTAGTCGAAGATCGCCACGCGTGGCTCGGTGTACGACTCCAGCTTCACCGCGCCACGGACTCCGTGCACGCCCACGATGCGCCCGAGCAGCACCCGCCGCCCGTCGTTCATCGCGTCAAGCAGCGGCAGGCTGCTTCGCCGCTTCCTTCGCCAGCGCCGCGACCTTGTCTGAACACTGCGCGCCCTTGGCCACCCACGCGTTCAGCTTTTCGACGTCCAGCACCAGGCGCTTGTCGTGCTCGCCGGCGGCACCCGGGTTGAAATAGCCCAGACGCTCGATGCTGCGGCCGTCGCGGGCACTGCGCTGGTCGGTCACCACTACGTGGTAGAACGGCCGGCCCTTGGCGCCTACGCGCGAAAGACGAATCCTCACCATGATCTATCGACTCCAAATGGAACGACCCCGGACTGGTCGCGGGCGACCCCCGGGGCGTGGAAACGGGCAATTGTAAAGGCAAAACCACCAGAATGCGAGGGGTTGCCAGCCAAGCCGTTCAAGCATCCGTCGCCTGCTTCGCAGGCCATGGTTGGCCGGTAACCGAGCAACGCTCTCGTACATGCCCTTGCACGACACCAAATATCGCAGCGCCATGCGAGGGCAGGCGCGCTTGTCCGAAACCGAGGATGGACGGGTGGGTGGCCCACCAGGCGCGGAAAGCACGGAAAACTTCGGCGACACGCTGTTACCGAAACCGCCGTGCCAGGCATCTGGCACTCCGCATGAACGCGCACCCTCATCGGCCCCTGACGGGGCGCCCTTTCTCGCGGGGAGAGGTAAATACTAGTCAGCGCCCCGGCAACCCGCGTCCGCCCATGCCTTTCATCGTGCCCGACATCTGGCGCATCAGGCCCTTCATGCCGCCGCGGGCAAACTTGCCCATCATCTTTTCCATCTGCGTGTACTGCTTGAGCAGGCGATTCACGTCGGCCGGCTGGGTGCCGGAACCTCGTGCCACGCGGGCGCGCCGCGAACCGTTCAGCAGATCCGGATGGCGCCGCTCCTTCTTGGTCATTGAACCGATGATCGCAATCATCTTGTGCACTTCCTTGTCGTTGACCTGCGACTTGACCTTGTCCGGAAGCGAGGACACGCCGGGTAATTTCTCCATCAGCCCGGCCAGGCCACCCATGTTCAGCATCTGGTCGAGCTGGTCCTTCATGTCGTTGAGGTCGAAGCGCTTGCCCTTGGCAACCTTGGCCGCGAGCTTGGCCGCCTTGTCGGCATCGGTCTTGCGCTGCACGTCCTCGACCAGCGACAGCACGTCGCCCATGCCGAGGATGCGTGTGGCCATGCGGTCGGGATGAAACGCCTCGAGCGCGTCCGGCTTTTCGCCTGCGCCGAGGAACTTGATCGGACGCCCGGTGACGTAGCGCACGGACAGCGCCGCGCCACCGCGCGCATCGCCATCGACCTTGGTCAGGACCACGCCGGTCAACGGCAGCGCATCGGCGAAGGCCTTGGCGGTATTGGCCGCGTCCTGGCCGGTCATCGCGTCAACGACGAACAGGGTCTCGACCGGGTCCAGCGCCGCGTGCAGCGCCTTGATCTCGTCCATCATCGCTTCGTCGATCGTGGTGCGGCCGGCGGTGTCGACGATGAGCACGTCGGCGACTCCACGCTTCGCCGCGTCGACCGCGGCCCTGGCGATCGCGACCGGCTGCTGGCCCGCCTGCGACGGCACGAAACCGGCGCCCACCTGCGCCGCCAGCGTCTGCAACTGCTCGATCGCGGCCGGGCGATATACGTCCGCGCTGACCACCATCACGTTCTTCTTCTGCTCGATCAGGTGCCGCGCCAGCTTGGCGACGGTAGTGGTCTTGCCTGCGCCCTGCAGACCCGCCATCAACACCACCGCGGGCGGCGTCGCGGCGAGGTGTAGCGCATCGTTGCGCGTGCCCATCACCGCGGTGAGCTCGTCGCGCACCACCTTGATCAGCGCCTGTCCCGGGGTCAACGACTTCAGCACTTCCTGCCCGACCGCACGTACCTTGATGCGCTCGATCAGCGCCTGCACCACCGTCAGCGCGACATCGGCTTCCAGCAGCGCGACACGCACCTCGCGTAACGCTTCCCGGATGTTTTCCTCGGTCAGGCGGCCGCGACCGGTGAGTCGCTGGACGGTCGCGGACAGGCGTTGGGTGAGATTGTCGAACATGCTGGCGAATGAGCTCGGAAAACGCTCATTGTAACGGGTCCGGCCCCGGTCCCGCCCCGTCGGGACGCTATCCGGGGGACCGCTGCGAGTTGATCCATGCCGCGATTTCGCGGATCACCGCGGGATCGACGTGGGCAGGCCTGGCGTAATCGGCGGTGGTCAGGCTCCGGCCTGCAGGCGTGAATAGATGACTCAAGCCCGGATACAGATGAAAGGTCACGTTCGCGTGGCCTGCGAGCGCACGCTTCCAGGCGTCGAAATCGTTCCGCGTCGACACCTGGAAATCGCTGCCGCCCTGCAGGACCAGGATCGGCATCGACAGCGATTCGGCGACAGCGACCTGGTCGTAATCGTGCACGCTGAGCCACCACGATTGCGGCGCGCCGGCAAACGATCCCGCGGGCGGATGGTTAGGGTCGGCGGCGTCGAGCAACTTGTATTCGGCCGTCAGTGCCTTTTCGGATTTTTCGATCTGCTCCTTGGGCAAACCAAGCCGCCGTCCCTGCTCGTGAGTCTGTTCGCGGATCACGGCGAGCAACTTGCGCGCCGGTGCCGCCATCATGATGATGCCGGCCAGCGCCGGATCGCGCCGGCCGATGCGTGGCGCCAGCATCGCGCCCTCGCTGTGGCCGAGCACGAACACGCGATTCGGATCGACCTGTGGTTGCTTCGCCAGCAAGTGCGCCGCCGTCAACGCATCGTCGGTCTCTTCCTGGTCGACGGTCAGGCTTGCATCGGCAGCCATCCTGAAGGGATAGTCGGTCTGCCGCTTGTCGTAGCGCAGCGACGCGATACCCACTGCCGCGAGTCCTTCGGCGATGTCGCGGAACGGCCTGCTGCCGCCCACGGCTTCATCGAGGTCATTGGGCCCGGACCCTCCCACCAGCACCATGGCCGGGAACGGCCCCTTGCCGGCGGGCAGCGTCAGCACGCCGCGCAACGGCCCGTACGGCGACGGCACCGACAGCGGTTCGACCCGTACGCCGTCGGCCAGGGTCCGCGGCTTGATTGGAATTTTGCCCTGTGCGGCTTTCCGCTCGGCCGCGGCAGCCTCATCAAGTTGCGTCGCCGGCATCAGCCGCGCCCTGGTGATCTCGTTGTCCCCGTTGCAGGCGTAGACAAAAACCCACGGCGCATGACTGAAGCCGACCGGTATTACCACCACGGGCCTTCCATCGATACGTCGTTGCTCCGCCTCGCCGAGCCGCTGGTACCCGCCCGCGGACGCCTGCACGGAATCCCAAGCTTGCCGGATCTTGGCCGGCGGAAACTGCCTGGCGATGGCAGGCGCAAAATCCTTGCCGGCCGCCTGGTAGTCACCGCGGGCCAGGGCCCGCGCGGATGCCAGCGCATGCCCGCTGCATGCGGCACCCGGTCCCGCCGCGGGCGAGCCGGCTGCAGCCGCGGAAGCCTGCCGCACGACCATCCACACGCAGGCCGCGAGCAGGCCCGCGAATACCGCACCGCCCGATCGTTTCACTCGCATCACCCGCGGGTACCCTGGCCGGAGAGCCGAACGATCGCATGATGGCGGCAGGCGCCGCAAGTCGTGCACCGCGGATTGCGGGAAAACGCTGGAACGGTTGCCCGGCGCCGTGCGACACTGGCCCAATGCCCATGCACTCGACAACCATGGAGCTCGCCGCGGTCCTCGCGATCGCGTTCTACATCGCCGCCGCCGCGGCACTGGGGCGTCCGCTCCTGAATCAGGGCGCGATTCCTCGCCGCGCGGCACTGGCGATGGGTACGGCCGCGGTACTCCTGCACTTCGCGGTGCTGTTCGGTATCCACCGCGGCGCGGTCGACCTGCACTTCTATGCAGCGTTGTCGCTGGTTTCCGCAGTGATCGCCGCGCTGACGCTGATCGTGAACGTCACCCGCCCGGTCGCCGCGCTGGGAATCATCCTGTTTCCCTTGGCCGGCCTGTTCCTCGCGATCGACGAATTCATCGCGCCGCCCACCGCACCGTTCCCGCTCGACTGGCAGATCGACCTGCACGTGGTCATCGCATTGCTTGCCTACAGCGTGCTCGCGATCGCGGCAGTACTGGCGCTGTTGCTGGCCACCCAGGAGAAGGCGCTGCGCAGCAAGCGCCTGAGCGCCTGGGCGGTCGCGCTGCCCCCGCTGACGCAGACCGAATCGCTGATGTTCAAGTTGATCGTCGCCGGCTTCGCACTGCTGACGCTCACGCTGCTGTCCGGCATCCTGTTCGTGCACAACCTGCTGGCACAGCACCAGGCCCATACGGCCATCCTGTCGCTGGTGGCCTGGATCATCTTCGGCGTGTTGCTGGTCGGCCGCTGGCGCTGGGGCTGGCGCGGACGCCGGGCGGTCAACCTGACCCTGATCGGCATGGCGATCCTGGTGCTGGCGTTCTTCGGCTCCAAGTTCGTGCTGGAAATGATCCTGCACCGCCCGGGGATGTAGCGGAACCCCGGAAGGTGCAGCCGATACGGTCTCGTGCAAACATTCGTGGCGCCTGCCTGCCCCACCTTTTTCCAGTTCGGGAGTTCCCATGGCCTCATCGACCGATACCACGCAGCAGTGGCGCGGAAGCGCGCACGGCCCGTTCCGCCGCGCCGCATGCTGGTTGCTGGCGTTCTGCGCCGCGTGGGTGTCGATCGGCCCCGCGCAAGCCGGCTCCACTTTGAATCCATCGTTGCTGCCCGGAATCCAGGCGGCAACCTTCGAGGTCGTGGCGGCCAAGCCGAAGGATACGCTGACCTACGAAAAACCGTTGCCGATGGACCTGTTGCCCTACCAGGAACGCACCGACAAGTACTACTCGGTCGGTACCGCGTTCGCGATCGGGCCCAACACCTACGTCACCGCTGCGCACGTGATGATGATCGGCTACCAGAGTCTGTGGGGGCCACCCGAACTGCGCGACGCCAGCGGCAAGGTCTATGCAATCGACAAGGTCGAGAAATTCGGGTTGTCGCGCGACTTCGTGGTTTTTTCGCTCAAGGATCCGCCCAGGATCACCCCGCTCGCCGTCGACACCAAGCCCGCCCTGAACCAGGTGGTGTACTCGGTCGGCAATGCCCTGGGTACCGGCGTGGTCATCCGCAACGGCCTGTACACCTCGAACACGCCCGAGGACCAGGACGGCCGGTGGAAGTGGATCCGCTTCTCGGCGGCCGCCTCGCCAGGCAACAGTGGCGGTCCGCTACTTGATCAGGATGGCAGGGTGATCGGCGTGGTGCTGATGAAGTCGCCCAACGAAAACCTGAACTACGCGTTGCCGATGAGCGAGGTACAGAAGGCACCCGAAGGCGTCGCGCACTTCGACAAGCGCATGGCCTACCAGTTCGACGTGTTCGATTCCAAGCTGACTGGGACGTTCGAGGGCCAGTTCAGGCTTCCCCTATCGGTATCCGATTTCTTCGCGGCGTATGCGAAAGCCTTCCACCCGTACCTTGATTCACAACTCAAGGCATTGCTGGACCAGCAGGCGCCCAGGCTGTTCCCGAACGGCAACGGCGCGCACCAGTTGCTGTACAGCGGCCCGTCGATGGGCGACTTCCCGCAGATCCTCACCCGCAACAGCGACGGCGTGTGGGCCGCGAGCGGCCAGTCGACCACCCGGATCACGCTGCCGGCGAACGGCTACATCTCCGCCGGCGTGGTCGCCCAGAACATCCTGTTCCACCTGCGCAAGCCCGACACCATTCCCGAGGCGAAATTCCACCACGATCCCAAGGGCGTGATGGATATGTTGCTCAAGACCGGGTTCCTGAAGCGGCCGATCGGCCCCGAACGGATCCGGGTGACTTCGCTCGGCGATCCCGGCACCATCGGAACCTGGACCGACCGCTGGGGCCGCCGTTGGCAGACCTGGCGCTGGCCGGTGCCTTATGCCGACGGCTACGTCAACATCTTCGCGCTGCCGACACCCGACGGCTACGCCCTGCTCATGCGGATCGAACCCGCGACCGCACGCCACGACACGACCATCAACATGCGTGCGCTCACGGACTTCGTCAGCCTGCCCTACGACGGCACGCTCGCGCAGTGGAAGGCATTCCTCGCCGATCCGAAATTGCTGCCCAATGCGTTCAGGAACATCCACGTGGCGTTCGACTACGGCAAGGATTTCCGCTACGACTCGCAGCGCCTCGCACTGACGTTCACGCCCGACCTCCAGAAGATCGATGCCGACAGCATGCTGACCCTGGGCTTCAGCTTCTTCCCGGATCGCGCCGGCAAGGTGGTCTGGGACGTGGGCCAGGTATGGTTGGCCGAGAACGATCACGACCACCACTGGATCAGCCTGCTGCGCAAGCAGGCGCCGCCCGCCGACCTCGATGACAACTACCAGAGCTTCTGGAAGAAAATCGTGGACAGGCAGCATCCCTACGACGGGATGGCTTACAGCGAGGATGACACCACCCGCATCAATGCGATCGTGCCTATGCCACGCCAGCACGGCAAGCCATCGGTGCTCTACACCGCCTACGTCTACCAGCCCGGCACCCAGCCGCAGGCCATGATGAAACAAAAGCTCGATCTGCTGCTGAGGGATGTGAACGTCAAAGAACTGGGGGGATTACCGTTCCACTGACGCAGATCTTTGCAGCATTTTCAATACCGCGGTCACTGGGGACGTTGCAAAAGTGATCGATGGCTCCTTTGGAAGCCGCGAAACGTTTGCAAGGCAGCACGGATTTGCCGCAGCTGATGACAACGTATTCGCGGAAGCAGTGGCGCAAGGACAGACCTTGTTGTTTTCATCAGGTGACACAGGCGCTACGCGTTATCGCTGCCCTGCAGGGAGCCTGATACCGAATTGGCCAGCCAGTTCGCAATACGTTGTTTCAGGCGGGGGAACGAGCCTGGGCACCAACCCTGATAACCCAGATGAATGGGTAAACGAGACTGTCTGGAGCGGCTATTCGACGAATGGCTGCGGCGGCCTATCCACCTAGGCCCACCCGATAACCCGCCGCCGCCGGGTGGTTGATCCGGACGTCGACGGCATGGGCTTCCCCCTTTCGGTCCCAGTGTATGCGCGGCCATGTACAGGAGAAGGAGCATGAGCACCCCCAAGCGCCTTCGTGTTCTCATTATTCTTTGTGCATGCGCGCTGCCTGCAGCTGCATTAGCTGCCCAACCCGGCTGGTACGTGGCAATCGACGGGGGGCTGGCACGCTACGGCGGAATTGCTGGTGACGCCGAACAATGGGTGTCGATTACACCATCAGCATCCCCACCCCCGGGGATGGTGGTTACCAATTTCCAATCGTCGTTGCGGCAACACGATTTAAACCACGCTGGTTACAGGATGGCCTTCGGTTACCAGTTCAACCCGTACTTCGGCATTGAAGGCAGCTACGCGACCCTCGGAAGTATCCATGCAAGCGGAGACGGGAGAGTGGATATGTCAGCCGCGAACGGGTTCCTGCCCTTGGAGGCAGTCGCGACTTTTGCGAACACTGCAAAATTGCAGACATGGGGGTGGGAGCTGGCAGCAACGGGGAGCTGGCCATTGGGCACGCATTGGTCGCTGCTCGGGCGCGTCGGCGTATTCGACTCGCACACCAGCCTGGACATCGCCAGCGCGCCTGCCCCGCCACCCCCAGGTGGTCTGATTGCTACATTTGTTAACGAGTTACGCTCGAGATGGGAACCAACGTTTGGGGTCGGCGTGGGTTTTTCACCCGTCGACCACTGGGCCGTAAGACTTGACTGGGATCGCTACCTGTCCTTGGGCAACCGTGACACCATCATGGGCAGGTTCAACGTCAACCTGTTGTCGCTCGGCGTGGTGTACACGTTGTGAGCGCAGCTGCAGCGAGCGCGCCGCCCTCACCATCCTGACATCAGCCGAGCAACATTTTCGCCTTCGCGATCACGTTGTCGACGGTGAAACCGTATTTCTCGAGCACCAGGTCACCCGGCGCCGAGGCGCCGAAACGATCGACCGTCAGCATCGCGCCGGCGTCGCCCAACCAGCGTTCCCAGCCCTGGCTGCAGCCGGCTTCGACGACGAGGCGCTTCTTCACTGCCGGCGGCAGCACCGAATCCCGGTAGGTCCGGTCCTGGGCTTCGAACAGCTCCCAGCTCGGCATCGACACGGCGCGCGCCTTCAGGCCTTCGGCCTGCAGTTTCTCGACCGCCTGCGCGACCAGCCCGGTTTCGGCGCCGGTGCCGATCACGATGACGTCGGGAATTCCGCCTTGCGCGTCCAGCAACACATAGGCGCCGCGGCGTGTGCCTTCGGCGCTGGCGAACTTGCCGCGGTCCAGCGTCGGCACGTTCTGGCGCGACAGCACCAGCACCGTCGGACGATCGTTGGTCTCGATCGCTAGCTTCCATGCGACCGCCGTTTCGTTGGCGTCGCCGGGTCGGATCACGGTCATGTTCGGCACCGAGCGCAGACCGGCGAGCTGTTCGACCGGTTCATGGGTCGGCCCGTCCTCTCCCACCGCGATCGAGTCGTGGGTGAACACGTTGACGAGGTGCAGGCCCATCAACGCCGCAAGGCGCATCGGCGGACGCATGTAGTCGGAGAACACCATGAAGGTCGCGGTGTACGGGATGATCCCGCCATGCGCGGCCATGCCGTTGGCGATCGCGCCCATCGCGTGCTCGCGCACACCGAAATGGAGGTTCCGCCCGGCGTAATTCCAGGCTTCGTCCTCGGCACTCTGCTCGTCGGGTTCCCTGCCGGGCGAGAACACGCCGAGACCCTTGACCGCGGTGTGGGTGGACGGATCCAGGTCGGCCGACCCCCCCGTGATGGCCGGCAGCTTCGGGGCAATCGCCGACAACACCTTGCCGCCGGCGACGCGGGTCGCCATGCCCTTGGCATCGGCCGGGAATACCGGGATGCCGGCATCCCAGCCGGCCGGCAACTTGCCTTCGAGCGAATCTTGCAACTCGGCCGCAAGCTCCGGAAAAGCCTTGGCATACTTGTTCCAGCGACGCTTCCAGCCGGCTTCGGCACCCTTGCCTTTTTTCTGCGCCGCCCGGAAGTGCGCCAGTGCCTCGTCGGGGACCAGGAACGCCGGCTGCCCGGGCCAGCCGAGCTTCTGCTTGGTCGCGGCGACGTTGTCGGCGCCCAATGGCGAACCGTGCGCCTTGAAGCTGTCCTGCAACGGCGAGCCGTAACCGATGTGCGTGCGGACAAGGATCAGCGAAGGCTGGTCCTTCTTGCGCTGCGCGCGCTTGACGGCCTGCTCGATCGCGGCCAGGTCGTTGCCGTCTTCCACCGTCTGCACGTGCCAGCCGTAGGCCTTGAAACGCGCCGCGCGATTCTCGGTGAAGGTGATGTCGGTACCCGCGGCCAGCGTCACGTAATTGTCGTCGTACAGGCAGATCAGCTTGCCGAGCTTGAGGTGCCCGGCCAGCGACGCGGCCTCGGACGCCACGCCTTCCATCAGGTCGCCGTCGCTGACCAGCGCATAGGTGTAATGGTCGACCACCTTGTGGCCGTCGCGGTTGTAACGCGCCGCCTGCTGCGCCTCCGCCATCGCCAAGCCGACCACGTTGGCCATGCCCTGCCCCAGCGGCCCGGTGGTCGTTTCCACGCCGGGCGTGTGTCCGCGCTCGGGATGGCCGGGCGTCTTGCTACCCCATTGCCGGAAGGCCTTGATGTCGTCCAGCGTGACGCCGTACCCGGTCAGGTACAGGAGGCTGTACAGCAGCGCGGAACCATGACCGGCGGACAGCACGAAACGGTCGCGGTCGGCCCAGTGCGGGTTCGCGGGGTGGTGCTTCAGGAACTTCGTCCACAGCACGTAGGCCATCGGTGCCGCACCCAGCGGCAGGCCGGGATGGCCGCTGTTGGCCTTCTGGACCATGTCCACCGACAGGAAACGGAGGGTGTTGACGCACTGCTGGTCGAGGTCGGCTGCCACGGCGGAAACTCCCGGATGGTTGTGCATGAATGGAATCACCTAGCATAGCGGTGCCATGGGAATGTGTCCGCAGGCTTGCGGCAAGTCACTGGGCACGCTAGACTTTCGCGCTTTGTTTCGTCCAGATCGTTCCCGAGGAGTCCGCCGTGAAGGTGCTTTCTTCCCTGAAGTCCGCCAAGCAGCGGCACCGCGATTGCAAGGTCGTGCGCCGTCGCGGCAAGGTATTCGTGATTTGCAAGAGTAATCCGCGCTTCAAGGCCCGCCAGCGGTAATCGTGCGAGCGCCCTGATCGCAGCCACGATCAGTGGTCAGGCCGATCTGACGGCTGTAAGCATGGAGGCTCCAGAACGGGCATCCATGCCCTGACTTGCCGCAACGGCCGCTCCGCAGACGCGAATCGTAACCAGGGTCGCCATTTGGCGGCTTTTTTGTGATCGCATCCGCTGGCGCGCGCCCACGGATTTTGCTACAAAGGCGCATCGGCGCACCGGACGCCGTGGGGAAGCAAAGCCATGAAACGCATCGCCACCAGTCTGATCACCGCCACCCTCGCCTTGACTGCGGCCACGCTCTTGCTGCCCGCCGCGCATGCCGAGTCCCTGCGCGTGAAGGTGCACCAGGAGCAGCACATGAACCTGCCCCGGCGCGGCATGACCATGGCACAGGTGAAGCGCGAATTCGGCGCGCCGCTCAAGGTCCTGCCCACCCGCGGTGGCGGCTCGAAATACCAGCCACCGATCCACCGCTGGGAATACGCCGGTTACATCGTGTACTTCGCGAACGACTACGTCGTGCACAGTGTTCTGCGAACGCCGGGGCCGCATAGCCTGTGAGTGCGATCATCCCCGATCGCCGCCTCGCCCGATAATCCGGCGAGCATGGTTATCCGGCGATCCGTCTCGCCAGAACGGCCTTCCATGGCCTGAGTTTCCACAACAGCCGCTCCGAACGGGCGGAACGGTCTCGTCATGATGGATTCCTCCTTGCGACTGCCTGCCGAATGGGAGCCGCAGGCCGCGGTGTTGCTGGCGTGGCCCCATGCCGGCACCGACTGGG
>JAJXWZ010000140.1 GCA_021781345.1 Pseudomonadota bacterium
CAGCGTCTGCATGAAGAACGCGGCCGCGACCAGCCATATCAGGCCGCGCGTGCGAGCCATGCCGTCGGGAGAACTCGCTTCGGACATCGGAGGGACGATCTCGGACCCGCGCCGCCAAGACAATCGACTATCTTAACGCCGCATGCGCGGGCACGAACCTCGCCCGGCGCAGCCCGCAAGAGAATGGCTGCGAACAGCAACTTCCGCTTCGCGAAGGCGTGTCCGGCCTGCGTCACCGGGGAGGGTAGGACGCAGGCCGGATACGGGGGTGAGACCGTGAACAGCCAGTGGCGCGAGGGTTGCCCCGAAATTGTCCACGACCTGCGAGGGACCGCACCTCACCCTGGCCCGATACTGCTACCGGAACCTTTCAAGCACCTTTCCTGCCGGCGCTCACGCCATCCCCCATGCGGCGAGCCGGCAAGCCCGGGCACCCACGGCGGTTAAAATCGCCGGACCCTCGATGCGGATCCGGCCGTGGCCAAGACATCCCACCACCAGCAGGCGCAACCTGCGGCGCAACGCGCCGCCACCTTGCGCGACGCGATCGACGATGCCAATTATCGATACTACGTGCTCGACAACCCGGCCATACCCGACGCCGAATACGATCGTTTGATGCGCGAGCTGGAAGCGCTGGAGTCGGACCATCCGGAACTCGCGACCCCCGATTCCCCGACCAATCGCGTCGGCGCGAAACCCGTGGCGGGTTTTGCCGAGGTCAGGCATGCGATCCCGATGCTGTCGCTGGCCAACGCATTCACGGATACCGAAGCGCCCGCCGGCGTCGATCCGGAGCACGAGGTGCGCGACTTCGTGCGTCGCGTGGAACAGGGACTCGGCATCGCCGACCCCGAGTTCGCCGTGGAGCCCAAGTTCGATGGATTGGCGATCAGCCTGCGCTACGAGGCCGGCGTCTTCGTGCAGGGTGCGACCCGCGGCGACGGCACCACCGGCGAAGACGTGACGGCCAACCTGCGCACGGTCAAGGCCGTGCCGCTGAGGTTGCGCGGCAAGGCCTGGCCGACCGTGCTGGAAGTGCGCGGCGAGGTGTACATGCCCAAGGCCGGCTTCGATGCCTACAACGCGCGGATGCTGCGCGAGGGCGGCAAGCCGCTGGCGAATCCGCGCAACGGCGCGGCCGGTTCGCTGCGGCAGCTCGATCCGCGCGTCACCGCGTCGCGGCCGCTCGCTTTCTATGCCTACGGCGTCTATTTGCCCCCCGACCCGGATGCCGTGCTCGCCGATCGCCACAGCGCGGCGATGGCAAAGCTGCGCGGATGGGGTTTCCCGACCTGTCCGCAAAGCGAGCTGGTCCGCGGCGTCGAAGGCTGCCTCGGGTATTTTGCGAAGATCGGCGCCATGCGCGACAGACTGCCCTACGGTATCGATGGCGTGGTCTACAAGGTCGACCGTTATGACCAGCAGCGCGAACTCGGCTTCGTCGCGCGCGCACCGCGCTGGGCGATCGCGCACAAATTCCCGGCCGAGGAACAGGCGACGGTGGTGGAAGCCATCGACATCCAGATCGGACGCACCGGCGCCGCCACGCCGGTCGCGCGGCTCAAGCCGGTGCAGGTGGCCGGTGTCACCGTCACCAACGCCACGTTGCACAACGCCGACCAGGTCGCGCGACTCGACGTGCGGGTCGGCGACAGCGTCATCGTGCGCCGCGCAGGCGACGTGATACCCGAGGTGGTGCGGGTGATCCCGGAACGCCGACCACCGCATGCCAAGCCATGGAAAATGCCCACGCATTGCCCGATCTGCGGTTCGGCGATCGAGCGCGAGGAAGGCGAGGTCGCCGCTCGCTGCAGCGGAGGCCTGGTCTGTGCCGCGCAGCGCCGCGAGACGATCCGGCATTTCGCGTCGCGGCGGGCGATGGACATCGACGGACTCGGCGAACGCTACATCGGGGACCTGATCGAGTTCGGCTACGTCCATTCCATCGCGGACCTGTACACGTTGGCGCTGGACGATTTCCTGGAAATGAAACGGCGCGCCGAGGAACGCGACGGCGCCATTCCGGACACGGTCAAGGCCGGCAAGATCGCGAGCAAATGGGCCGGGAACCTGGTCGAGGCGATCGAGGCCAGCAAGGCCACCACGCTGGAGCGTTTCCTGTTCGCACTCGGCATTCCAGAAGTGGGCGAGGCCACGGCCAAGACGCTTGCGCGCCACTTCGGTTCGCTGGAGGCATTGATGCAGGCCGGCGAGGCTGATCTCACCGAGGTCAGCGACATCGGTCCGGTCATGGCCGGACACATCGCCGCTTTCTTTGCCGAACGGCGCAACCGCGAAGCCATCGCGGCACTGCGCCAGGCCGGGGTCCACTGGCGCGAATCCGCGCCGCAGCGCCGGACGGACGGCCCGCTCGCGGGACGGACCGTGGTGCTCACCGGCAGCCTGTCCACGCTGACCCGCGACAATGCGAAGGACAAGCTGGAGGCGCTGGGCGCCAAGGTCGCGGGGTCGGTGTCGAAGAAAACGTCGTTCGTGGTCGCCGGTGACGCGGCGGGCTCGAAACTGGACAAGGCACGCGCATTGGGTGTCGAAGTGTGGGACGAAGCGCGCCTGCTGGCGCTGCTGGAATCGCATGGCAGCTGATCCTCCCGTTCGCCACGAAGCGTTGCGCCTGCGTGCGCGCCTCAATGCCTTGCTGCGCGACTTTTTCGCCGAGCGTGGAGTCGTTGAAGTCGAAACCCCGATCCTGTCACGCGCAGGCAATACCGAACCGAATATCGAGGGCTTCTCCACGGTCTTCGGCGGCCCGGTCGATGCCGGCGCGCGCACGCGATTCCTGCGCACCTCGCCGGAACATGCGTTGAAACGCCTGCTGGCATCGGGGTTCGGCGACTGCTACGAACTCGGCCGCGTGTTCCGCAACGGCGAGGCCGGATCGTCGCACAATCCCGAATTCACGATGCTGGAGTGGTACCGCATCGGTTTTGACCACCGCCGCCTCATGCTGGAGTGCGCGCAGCTGGTGCGGTTTGCGCTGGCGCTCGTGCAGCGCGATGCCGCCGTTACGACGACCAGTTACCGCGGCTGGTTCCGCGACGCCCTGCAGCTCGACCCGCTAGAGGCGGACGTGGCTGCACTCCGCGAACCCCTGCGTGACTATTCGATCAGCAGCGATGGCTTGACCCGCGACGATTGGCTGGACCTGCTCGTGACGCACTGGTTGCAGCCGGCGTTGCCGGGTGACGCGATCACCATCGTGTACGACTTTCCCGCGACGCAATGTTCGCTGGCCCGCGTACGTCCCGGACATCCGCCGGTCGCCGAGCGCTTCGAGTTGTATCTGGGACGGCACGAACTCGCCAACGGCTACCACGAATTGAACGATGCCGCCGAACAGCGCGCTCGCTTCGAGCGCGACAACCTGCGCCGGCGCGAACGGGGCCAACCTGAAGTGCCGATCGACGAGGGCTTGCTCGCGGTACTCGACCACCTGCCGGAATGTGCCGGCGTGGCGCTGGGCGTCGACCGCCTGCTGATGCACTTGCTAGGCGCCGACGACATCCGCGACGTGTTGGCGTTTCCCTTCGCCCAAGCCTGAAGCGCGGCGCGATCCCGGGGCCGCGCCGCACGCCGTGGCCAGCCTGTCAGGCAGGATCACCCTGGATGTCGGGACGTGCCGGCCGGTCGCTCCACAGGTAGCGATAAACCAGCCCGCCGATGATTCCGCCTATGATCGGCATCACCCAGAAGAACCACAACTGGTGGATCGCCCAGCCGCCCTGGAACAGCGCCACGCCGGTGGAACGGGCGGGATTCACCGAAGTGTTGGTGACGGGAATGCTGATCAGGTGGATCAAGGTCAGGGCAAAGCCGATCGCGATGCCGGCAAACCCGACCGGCGCGCTCTTGTGGGTCGCGCCCATGATGATGAAGATGAAAAATCCGGTCATCACCAGTTCGCACAGCGCGGCCGCGCCCATGCCATAGCCTTGCGGGGAATGCGCGCCGAATCCGTTGGAGGCGAAGCCGCTGGCGGCGGCGTCGAAACCGGGTTTGCCCGAGGCGACCAGGTACAGCACGCCGCCCGCGACGATGCCGCCGATGACCTGCGCCACGATGTAGGGAAGCACCTCCCTGGCCGGAAAACGTCCGCCCGCCGCCAGTCCGCAAGTGACCGCGGGATTGATGTGGCAGCCCGATATGTGGCCGATCGCGTAGCACATCGTGAGCAGCGTCAATCCGAATGCCAGCGCAACGCCGGCGTAACCCACGCCGAACTGCGGCACGCCAGCCGCCAGCACCGCCGTGCCGCAGCCGCCCATCACCAGCCAGAACGTGCCGAAGAATTCGGCCACGCATCGCTTGCCAAGGCTCATGTCGGAGGTCTCCCAGCAGGAAGGTACGACGGGACGTCGTGGCGCCCCGTGCCGGTCGCGTGGTGGCCCCATGTGCGCGACGGCGGCAGCATAGACCAAGCCGGCCGCGTGCAAGGTTGCGGCGCAGCAAGGCCGGGCGGACGCTGGATCAGTGCCCGCTCGCCAGTCCGGTCGCGTTGGCCAGATCGGTGCGCGAGTAGTCGTAGCCGCCCGCCAGGGCGATGTTGGGCAACAGCGGCAGGGAGACCGGCGCCGGTGCCGCGAACTTGCTGCCCGGCACGAACATCGGTGCGCGGACTTCGAGGGTCCTGGCCTGCGGCAACACGCCGAACAGTTGCTTGTAAAGCAGCACGGCCTCCAGCAGGACGAGATCGTGGCCGGGATGACCGTCTCGGGCAAACCAGTCGGCATACGGGAACTTCTGGCGCCCTTCGTTGAGGCGCCCGGACACGGCGATGTAAGGGATCGCATCACTGCGCGCCGCCTTGGACTCGGCCGCGACGATGGCTTGCGAAGCGTCCGGCGCGACCTGGTAGGTGCCCATCAGGATGGGCTCGGCGCCCGCCTTTCGAACGATGCCGGCCAATGCGCGCAGCGCATGCCGCGAGTCCTTGCACACCTGCGGCCCGAAGCCGCAGGCAAAATCGAAGCCGCGTTCCTGCAGCACCACATCGTCGTAATGGCTGGCCGCGAGCGCACGCGGCACGCTGCCCGCGTCCAGCCACTGCGTCAGCGTCGCACCGCCCTTGACCAGCATCTCGGCGTGGAGCGACTTGCCATTGACCTGCGCGAGAGTTTCCAGCACGGCGGGCAGGTTGCCGACGTAGGTGAGACTGTTGCCGACGAACAGAATCCTCTCGGGGCGCACTGGCCCGGCATTGGCCGTGCCGACCAGCAGGCACGACAGGGCCAGCGACAAGCTGCAAAACATCTTCCGTATGGACATCGTCAGAACTCCAGGTTCTGCGCCGCGCACAGGTAATCCACCAGTGGCGCGAGCCGCTTGAAGTGCTCGACAACGAACGGCAGCAACTTCGGCGAGCACGCCAGCTCGTCATCGCAGGCCACGCCAGCGGCGAAACTCTTGCGCTTGAGGTCTTCGAGCAACGGATGGTCGGACGCAAAGCCCTGCGGCGCGCGGGTCAGGGATTCACCCCAGAATTCGTAGTGCCCGCGGAAGCCGCGCCCGTGTACGGCGCGCTTCCACGCCGCGGGATTGTCGACAATGAAATTCCTGACATTCCGCAGCGTGTGGTTCTCGGGATGCCACAGTCCGGCGCCGACGAAACAATCGCCCGGCGCGATGTGCAGGTAGAACGACGGCGCGGCGATCTCGCGGCGGCGTTCGTGGAAAATGCGCGCGCCGGCCCAGGGCTTGTACGGCTCCTTGTCGTGGCTGAAGCGCGTATCGCGCTGCACCCGGAACAGCGAGCCGCCGACCTTGCGCGGGTCTGCGCGGTAATGACTGCTCAGCTTCGCCACCGGCGCCTGCAGGTCCGCGATGAGTTGCAGGAACGGTTCGCGCACGTGCGCCTCGTAATCGGCCTGGTGGGCCTTGAACCATGTCCGGTTGTTGTGGCGCGCCAACGCACGCATGAAGCGGAACGTGACCGGAGAGAAGTAGGCGTGGGGCATGGGCTAGGGTCCGAATTCGGCGGCGACGCTGTCGCCCCAGGCTTGCAACTTGTCCAGCAGTCCTTGCCGCGGTCCCGGCGGATGTTCCACGCGCAGGCGTTCGATCGCGGCGAGGTAGGCCGGCAGGGTCAGCGTCGTTGTCTCCGTGTCGCGGGTAAGTTTGTCGCGCACGAACGATCGCCATCGCTCACGATCCGATGCGTCCAGCGTGTCCGGCCAGTTGCGCGCGCGGTAGCGGAACAGCAGCTCGTCGTAGCGGGGATCGTCGAAGTCGAAGCCCGCGCGGCCCAGTCGCGCCGGTGGCGTGGCGCGAACGCTGTCGCAACGACGCTTGTCGGCGGGCGAGGGGAAACCTGCGTACAACATCCGTTCGGGATCCTCGCGGGCAGGCCAGCGCTCGGTACTCGCAGCGAAGGCCCGACGCACCCGCTCGGCCAGTCCGTCGCAGGCCCGGATGGCTTGCAGGTGGCGCAGGCAGGTCTCCGCATCCAAGCCGATGCGACCGGCATCCACGCCCTGCAGGACCGACAGCGGGGCCAGGAACGGGGACTTGTTGGTATGCACTTCCTTGAGCGGCGGTCGCTCGATGTCGTCGGGCAAGTCGGCACGACGGGTGAACATCCGCTCGGTGAGTTCATCGGGGTCGAGGTTCGTCCAGGTATCCGGATCGACATCCAGATCGGCCACGATGAAGGTGCCGGCACGCGCGGGATGTTCGGCCAGCGGCACGATCATCGCCAGGCAACCGCGATTGGCGCGATAGCGACCGGAAACGTGCAGCAGCGGCTGCAGGTCCGGCAGGGCCTGTGCAAGCGGCGCGGCCGCCTTTTTCTTGTCGCGCAAGGCGAAATGCCAGCCGTACAGGCGCGGCTGTTTTTGCCTAAGCAGCCGGGCCAGCGCGAGCGTCGCATCGACGTCGGACAGCGCATCGTGCGCTCGATCCTGCTTGAGCCGGTTGGCCGGCGCCAGCCGGTCCAGCCTGAAGGAGGGCGCGCCATCGTCGCCGCGCGGCCATTCGATGCCGTCGGGGCGCAACGCATAACAGGCGCGCGCAAGGTCCATGATGTCCCAGCGCGCATTGCCGTTCTTCCAGGCGTGCTCGTAGGGATCGAAGAAGTTCCGGTAGAACAGGTTGCGGTTGATCTCGTCGTCGAAGCGGATGCTGTTGTAACCGGCCGAGCAGGTGCCGGGTTCGGCCAGCAGCTCGTGCACGGCAGCGGCGAATTCCGCCTCGATCACGCCCTCGCGGGCCGCATCCTGCGGCGTGATGCCGGTGATCAGGCAGGCTTCGGGATTGGGCAGCACGTCGAGCACGGGGGCGCAGTAAAGCGTGACCGGCGCAGCCACGGGACACAGCTCCATGTCGGTGCGGATCGCCGCGAATTGTGCGGGACGATCGCGCACCGGATCGGTCCCGGTGGTTTCGTAGTCGTACCACAGCATGGTCGGCGTCGGCATCGCGCCAGCCTACGGCGCACGCGCAGGCGTGGCAATCGGCCCACGGTGCGCGACATTGCTAGACTTGCGGTCCGGGAGATGAAAATGACCGACAGCGCCGACGACAACCTCATCTGGATCGATCTCGAAATGACGGGCCTGTGCCCGGACACCGATTCGATCATCGAAATCGCCACGGTGGTCACCGATCGCAACCTGCAGGTGCTGGCCGAGGGTCCGCAGTACGCGATCCGCCACGAAGAAGCACGCCTGCTCGCGATGGACGACTGGAACCGGAACCAGCACGGCAAGTCCGGGCTCTGGCAACGCGTGCTGGAGTCGGGCAGCGACCACGCGCATGCCGAAGCCGGGACGATCGCGTTCCTGGAGAAATGGGTGCCTGCCGGAAAGTCACCGATGTGTGGCAATTCCATCTGCCAGGATCGCCGATTCCTCTACCGGCAGATGCCGCGGCTCGAGAAGTACTTCCACTACCGCAACCTCGACGTGTCCACGCTCAAGGAGCTGGCGCGCCGTTGGGCGCCTGCGGTGTACAAGGGCTTCAACAAGGATTCCGCGCATACCGCGCTGTCGGACATCAAGGATTCGATCGAAGAGCTGCGCCACTACCGTGCGCACATGGGCGAGCTGGCGGGATTGACTGCTGCGGGGTGAGGGCAGGGTCGCGGGCGTGCGGCGGGTGTAGCGCGGCTGGTGCCCTGGCAGTTTTGGAACGACCCACCAGCGTGCGGTATACTACCGTACACAAAAGAGACAACCCATGACCGCTACCGCCCGCCTCGATCTGCGTCTGGATGCACAGGACAAAGACAAGATCACCCACGCCGCCGACCTGCGCGGCGTGCCCGTAGCCACATTCGTTCGTGACGCGGCCTTGCAGGAAGCCGGGCAAGTCGTTGCCAACGCATTGACGGTCACACTGTCGCGCAGCGAATCACGCCATTTTCTTGACGTGATGGATGCCCCTTTCAAGCCCAACGCCAAACTCAAGCGCGCCATGGCGGCGGCCGCCCGTTTGGCGCGCTGAATAGCACATTGTCATCGTCCCGCTGCAACCGAAGTTGCACGACCGTCAAGGCTTCACCTGCGGTATTGCGTCGCTGGACACTTACCTCAAGCAGCGGGCCAGCCAGCATCAACGCGATGGCATCGCCACTACGCACGTGCTTGCCGATGAGGATGCACCCACGCGCATCCTGGGATACGTCACCTTGGCGGCTGCGCAAGTGGAACTGGACGCCTTGCAACCGGCCGATCGCAAGCGCTTGCCGCATTATCCGGTGCCGGCGGTACGCATGGGGCGGCTGGCCGTAGCGACAAGCGAGCACGGCCAGGGTTACGGGCAATGGCTATTGGGTCATGCCGTCAACGTGAGCCTGCGACTGCGGCAGCAATTGGGCGTGCGCGTGCTGCTCGTGGATGCGCTGGATGCCAAAGTAGCCAAGTTCTATCGCGCGTTTGGCTTTCGCCCGACCGCAACGCAGGCGCTCACGCTTTACCTGCCGATAGGCAGCCACCGCAACGAAAAGTAAGGGTTCGGTCTTGAGTGCCGACCATCTGACCAACATCGACCAGTTCAGCGCCGACCCGTGGAAGGTTTGAGCGAAGAGGAACTGGCGTTGTTCGACCTGCTCAAGCGCGACGGTCTGAGCAGGAAAGACCGCGAACGCGTCAAGCAGGCCAGCCGCGACCTGCTGGCCGCCATCCAGCAGCGCCTAGGGCAACTCGACCGCTTCTGGGAAAAAGAGCAGACTAAATCAGATGTTGAAGTGTTCATCCTTGACAAGGTCTACGCCGACGTGCCAACGCCGCCATTCACCGCTGCCGAGAAGGAAGCGGTCGCCGCCCATGTTTACGAGCACGTCTGGCAGCAGGCGTTGCGGGGCGATGCGGCACGGGCGACGTGATCGAGAGAGTCCTGCAGATACAGGGGCCTTAGCGTGACGTCCTTCGTCAGCGGATGGCTGGCGTGCAGAACGTGCTAAACCATGCCAAGGCAGGACGCCTTGCTGTCACGGGTCGACAAGCGGCGCCTTCGTCGCGTCTTCAACCCGCCGCGGCGGCATCCAGCAACACGTCCACGCCGGATTCCGGCGCGACCGACGCGGCAGGAATCGGGTCGCCGCGCTTCCATGCCGCGACCGCGTCGCGCTTGCCGCCGCCTTCGACCAGGAACAGCACGTGACGCGCATTCGACAGGCGTTGCGCACTCAAGGACACGCGTTCCGGGGGCGGCTTGGGCGCATCGAACACCGCCATGGCATCGGGCGAATCGATGTGCGCTCCCCAGATGTGTCCCGGGAACAGGCTGGCGGTGTGGCCATCCTCGCCCAGGCCCAGCAGCACCAGGTCGAAGGCATCGACGCCGCGCAATTCGCGCGCATACAGCGTCGCGGCGTCGCGCGCACCGGCCTCGGCGGGAATCGGATGCACGTTGGCGGCGGGAACCGGTATGTGGCCGAGCCATTCGTCGCGCGCCATGCGGCTGTTGCGTTCGGGGTCGTCGGGCGGCGCACAGCGTTCGTCGCCGAACCAGATGTGCCAGAGGTTCCAGTTGGAGTCGATTTCGCGTAATTCCCTATAGAGCTTGCGCGGCGTGCTGCCACCGGCCAGCACGATATCGAAGGCGCCGCGCTCGGCGATGGCATCGCGGGATGCAGTCATGACGCGCGCAAGCGCATCCGCGACCAGCGATGCATCGTCCGTGAAAACGTGCCAGCGCAGCGTCTGCGCGGGCAGGGAGGTCGGTACTCGCGTCATCCTTTCTTCATCGCGTGGCCGCCGAACTCGTTGCGCATCTCCGACAGCAGCTTGTCGGAGAACGAATCGTCGTCGCGCGAGCGCAGGCGCTCGATCAACGCCGCGGTGATGATGGGCGCGGGCACGTCGAGCTCGATGGCTTCCGCCACGGTCCAGCGGCCTTCGCCGGAATCGACCACGTAGGGCGCGATGTCCTTCATCTCCGGATTCCGCCCGAGTGCGTCCGCGGTCAGGTCGAGCAGCCACGAGCGCACCACCGAACCGAAGCGCCAGATCTGCGCGACCTGTTCCAGGTCCAGCTTGAATTCGTCCTTGTGCTTGAGGATGGCGAAGCCTTCCGCATACGCCTGCATCAGGCCGTACTCGATGCCGTTGTGGACCATCTTCACGAAATGGCCGGAACCGACCGGACCCACGCGTCCCCAGCCCTTGTCCTTGCCTGGCGCCAGCGTCTCGAAAATCGGCCGCAAGTGCTCGACGACCTTTTCGTCGCCGCCGACCATCATGCTGTAGCCCTCCTTGAGTCCCCAGACGCCGCCGCTGGTGCCGCAGTCGACGAAATCGATGCCTGTCCCGGCGAGATGTTCGGCATGGCGCTGATCGTCCTTGTAATTGGAGTTGCCGCCGTCGATGACGACATCGCCCTTGGCGAGTTTCCCGCCCAGCGCGTCAATGGTTTGATCCACGATCTTGCCCGCCGGCACCATCACCCAGACTGCGCGCGGCGGTTGCAGCGCGGCGACCAGTTGGTCCAGCGTATCGACCGCCTTGCCGCCGGCATCGGCCAAGGCCTTTCGGGCCTTTTCGTTGGGGTCGAAACCGACCACGTCATGGCCACCCTTCATCAGCCGTTGGGCCATGAAGTTGCCCATCTTGCCGAGACCGATCATTCCTAGCTGCATGCTGTCCTCCTCGATGGCGTACCGGCACGAAACCGCATCGTGCCAAACCGCCATGGTACGCAATGCCGCGTGAACGTTTCGACAGGATCGGGTCCGGCCGCGATTCCCTTTCACGAATGATTGAGGCGGGTCCGCGCATACTGGCCGGCCTCGTGCGATCGCGCACGGACCAGGAACACCGCCGCCATGCCCGCTGTTGCCGATCATCCCGCGCTGGCCATGCGCTTGCTCGGGGACCACGGATACACGGTGGCAGTCTCGCCCGCGGGCACCGGCTCCAGCCGCTGGAATGGCCTGGCAGTCTCGCGCTGGCGGCACGAAGGCGATCCCTGCCGCGAACTGGGCGGTTTCGTCTATCTGCGCGACCTGTCGGACGGACGGGTCTGGTCCGCCACGCCCGCACCATGCGGCGGTGCGGCGCGGTGCTGGTCCGATGAGGCGATCGTGCGTTTCGCGCACCACGACGGTTCACTGGTCACGACCATGGAAATCGCGGTCGATCCGGATCATCCGGTGGAACTTCGCGGCATCGGCGTGCGCAACGACGGGCCGCTCGTGCGCGCCGTCGAGCTGACCTCGTTCGTCGAATTGGTCCTGGCCTCCCAGCAGGCCGACGCTGCGCATCCGGCTTACTCCAAAATGTTCGTGCAGACCGCGATCGAGGACGGCGTGCTGCTGGCCTGGCGGCGCAAGAAGGATCCGGCCGAACCCGACATCTGGGCCGCCCACGCGCTGGTCGTCGATGGCGGCGAATCGGCGCCGCGCGAATGGGAAACCGATCGCGGCCGTTTCATCGGCCGCGGAGGCTCGCTCGCCGTGCCGGTCGCGATGCAGGCCGGGCAGCGGCTCTCAGGCAGTGTCGGCACGGTCCTGGATCCGGTCTTCAGCCTGCGCACGCGCATCGAGGTCAGCGCCGGACAAATACGCCGCGCCGCGTTCCTGACTGCTGTCGGTGCGACGCGCGAAGCAGCGTTGGCAGCGATTCGCGCATGCCCTTCCGCATCGGCATCCGAGGCGGCATTTGCCCGCGCGCGCGAGCATGCGACGCAATCCTTGCACGCCTCCGCGATCGATGCAGCCGCAGCAGACCGCTTCCAGCGGCTGGCCGGGGCGTTGCTCGGCAGCGATTCGACCTGGCGGACCGATCCGGGTACCGCCGCCCGCGGCGCGGGCGGCGCGCCGGTGCTGTGGGCCAGGGGCATTTCAGGCGACCTGCCGATCGTGCTAGTGCGGATCGACGCGGACGGACAGCTCGGGCTGGTCGACGAGATGCTGCAGGCACAGCGCTACTGGCGCAGACATCAACTGCCGGCCGACCTGGTGTTGGTGCTTGCCGCGCCGGGAACGGAAGGCGACGCGCTGGCCGCGGCCGTGCGCAAGGCCGTGGATGGCGCCGGCCATGCCGACGGAACGCAGGGATCGGTGTTCGTGCTGCGCGAAGCCGAACTCGATGTGTGCCTGCGCAACGGTCTGTTCACGGCTGCATGCATCGTGCTGGAGGCCCGCCACGGCGGGCTGGCTGCACAATTTGCGGGGCGCCTGGGCAATACGGCTTCGACCACGGATGCATGTTCGACGCGACCCCCACCGCGGGCGCGCGGCGGCAGACCCGCCGGCTTGCCCGCTCCGAAGCAGCTCGATTCCTGGAACGGCTCCGGAGGTTTCACCAGGGATGGTCGCGAATACGTGACGATCCTGCGCAACGGCGCAAGCACACCGGCGCCGTGGTCGCACATCGTCGCCAACCCGGATTTCGGATTCCTGGCCACCACCACCGGCGGGGGTTACTGCTGGGCCGGCAACAGCCAACAGAACCAGATCACGCGTTGGTCCAACGATGCCGTATGCGATCCGGCGGGCGAGGTTTTCCTGCTGCGCGACGCGGACGACGGAACCGAATGGAGCGCCACCGCCGAACCGATCCGCGCAGGCGGTGCGGTGTATGTCGCGCGTTTCGGCCCGGGTTATGCGCGCTTCGATGCAAACGTGCACGGCATCGAAACGGAGCTGACGCAATGCGTGGCCGGATCGGATCCGGTCAAGGTGTCGCGGCTGCGCCTGCGCAACCGCGGCGCACGCGCGCGCCGGATACAGGTGGCACAAGTGGTGGAATGGATGCTCGGCCCGATCGGCAGCGACCCGCGTGCGACCACCCGGGTCGAATCCGATCCGGCCCGCGTCGCGGTATTCGCGCGCAACCCGTGGCGGGAGGAGTTCACCGATGCCGTGGCCTTCGTCGCATGCGGGGCGGCACGGGCAACGCCGGGCAGCACCGAAGGCCCGCGCAGTGCCGTCGTCGCGATCGTCGAACTCCCGCCCGGTGCCAGCACCGATTTCGTGTTCCTGCTGGGCGAGGGCGGCGACCGAACCAGCGCCCAGGTACTGGTCGAGCGTTACCTTCATGCCGACGTCGATGCGTTGCTCGAGGATGCGCGCAAGCTCTGGGACAGCGTGCTCGGCCCGCTGCAGGTCGAGACGCCGCAGCGTTCGGTCGACCTGCTGGTGAACCGCTGCCTGCCTTACCAGGTGCTGGCGTGCCGTGTATGGGCACGCACCGCGTTCTACCAAGCCAGTGGCGCCTATGGTTTCCGCGACCAGTTGCAGGATGTCGCCGCGCTCTGCGTTGCGCGCCCCGATCTGGCCCGCGCACACATCCTGCTGTCGGCTTCGCGGCAGTTCGAACAAGGCGACGTGCAGCACTGGTGGCTGCCGCCCTCGGGCAAGGGCGTGCGCACGCGCATCGTGGACGACCGCCTGTGGTTGCCGTGGGTGGTCGTGCATTACGTCGAGACCACCGGCGACACCGCGATCCTGGAGACGCGGGTACCGTTCCTGCGAGGCGACCCGCTGAAGCCGGATCAGGCCGATGCGTTCTTCAGGCCCGAACCCTCGCCGGAATCCGGCACCCTGTACGAACATTGCGCGCGTGCCATCGACGCCAGCCTCGCGACCGGCCGGCATGGCCTGCCGTTGATGGGCACCGGCGACTGGAACGACGGCATGAACCGGGTCGGCGCGGGCGGGCAGGGCGAGAGCGCCTGGATGGGCTGGTTCCTGATCAAGGTGATCGGTGATTTCGCGCCGTTGGCAGAGGACCGCCGCGATCCGCGTGCCTCGCGCTGGCGCGACCAGGCCCGTGCGTTCGAACTGGCAATGGAAATCAAGGCCTGGGATGGCAACTGGTATCGCCGCGCGTTCTACGACGACGGCACGCCGCTGGGCAGTGCGGCCGACAGCGAGTGCCGGATCGAATCGATGGCGCAATCCTGGGCGGTGATCAGCCGTGGCGGCGACCCGGAACGTGCCGCACGCGCGATGCGCGCGGTGAACGAGCATCTGGTGCGTCCGGCCGACGGCGTGGTCCCGCTGTTCTCGGAACCCTTCGACCACACGCCGCGCGACCCCGGTTACATCAAGGGCTACCCGCCGGGCCTGCGCGAGAACGGGGGCCAGTACACGCATGGCTCGATCTGGTCGCTGATCGCTTTTGCAATGCTGGGCGACGGCGACAAGGCCGGCGAGTTGCTTGAGATCTTCGATCCCATCCGCAAGTCGGATGCGCCGGAAAAGGTGGCGCGCTACAAGGTCGAGCCCTACGTCGAATGCGCCGACGTCTATTCCATCGCGCCGCACATCGGTCGGGGCGGTTGGACCTGGTATTCCGGATCCGGCGGATGGCTGTATCGCGCGATCGTGGAGTGGGTGCTCGGCTTTCGCCCACGCGGCGACCGCCTGCACCTGGAACCGTGCATCCCGCGCGCATGGAAGCGCTTCGCGCTGGTCTGGCGCCGTCGCGGCACGACCTACCGGATCGAGGTGGAAAACCCGCACGGAGCCTGCCGCGGGGTCGCCGCGATCGAATTGGATGGTGTAACGTTGCAGGATTCACGCGCCGGCGTCGTGCTGGTGGATGACGGCGCGATCCACCATGTCCGCGTCCTCATGCAGAAGGAACCGAGTTGATGCCCACCGCCAAGTCCGATGCCTTCGTGTTTTTCGGCGCCACCGGCGACCTTGCCTATAAGCAGATCTTCCCCGCGCTGCAGGACCTGATCGTCCACGAGCATTTCGACCTGCCGATCATCGGCGTGGCGCGTTCGGACTGGGACCTCGAGCGCCTGCGCGAACGCGCGCGGGCCAGCCTCAACGAGCATGGCGGCATCAACAAGCGCGCCTTCGCCAAGCTGTGCCGGCTGCTCAAGTTCGTCAACGGCGACTACAAATCAGACGAAACCTTCGCACGGCTGCGCAAGGTGCTCGGCGACGCCGAGCATCCGCTGCACTACCTCGCGATCCCGCCTAGCATGTTCGAAACGGTGGTCAAGGGACTGGACGCATCCGGGTGCGCGACCGGCGCGCGGGTCGTGGTCGAGAAACCGTTCGGGCGCGACCTCAAGTCCGCGCGCGAGCTCAACCGCACGCTGCACTGGATCTTTCCCGAGGACGCGATCTTCCGCATCGACCACTACCTTGGCAAGGAAGCGGTGCAGAACCTCCTGTACTTCCGCTTCGCTAACTCTTTCCTGGAGCCGGTCTGGAACCGCACCTACGTGGACAGCGTGCAGATCACCATGGCCGAGGCCTTCGGGGTGCAGGGCCGCGGCAGCTTCTACGAGGAAGTCGGCGCCCTCCGCGACGTCGTCCAGAACCACATGCTGCAGGTGCTGATCCTGCTCGCGATGGACGCACCGACCGGCCGCGGCGACGTGGAAGCCATGCGTAGCGAACGCCTGCGCCTGCTGCGCGCGATCAGGCCACTCGATCCCAAGGAAGTGGTGCGCGGCCAGTTCGTCGGCTACCGCAGCGAACACGGCGTCGCCAGGAACTCCAGGGTCGAGACCTTCGCCGCCTTGCGCCTGCACATCGACACCGCGCGCTGGGCCGGCGTGCCGTTCTACATCCGCGCCGGCAAGGAAATGCCGTTGACCTGCACCGAGGTCTTCGTCACGCTCAAGCGTCCCCCGATCGCGGTGTTCGACCAGGTCAAGCCTGAGGACGCCAACCACTTCCGCTTCCGGCTGAGCCCGGACGTGGTGATCTCGACCGGCGCGCGCGTGAAGAAGGCGGGGGAGGAGATGCGCGGCGAGGACGTCGAATTGATCGCCCGCTACCAGCCCAAGCGGGGCCGCCCCCCGTACTCGCGGCTGCTCGGCGACGCGCTGCGCGGCGACGCCGAGTTGTTCGGTCGCGACGATGCGCTGGAAGCGGCGTGGCGCGTCATCGACCCAGCCCTGGACGACGCCGAGAAGGTTCACAGCTACAAGCCGCGCACGTGGGGCCCGGAGCTGGCCGACAGCCTCATGAAGGACGACGGCGGCTGGCACAACCCGGTGATGACGAAGCCCAAGAACGCGTCCAGGAAGTCGAGGCGGAAGTGAGCTCGCCGGCACCCGTGGTGTTCCTGTTCGACGTCGACAACACGCTGCTCGACAACGACCGCGTGCACGACGATCTCGACCGCTACATCGCGCGCGTGTTCGGCGGCGATGCGGCCAAGGCCTACTGGAGGACCTACGAGGCCTTGCGCGACGAGCTGGGCTACGCCGATTACCTGGGCGCGATCCAGCTCTTCCGGCTGAAGTGCGGCGACCAAGTCCGGGCGCAGGACGTTGCCGCATTCATGCTCGATTACGACTTCTCCGCGAGGCTGTATCCCGGAGCGCTCGAGGCGATCGCGCATCTCTCGCGCTTTGGCCCGTGCGTGGTGCTGTCGGACGGCGACGTGGTGCTGCAGCCGCGCAAGATCAACGTCTCCGGCATCGCCGACGCGGTGCAGGGCCGGGTCTTGATCTACGTCCATAAGGAGCGCATGTTGGATGACGTGTCCCGGCGCCATCCCGCCGGACATTACGTGGTCGTCGATGACAAGCTGCGGGTCCTCGATGGCATGAAGCGGCGTTGGCGCGAGCGCCTGACCACGGTGTTCGTGCGCCAGGGGCATTACGCCGACGATCCCAGCGCACGCGAACAATACCCGCCCGCGCAAATCGAACTCGCCGGCATCGCGCAACTGTGCGAACTCGACGCAAGCGACTTTCTTTCCGTTCCAGAGATTGGCCTCGGCCAAGGAGTGAATCGATGAACCCGACCCGGCAACTGCACGACCTCGGCCAGAGCATCTGGCTGGACAACATTACCCGCGGCATCCTCGACGACGGCACGCTCGCGCGTTACATCCGTGAAGACAACGTCACCGGATTGACCTCCAACCCGTCGATCTTCGACAAGGCCATCGCGGACGGCAGCGAATATGACGAAGCGATCGCCGAGCTGCTGGCGCAAGGACAGCACGGCGAGGACCTGTTCTTCGCGCTGGCGATTCAGGACCTGACCCGCGCCGCCGACCTGTTCAAGCCAACGTTCGAGGCCAGCCACCGGGTGGACGGGTTCGTGTCGCTGGAAGTCTCGCCGCTGCTTGCCGACGACACTGCCAGGACCATCGAATCGGCGGTCGCGCTGCACGCCAGGGCGCGGCGAGACAACCTGTTCATCAAGATTCCCGGCACCGCCGCGGGCATTCCCGCGATCGAGGATGCCATCTACCGCGGCGTCCCGGTCAACGTCACCCTGTTGTTCTCGCGCGAACAATACCTCGCCGCCGCCGAGGCGTGGATGCGCGGCATCGAACGCCGGATGGCGGAGGGCAAGTCGCCCAACGTCGACTCGGTGGCGTCCATCTTCATCAGCCGCTGGGACGTCGCGGTCGCGGACAAGGTCTCGGTCGAGCTGCGCAACCGGCTCGGCATCGCGATCGGCCAGCGAACCTACAAGGCCTATCGCGAGTTGCGCGAAACGCCGCGCTGGCAGAAGATCGTGTCCGCCGGCGTGCATCCGCAGCGCCTGCTGTGGGCCAGCACCGGCACCAAGGACCCGCAGGCATCGGACACGTTGTACGTCGAGGCACTGGCCGCGCCGGACACCGTCAACACCATCCCCGACAAGACCATCCTTGCCTTCGCCGACCACGGCACGCTGCACGGTGCGTTGCCCAGGGACGGTGGCGACTGCGAACAGGTCATCGCCCGGTTCAACGCCGCCGGCATCGACGAGATGGCGCTCGCCGGCCAACTGCAGCGCGAGGGCGCCGATGCCTTCGTGAAATCGTGGAACGACCTTCTCGGCCGGCTCGCAGGGAAGAGCGACCGGCTTGAATCCGAAACGGCTGGCGATGGGGCACGCGCATGAGCCCGTCCGGTCTGCGTGCATCGCCGGCGTGGCAGGCACTCGCCCGGCACTGGCAGGCGCTGAACGGCACCACGCTCAGGCAATTGTTCGATGCGCGACCCGACCGCGGCACGCGCATGGTCGCCGAAGGCGCGGGACTGTACCTGGATTACTCGAAGAACCTGGCGACCGGCGAAACCCTGCGCCTGTTGCAGGCTCTCGCCCGGTCCCGCGGCGTGTTCGCGCGACGCGACGCGATGTTCCGCGGCGACAGGATCAACGAGACCGAAAGGCGGGCGGTGCTGCACGTCGCGCTGCGCGCGCCGCGCAACGAGCGCATCGTCGTCGACGGCAAGGACGTGGTACCGGAGGTGCACGAAGTCCTCGATCGCATGGCGGCGTTCAGCGACAAGGTGCGCTCCGGTGCGTGGCGCGGGCATTCCGGCAAGCCGATCAGGAACGTCATCAGCATTGGCATCGGCGGCTCCGACCTCGGGCCGGTGATGGCCTACGAGGCGCTGAAGCACTACAGCCGCCGCGACATGACGTTCCGGTTCGTGTCGAACGTCGATCCCACCGATTTCGCGGAAGCCACCCGTGATCTGGATGCCGAGGAAACCCTGTTCGTCGTCTGCTCCAAGACCTTCACGACGCTGGAGACACTGACCAACGCGCATGCCGCGCGCGACTGGTGCCTGCACAAGCTAGGCGGTGACGAAGCTGCGGTCGCCAAACACTTCGTCGCGGTTTCGACCAACGCCGAAGAAGTCGGGAAGTTCGGCATCGACACCGCCAACATGTTCGGTTTCTGGGACTGGGTCGGCGGCCGGTATTCCATGGATTCGGCGATCGGCCTCTCGACCATGCTCGCGATCGGCCCGGACCGCTTCCGCGACATGCTGGCGGGATTCCACGCGATGGACGTGCATTTCAGGCGCACGCCCGCCGACCGCAACCTGCCGGTGCTGCTGGGCCTGCTGGCGGTCTGGTACAACGATTTCTTCGGCGCCCAGACCGTCGCGGTGCTGCCCTACGCGCAATACCTGAAGCGGTTCCCGGCGTACCTGCAACAGCTGACCATGGAGAGCAACGGCAAGCACGTGACGCTGTCCGGTGGGCGCGTCGACTATCCGACGGGCCCGGTCTATTGGGGCGAACCCGGCACCAACGGCCAGCACTCGTTTTACCAGTTGATCCACCAGGGCACGCGCCTGATCCCCTGCGACTTCATTGGTTTCATGCGATCGCTGAATCCGCTGGGCGACCAGCACGACCTCTTGATGGCCAACCTGATCGCCCAGACCGAGGCGCTGGCATTCGGCAAGACGCCTGCACAAGTGCGCGCGGAAGGCACCCCGGAATGGCTGGTGCCGCACCGGGTGTGCGAGGGCAACCGGCCCACCAACACCATCCTCGCCGAGAACCTGACGCCGCACTCGCTCGGCGCACTGGTCGCACTCTACGAGCACAGCGTGTTCACGCAGGGCGCGATCTGGAACATCGACTCGTTCGACCAGTGGGGCGTGGAACTGGGCAAGCAACTCGCCAGCAAGGTGATACCGCAGTTGCGCGATCCAATGGATCCCGAGCCGGACCACGACAGTTCCACCAACGCGCTGATACGCCGCTACCGCGCGGCACGCACGGCACGGAGTGGATGATGGGCGGCACCAGGACCGATCCGCTCGCCGGCAAGCCGGCGCCGAGGGACATCCTGGTCGATGTCGGCAAGCTACTGGCAGCCTATGCGGATATACGGCCGGATCCCTCGAATCCCGCTCAGCGGGTCGCCTTCGGCACTTCGGGGCACCGTGGCTCCTCGCTGGACGGCAGCTTCAACGAGTGGCACATCCTCGCGATCACGCAGGCCATCTGCGACTATCGGGCGAAGGAGACGGTCACCGGACCGCTGTTCATCGGCTTCGATACCCACGCGCTCTCGCAACCGGCGTTCCGCAACGCGCTGGAAGTCCTTGCGGCCAATGGCGTCGAGGTCATGACGTCGAAGGGCGGGGAATTCACGCCGACGCCGGCGATCTCCCATGCCATCCTGGTTCACAACCGCGGCCGCGACGCCGGCCTCGCGGACGGCATCGTGATCACGCCGTCCCACAATCCGCCCGACAACGGCGGATTCAAGTACAACCCGGTCAACGGCGGCCCGGCGGGTACCGAAATCACGCGCTGGATCCAGCAGCAGGCCAACGGCTACCTCGAGAACAAACTTGCCGGGGTCAAGCGGATGCCTTTCGTGCAAGCCTGCACCCTGGCGACCACGCACACCCACGACTACCTCGACGCTTACGTTTCCGACCTCGGCAACGTGATCGACTTCGACGCGATCCGTGGCGCCGGCCTCAACCTCGCGGTCGACCCACTGGGTGGCGCGGGCGTGCACTATTGGGCGCCGATCGCCGAACGTTACCAGCTCGACCTCACGGTGGTCAGCGAGGAAGTCGATCCACGCTTCGCCTTCATGACCGTGGACTGGGACGGCAGAATCCGCATGGATCCGTCGTCGGAATACGCGATGCAGCGCCTGCTTGCGCTGAAGGACAAGTACGACGTCGCGTTCGCCTGCGACACCGACCACGACCGCCACGGCGTGGTCACGCGTTCGTCCGGGCTGCTGCCGTCCAATCACTACCTCGCGGTGATGATCGATTTCCTGTTCCGCGAAAGGAACCGCTGGCCGAAGTCGGCCGCGATCGGCAAGACCGTGGTCAGCACCGCGCTGATCGATCGGGTGGCAGAAAGGGTTGGACGCAAGCTGTACGAAGTACCGGTGGGCTTCAAGTGGTTCGCGCCGGGCCTGTTCGACGGCTCGCTCGGCTTCGGCGGCGAGGAAAGCGCGGGCGCCTCGTTCCTGCGCCAGGATGGCTCGGTATGGACCACCGACAAGGACGGCATCGTGCCGGCGTTGCTGTCAGCGGAAATCACGGCGCTGACGGGGCGCGATCCAGGCGAGGGGTACGAAGCGCTTGCCGGCGAGCTGGGCCGTCCGTTCACCGACAGGATCGAAGCCGCCGCGAACGCGCAACAAAAACAGAAACTTGCAGAACTATCTGCAGATGAGATCAAGCTGGAATCCCTGGCCGGGGACAAGATTCGAAAGGTGCTCGACAAGGCGCCGGGCAATGACGCCCCGATCGGAGGGGTGAAGGTCGTCACCGAGCAAGGCTGGTTCGCGGCACGGCCTTCGGGCACCGAGGACATCTACAAGATCTACGCGGAGAGCTTCAGGGACGAACAACACCTGAAGGCGATCCTCGACCAGGCACAGCAGGTGGTCGACAAGGCGATAGCCTGAGTCTTGCGGGCCGGCGAACTGGCATCCCGTGTGTTGCCTGCATTCACAACCTCAATCGATGGATGACCTGGGTCGGGTCGTCGGGATCGGGTTCGCGCGTGAAGCCCAGGTCATGCGCCAGTTCTTGCATGCGCCAGTTCTCGGCCGCGTCGAACGAGACCATGCTGTCGATGCCGCGCTCGCGGGCGATGTCGATCAGATGCCTCATCAGCACGGTGCCTAGGCCCTTGCCCTGCCAGTCGTCGCTGACGGTCACCGCGCATTCGCACGACTTTCCGTCCGACGAGAGGGCATAACGGCTCACGCCGATCTCACGCATCGCGTCATCCCGCTCGACCAGGGCCACGAATGCCATGTCGTGCCGGTAGTCGAGGTCCGTCAGCTTCTGGAAGAATGCCTCGTCCGCCCCGCCGACCTGGCCGAGAAACCTCATCCGGCGCGATTCCGGACTCAGGCGCTCGATGAACGACCGTTCGAGCCCCGCGTCCTCCTTGTGTAGCATCCGTATGGTCACGTGGCTGCCGTCGCGCAGCGTTTCAATCCACTCGGGCGCATTCTGCGGCGCGCTCAGCGTACTGACGCCCTTGGCGGTCGCGGCCGCCTCGCTGGTGACGGGAGCGAATGCCGTGTTCCTGGAAGCGATCATGGGGACACCTCTCGACCTGTTGCATGCCAGTATCGGGAGAGCGGGAGAGCGCCTTGTGATCGAGATCAATTCGGGCGCGGATCCCTTGCACGGGCAGCCGTGCGCCACGGACGACCGTCCTGGTCGCGGCTGTCGGCAGGCCCGTAGCCTCGTCGGTATTGACCATGATCAACAGCGTCGGACCGCTTGCGTGCTTCGATACCCGATCGACGGTAGTGGTGCCGCTCCGGCGGACGCATGCCTCCCGGCCATTCACGCTGCAATGACGCATTCTTGGGAATATTCATGAAATGAACGACGACGTCGCCCATGCTGCAATCGAGCCCTCGGTCCTGGCAAACATGCACGCGTGGTGGCGCGCAGCGAACTACCTGTCGGTAGGACAGGTGTACCTGCTGGACAATCCGTTGCTGCGCGAGCCACTGAAGCTCGAGCACGTCAAGCCGCGCCTGCTCGGGCACTGGGGCACCACGCCCGGACTCAATTTCCTTTACGTGCACCTGAACCGCGTGATCAAGGCACGCGATCTCAACGTTATTTTCATCGCCGGCCCGGGGCACGGCGCCCCGGGCGTGGTGGCCAACACCTGGCTCGAAGGCACGTGCAGCGAGCTGTTCCCGGACATCTCGCAGGATGCGGAGGGCATGCGCAAGTTGTTCCGGCAGTTCTCCTTTCCCGGCGGGATTCCCAGTCATTCGGCACCCACCACGCCCGGCTCGATCCACGAGGGCGGTGAACTCGGGTATTCGCTCGCGCATGCCTACGGTGCGGTATTCGACAACCCGGACCTTGTCGCCGCCTGCGTCGTCGGCGACGGCGAATCGGAGACCGGGCCCTTGGCAACTTCGTGGCACGGCAACAAGTTCCTGAATCCGAAATCCGATGGCGCCGTCCTGCCGATCCTGCACCTGAACGGCTACAAGATCGCCAATCCCGCGGTCCTCGCCCGCATCGGCCATGACGAACTCGAAGCCCTGATGCGTGGCTACGGCTACGCGCCGATCTTCGTCGAGGGCGAGGAACCGGATGCGATGCACCGGCAGATGGCGGCTGCGCTCGATCGTGCGTTCGATGTGATCCGCGGGATCCAGCGCCGCGCGCGCGAGCACGGCGAGATCCAGCGGCCGATGTGGCCGATGATCGTGTTGCGCAGCCCCAAGGGCTGGACCGGTCCCAAGACCGTCGATGGCCTCAAGACCGAGGGCTGCTGGCGCTCCCACCAGGTGCCGTTCACCATGGACAAGCCCGGGCACCTGCAACTGCTGGAAGACTGGCTGCGCAGCTACCGGCCGGAGGAACTGTTCGATGCCGAAGGCCGCCTGCGCGCCGAGATCGCGGAAATCGCGCCGGCGGGTGAACGACGGATGAGCGCCAACCCGCACGCCAACGGCGGCATGCTGCTGCGGCCGCTGCGGATGCCCGACTTCCGCGAGTACGCGGTGTCGGTCAAGGCGCCCGGCGATGGCGATCGGGCGGGGGCCACCTACGTGGCCGGAACGTTCCTGCGCGACGTGATGCGCATGAACGCCGCGCACCGCAACTTCCGCGTGTTCGGGCCTGACGAGACCGCGTCGAATCGCCTGCAGGCCCTGTTCGAGGCGACCGACCGCGCCTGGGATGCCCCGATCGATCCCGCCGACGACCACCTCTCGCCGGACGGCCACGTAATGGAGATCCTCAGCGAGCACACATGCCAGGGTTGGCTGGAAGGCTATCTGCTGACCGGCCGGCACGGCCTGTTCTCGTGCTACGAAGCCTTCATCCACATAGTCGATTCGATGTTCAACCAGCACGCCAAATGGCTGAAGAGCGCACGCGAGGTCGAATGGCGGCGACCCATCGCCTCGCTCAACTATCTGCTGACCTCGCACGTGTGGCGCCAGGACCACAACGGCTTCAGCCACCAAGACCCGGGTTTCATCGACCACGTCGTCAACAAGAAGGCCGACATCGTCAGGGTGTATTTCCCGCCGGACGCCAACACGCTGCTGTACGTCACCGACCACTGCCTGCGCAGCTGGAACCGGATCAACGTGATCGTGGCCGGCAAGCAGCCCGAGCTGCAGTGGCTGGGCATGGACGCGGCGATCAGGCACTGCTCGACCGGCATCGGCATCTGGGAATGGGCCGGCAACGACGCCGGCGGCGAGCCCGACGTGGTGATGGCCTGCGCGGGCGACGTGCCCACGCTGGAAACCCTCGCGGCCGTCGACCTGCTGCGGCAGCACGCGCCGGAACTCAAGGTGCGCGTGGTCAACGTGGTAGACCTGATGACGCTGCAACCGCAGAGCGAGCATCCGCACGGGCTTCCGGACGCGGATTTCGATGCGTTGTTCACGCAGGACAAGCCGATCATCTTCGCCTACCACGGCTATCCGTGGCTCATCCACAGGCTGGCCTACCGGCGCACCAACCATCCACGGCTGCACGTGCGCGGGTACAAGGAAGAAGGCTCGACCACGACGCCGTTCGACATGGTCGTGCGCAACGAACTCGACCGCTTCCACCTGTTCCGGGACGTGTTCGACCGCGTGCCGATGCTGGCCGGCCGCGCGGGGCACGCCAAGCAGCAGGTGCGCGACTGGCTGGTCGAGCACCGACGCTACATCACCGAGCATGGCGAGGACATGCCGATGGTGCGCGACTGGCGCTGGCCCGGCCGCGGTTGACGCCGGCGACGCCCGAAGCACCGCATCGGCGCCACCGCTTCGGGACTTTCCAACCACGAACCGGAGACCGCCAAGTGCAAGCACCCGACACGCGCATGATCGAGAACCGAACCTTCGACGAGATCGCGGTCGGCGACCGTGCGAGCCTGTCGCGCACGGTGACCCAGCGCGACATCGAATTGTTCGCGCTGGCCTCGGGTGATGTGAACCCCGCGCACCTGGACCCGGCCTATGCCGCGACCGACATGTTCCACGAGATCATCGCGCAGGGGCTGCTGGAAGCGGGCCTGATCTCCGCCGTGCTCGGCACGGAATTGCCCGGGCCGGGCACCATCTACCTCGGCCAGGACCTGCGCTTCCTGCATCCCGTCGCGATCGGCGACACCATCACCGCAACGCTGACGGTGACCGAAAAGCGCCCCGGGAATGGCGACGTCGTCCTCGATTGCCGCTGCACCAACCAGGGCGGCGAGGTCGTGATCACGGGCACCGCCTACGTGCGCGCCCCCGCGCGCAAGGTACTGCGCCCGCGGATGGAACTGCCGGACGTGCAACTGAATCGCCACGAACGTTTGCGGGCCCTGCTCGCGCGCGCGGCGGGGCAGGCACCGATCCCGGTCGCGGTCGTGCATCCTTGCAGCGACAACGCGATCGGCGCGGCGGTCGAAGCCGCGCGTGCGGGATTGATCGAGCCGATCCTGGTCGGACCCAGGGCGAAGATTCTCGCGGCGGCCGCGGCGGCCAAGGTCGACATCGGCGGCTGCCGCCTCGTCGATACGCCGCACAGCCACGCCGCCGCGGACCGCGCGGTGGCGCTGGTGCGCGACGGCGAGGCCGCCATGCTCATGAAGGGCTCGCTGCACACCGACGAGCTGCTGCACGCGGTGCTGGCACCGGACAGCGGATTGCGCACCGGCAAGCGCCTCAGCCACGTATACCTGATGGACGTGCCGACCTATCCGAAACCGCTGCTGATCACCGATGCCGCGGTCAACATCTCGCCGGACCTCGAACAGAAGCGCGACATCGTGCAGAACGCGGTCGACCTCGCGCACGAGATGGGTATCGAGACGCCCCGCGTCGCGTTGCTTTCGGCGGTGGAGACGGTGAATCCCGCGATCCGCTCGACCCTGGACGCGGCGGCGCTGTGCAAGATGGCCGATCGCGGCCAGATCAGCGGCGCACTGGTAGACGGCCCGCTCGCCTTCGACAACGCGGTGAACCCGGCGGCGGCGGCCGAGAAGGGCATCGTCTCGCCGGTGGCGGGACAGGCCGACATCCTGCTGGTACCCGACCTGGAAGCCGGCAACATGCTCGCCAAGCAACTCATCTTCCTCGCCGGCGCGGACGCCGCCGGGGTGGTGCTCGGCGCGCGCGTGCCCATCATCCTGACCAGCCGTGCCGACAGCGAGCGGATACGCCTGGCATCTTGCGCGGTCGCGGTGCTGCTTGCGCGCCGGCATGCCGCGGCAACGATTCGTGCCGGCGAGGCAGTGTCGCCATGACCGATGCGATCCTGGTCCTCAACGCCGGCTCGTCGAGCATCAAATTCGCGTTGTTCGAGATCCACGGCACTGGCGGGCTGGTGCCAACCGCGCGTGGTGAAGTCGAACGGCTCGAATCGACCCCGCATTTCGTGGCACGCGACGCGCGCGGCGAGACCCTGGGCGAGCGCCGCTGGTCCGGCAGCCAGGTGGATTTCCGGGAACTCCTGGAAGAAGTGATCGGCTGGGCCGAAGCCCGGCTCGGGGACGATGCGTTGCGCGCCGTCGGCCACCGTGTGGTCCACGGCGGCACGCGCTTCGTCGCCCCATGCCTGGTAACCCCGGAAGTGCTGGACGCCATGGACGCACTGACCCCATTGGCGCCGCTGCACCAACCGCACAACCTCGCGCCGATCCGCGCGATCACGCAGGCGCGTCCGCGGCTGCCGCAGGTGGCGTGCTTCGATACGGCATTCCATCACGCGATGCCGCGCATCGCCAGCCTGTTCGCGTTGCCACGCGCGCTGGAAGGCGAGGGCGTGCGCCGTTACGGTTTCCACGGCCTGTCTTACGAATACATCGCCCAGCGCTTGCTGGCACTCGATCCGCGACTGGCCAGCGGACGCTTGATCGCCGCGCATCTCGGCAACGGCGCCAGCCTGTGCGCAATGCACGCCGGCCGCAGTGTCGACACCACCATGGGGTTCACGGCACTGGACGGGCTGGTGATGGGCACGCGTTGCGGCGACCTCGATCCCGGCGTCGTGCTGTATCTCGAACGACAGCGCGGGATGGACGCGCAACAGGTCGAGCAGATGCTGTACCGGGAGTCCGGCCTGCTCGGCGTTTCCGGCGGCATCGCCAGCGACATGCGCACCTTGCTGGCCAGCAACGACCCGCATGCGCGCGAGGCGGTCGAATTGTTCGCGTTCCGGGCCGCCCGCGAGGTCGGG
This sequence comes from Pseudomonadota bacterium, assembly GCA_021781345.1. Lineage (GTDB taxonomy): Bacteria > Pseudomonadota > Gammaproteobacteria > Xanthomonadales > Rhodanobacteraceae > 66-474. The sequence goes on from JAJXWZ010000140.1 coordinate 27,322, forward strand.
GCGCTGGCAAGTTCGCTGGGCGGCGTCGACGGCATCGTGTTCACGGCCGGCATCGGCGAACACGCCCCGCCGGTACGCGCGATGGTATGCGAACGGCTGGCCTGGCTCGGGGTGGCGCTGGACGCCGCTGCCAATGCAGCCGATGCCGACGTGATCAGTTCACCCGGCAGCCAAATCCAGGTGCGCGTGATTCCGACCGACGAGGAAGGCATGATCGCGCGGCATGCCCTGGATGCTGTATCGGACGAGGCACGATGAACATGCATCGCACCCCTACGCTGCATCCGGTGCGGAGTGGCGAAGCTACTTGCCGCGGATGTTCCGGCAGCCGGCGGGCGCAACGGCGTCCGCCATCCCCGTGGCAACGCAAGACCCTTTCCAGCACTGGATCGCAGCCATGAAAACTGCTGCCACCCCCAAGGCCGAGCCCGGCGCGAGCGATCTGAAGTCGCTGCCCCTGCCGGAGCTCGAGAAGACACTGGGCACCTCACCTGATGGCCTGTCGCAGCCGGAAGCGCAGCAACGGTTCACGCGCTACGGGCCGAACGAGATCGCGGAAAGGAAGCCCAATCCGCTCCTGAAATTCCTAGGTTACTTCTGGGGCCCGATCCCGTGGATGATCGAGGCAGCCGTGATCCTCTCGGCCGTGGTCGGGCACTGGCCGGACTTCTTCATCATCCTGCTGCTGCTTTTCACCAACGCGGTAGTCGGCTTCTGGGAAGAACACCAGGCCGGCAACGCCATCGAAGCCCTGAAGGCCGACCTTGCGATCAACGCCCGGGTGAAGCGCGACGGCAGGTGGACCCGCGTTCCAGCGCGCCAACTGGTCCCCGGCGACGTGATCCGCCTGCGCCTGGGTGACATCGTGCCCGCGGACGCGCGTCTGACCGACGGCGACCCGATCGAAGTGGACCAGTCCGCGCTGACGGGCGAATCGCTGCCGGTCGACCGCAAACCCGGCGACGCGGTTTTCTCGGGCTCGATCGTCCGCCAGGGCGAAATCGACGCACTGGTGTATGGCACCGGCAGGAACACCTATTTCGGCAAGACCGCGTCGCTGGTGGCGGAGGCGCATACCGTCAGCCACTTCCAGAAGGCGGTCTTGAGGATCGGCAATTACCTGATCGGACTGGCCGTCACGCTGGTGGCGGTGATCATCGTGGCTGCAATCCTGCGCGGCGACCGCATCCTGGCGACGGTGCAATTCGCGCTGGTACTGACAGTGGCAGCGATCCCGGTGGCGATGCCCACCGTGCTGTCGGTGACGATGGCAGTCGGCGCTCGCATGCTGGCCGTTAAGAAGACCATCGTCAGCAGGCTGGTGTCGATTGAGGAGCTGGCCGGCGTGGACGTTCTGTGCGCCGACAAGACCGGCACCCTCACACAGAACAAGTTGACGCTCGGCGAGCCATTCTGCGTGGAAGGCAACGCGCAGCAACAAGTCATCCTCGACGGCGCGCTGGCCTCGCGTGCGGACAACAACGACACCATCGACCTCGCGGTTCTGGCCGGGTTGAGCGACAAGGACGCGCTGAAGGAATTCGCGATCGTCCACTTCACTCCGTTTGACCCAGTGCACAAGCGCACCGAAGCGGCCATCAAGGACGCGCAGGGCACGGCGTTCAAGGTCACCAAAGGCGCGCCACAGGTCATCATGGCGTTGTCGGCCAACGCCAACGATGTCGGAGTCGAGGTCGAAAAGGCAGTCGACGAGTTCGCGGCACTCGGGTTCCGCTCGCTGGGCGTCGCGCGCGCCGATGGCGAAGGTCCGTGGCGGTTCGTAGGCGTGCTGCCGCTGTTCGATCCGCCGCGCGAAGACGCCCGCGAAACCATCGCGACAGCCGCCCGCATGGGCGTGAAGATCAAGATGGTGACCGGCGATGCGCTGGCGATCGCCAAGGAGACGGCCCGCAAGCTGGGACTTGGCACGCACATCCTCGACGCGGCCGGCCTCGGTGGCGCCGACAAGACCGAGGGCGCGAATGTCGCCAAATCCAACGCGGATAGCGACGGTTTCG
>JAJXWZ010000234.1 GCA_021781345.1 Pseudomonadota bacterium
CTGCTGCCCGATTTCCGGGACGCGCAAGCCGCGCGCGTCGTTGCCGACAGCTTGCGGGCGAGCCTGATGGAGCCGTGCCGGCTGCCCGAAGGGCTGTTTCAACTGGACGCGAGCATAGGCGTGGCCATGTTTCCCGCCGACGGCGCCAACGCGGAAGCCTTGCTGAAGCACGCCGACCAGGTGATGTACGCCGCCAAACACGGCAATCGCGATCGTGTCGACAGCGAGGATTTCGCCGCCGCCATCAAAAGGAGACGGAGTTAATCGAGGCCGGCGAGGTCGTCCCCGTGGCCTTGTCCGGACGGGGCGCTCCGACATCGCCTGGAAGTGCGGGTTGCCCCATGCTCGTTCCGGTTGCAGGCAAGTGCGGATTTCAGCCGCGTCGTCCCGGCCCATGGCTCGCTGCAACAAGTCGCGACAGGCTGCGGAACGCGCAGTCCGGTTCCAGACCGGAGTGCCGGGACGCGGATGTGGCGGTACCAGCGGATCCTCGATCAGGCCGAGATCGACATGGAACGCTGGACCCCCGCTATTGCCCGGGCAAGCGTGTCGGCGTCGGATGCCGCCAGCAGCAGGTGCACGCGTGTGCCCATCGCGACATGGCCGTGAATCGCGATGGCACGTTTGGCCGTCGCGTGGTGCAGCAACGGGAAGCAGTGGCGGCGATCGGCATCGCCGATGAAGACGGCGCAACGATTGGTGCCGCACCGGGTGACGTGCAGCGACCTCAGTTCAACGCTTCCAGGTGCCGCAGCTTGGCCGCGTAGATGGCGCGCGATTCCGGGGTGGTGCTGTTCTTCTCTGCCAGTTGCAGTTGCGCGCGTGCCCTCCGCATGTGGCCAAGGTGCGCTTCGGCGATCGCCAACTGGAAGTGCGACTGGACGTCGTAGGGACGTCGCGAGATCGCCTTTTCGAACAGTCGCGCAGCCTGCCTGAATCGGCCCGCCCGCATTGCCGCCACGCCGCGATCGTAGAACTCGAATGGCGGATGGCGCTGGAGCCGGGCCAGTCTTTCCGCCAGGAGCCGCGCTTCCGTGGTGCGGCCTTCCGCCGCGAGCAATTTCGACAGGTTGGACAATGCCGGAATGTTGTCAGGGTCGCGTTGCAGCGCGTAGCGCATGGCGCGTTCGGCCGACGCCGGATGCTTCCTTTCGAGGTAGATGACGCCGAGTGTATTGGCGGCGTTCACGAACCCCGGATCGGCCTCGAGGGCCGCGCGCGCGAACCAGTAGGCGCGATCGACGTCGCCGCCGACCATGATCTCGGCCGCGCGGTTGTTCAGGTACATCGCGACGACGGTCTGCTCCGGGATCGGCCGGGATACGGCGTCTGCCACCTGCCGTGGCGGCAGGAAATCCACGATCATCGGGATGGCCTCTTCGGGGAACAGCCTGATGCTCGGTCCCCGGGAACCCAGCACCAGGTTCACGTGCTGGCTGAGGATGGTGAATCCGTCATCACGCGACCACGTGTCGAGGTCATACACCTCCTGATAGGTCACCTGAATGCCGAGTTGCCTGGCGAACGCCGCCGCCATGATCACCAGCGACAGGCAATTGCCTTCGCGTGCCGCGAACGTTTGCGATGCGGTACGGGTTTTCTCCGAGTCGTAATCGATCCGGAGTTTTCCGCTCAGCGCGCCGAGGAGGGCGTGTCGTGCGTCCTCGTGACGCGTCAGCGGGACGATTTGTGCGGCCAGGAAACGCCGCATCGAAGCGTCGACGGCAAATATCGCCCGGATGTCGACCGGCCTGGCCGGTGGCTTGAACAGTGCGTCCCGGAACAGCGGCGTCACGTCGCCGGGTCTGGCGGCGGGCAGGACCGCGCAACCTGCCATCAATGCAGCGAAGAGGATGGCGCCGACCTGCAGGAGCCACAGGATGAAGGCTTTCACCTTCGCCTCCGCAGCGGGCCTGTATCCGCTTGGCGGGCATTTGATGGCCTGCTGCCGAGGGCACTATACACCCGATCCGGCAACGGGAAGGCGCGAATTGCGGTCAGGGCACGCTGTCAGGTCATGCGCGCCACGAGGTCGTATTTGCTCGCCGCAATCGCGCCACTTGGATGGCGTCACAAGAGCGGTGGGCATGAAAAAGCCCGCCGAAGCGGGCTTTTTCGCAAGCTTGGCTGGGAGGCTTTAAGCCACCTGCACCTGGTCCGCCTGCATGCCCTTCGGGCCCTTCACCGCGATGAAGGTGACCTTCTGGCCTTCCTGCAGCGACTTGAAGCCGTCGCCCTGGATGGCACGGAAATGGACGAACAAGTCGTCGCCGCTTTCCGGGGTGATGAAACCGAAGCCCTTGGCATCGTTGAACCACTTGACTGTACCGCTTTGGCGTTCCGCCATGACACATGACCTTTTTAACACTGTGGAAGATTTACGGCATGGAGTGAGGCGAACTCGCCGCAAAGATTGTGCAGTGCATCCGAATTTGCCCCAAGCGCTGCCTAGACAGTGTAACCCACATTGGGCCTTTGCGCGCGTGCCATCGGAAAAAAGATTTTGCCCCCCTTTTTGGCGGGGCCAGCGCTCGCCACGGGCTCACTCGAACGATCCTGTCCGTACCTCGCCCGCGCGGACGTAGCGGCTGACCACCACCCCGCCCGGCGTGGCTCTGGAGGCTTCCAGCCGGAAGGTGGACGCCTTCGATCCGTTGTCGAACAGGCGCTTGCCGCAGCCGAGCACGATCGGATAGACCAGCAGTAGCAGTTCGTCGACCAGGTCGGTGGCCAGCAACTGGTGCAGCAACTGGCTGCTGCCCTGGGTGACGAGGTCGGGACCGTCGCCGAGCTTGAGCCGGCGCACGCTGGCGACGACGTCCGTCCCGAGGTCGTGGCTGTGGCACCAGGCGAGGGCGTCCGGGTGGTGGGTCGCAACGTACTTGGCGGTGCCGTTGAAGCGGTCGGCAAGGCCACGGTGCGGCGCGTCCGCGGCCACCTGCGGCCAGTAGGCGGCGAAGATGTCGTAGGTGCGGCGTCCGAGCAGCAGCTCGAACGGGCGCTCGAATACCCCGCCCATCACTTCGCCGGCGCCGTCGGCAAACGGCCAGATCCAGCCGCCGTGGGCGAAGCCGCCGCTGGTGTCTTCCCGCGGCCCGCCGGGCGCCTGCATGACGCCGTCGAGGCTGGTGAAGGCGGCAACGATGAGCTTGCGCATGTCGAGGTTCCCGTGTGCGGATCGAGGTGGCCGTTTGTCTTGACGACGAGCGGCGGCCCGCGTGATCGACACGGCCGCATTGCGGGCGTTTGAAACCCGTCGGCCTGCCGAAGCTTGCGTCACCGCGCGATCCGGCGATGATGCCGGTCACGTTACCGTGAACGCTTGCCGCGTGCACGGAACGGCGGCGATTAAACTCGCTGGTGGATTCCACTGGTTGCTTCGATGCAAGAGCAAGACTCCGAAGAACGCTACGTCCGCGTCGCGGTCATGATCATGCTGGCGTTGGCGCTGTTCGCAAGCCTGTGCGCCACCGCGATCCATTGGCTGGCGCCGGTACCCCGCGTGATGGACCTGGTCGTGCCGCCCGCCATTGCCGTGCTCTACGGTGGGCTGATCATCGCCTTGCTGCGGCGGCCCGCGTGGGTCCACGGCATCGCGCGCATCGCCCTGCTCGCAGCCGGCCTCGCGCTGGTGGCGCCAGCCTGGCTGTACACGCTGGAGGCGAGCCTCGACCCCGGCGTCCGGTTGATCGCGATCCTGCCGCCGGTGACATCGCTGTTCGTGGTGTATCTGGTGATGCTGATGATCTTCGTCCCTGGCCGGGCCGCCTTTGTCGCGGCCGGACTGAGCTGGGTGCTGATCGCGCTGCCGGTACTGGTGTATTTGCTGATGCACCACGCCGAAATGTGGGCGCCGCGGGGCAGCGACCTTCTGCTCGCGTACGGACCGGTCAGCCTGATGGTGGTCGTGCTGCTGCCCGTGCAGCGTGGACTCGCGGGCAAGGTCCGGCGGCTGGCATCGGAACGCAACCGGATGGAGGTGATGTTGCAACGGGATCCGTTGACGGGCGTGCAAAGCCGGTTGCTCGGCGAGCGGGTGTTGCGGGACACGCTGCGCGATGCGACGCCCGCCGGCGTGATCATGCTCGACCTCGACGACTTCAAGGCGATCAACGATACGCACGGCCATCCGGTCGGCGACCAGGTTTTGCAGGCGGTCGCGCGTGCCTGCCAGGCATTGCTGCGCACGGGCAAGTGCATCGCGCGCTGGGGCGGCGAGGAGTTCCTCGTGATCGTGACAGACATCGATGCGCCGGGTCTGCAAGCGATGGCGGACCGCCTGCGGGTGGCTATCGCCGGCCTGCCGGTCGCGGCGACCCGGCAGGTGACGGCTTCATTCGGGGCCACCATGATCGAACCCGGTGATGATCAGGACACAGTGTTGAAACGCGTGGATGAAGCGCTTTACCGGGCCAAGCAGCAGGGCGGCAACCAGGTGGTGGCGGCGTCCTCGGCACTGTCCTGACCTGCGTCTGGTTCCGTTCGTGTGCCTGCGGGTCGCGGACCGCCGACGCGGAATGGATTCGGCGCTGCGGCGACCCGGCCCGAACGATGCGGGGAAACTGGAAGCGGGTGCGGCGACGCGTGGGCGGATCGTCCGAGTCCGACCCGAACACCAGCACGCCATCGCCCGAAAGCGCCACGGCGTCCTCCAGCCGCTCGTCGGTGGTCCGTGGTGCCTCACTCGCCAGGTATCGGCAACACGGGCATGACCTCCACTGACTCGCCGGGGAAGATCTTGAAGTGCGGGTGGTTCTCGAACAGCTTCGCGGCGGCTACGTGCGAGTCGGCCTTGACGATCGTGAAGCCGGCGAGTTCGTTGACGACATCCTCGATGCCTTGCGGCGAGACCTGCCTCGTCTTGCCGAGCGGACCACCCATGCCGACGATCGCATCCCGGTGCCGTTCGTTCCAGGCTTTCCATGCCGCCAGCCCGCGTTCAAACCTGGCTTGGCGTTCCGCTTCCGGAAGTGCGTTCCATTCCATCATGCGCGGACTGTTCTTGCTGCCGATGAAGATGGCGAGGTAAGTGTCATGGTGACTCATGTGATGTCTCCTCCTCGGGGTTGACGGGGGCCGGCGCAAGGCGCAGCTTCCGTTCCCACGACGAACCACGACGGGTCGAATCGACAATCCCCGCGCAAGCATCGGGGTGCGGCGTCCTTTATATTGAACTGTCGATTCCGCCTGCTTGTCACGATAGGGCATAGGCCAGGATCGGCGGTTTGACGCCTCGGTACGCGCATACCGCCCCGATCCGGCAGCGCGGCCCTCCCGATCCACGAATCTCCGGAGCTTGGCATGAATGCGAACATGACGATTCCCTACGACGCTGCGCAAGGTCGCAAGCTGCGCGTGTTGCTCGCGGCGTTCGGCGTGGCGTGGTTGATCAATGCCGCGTTCCAGGCTTCGGCCTGGCTGGCCGGCGGTGATGCCGGTGCCTCGCTGGTCCACGCGTTGTCGAAGGCTGCGTCGGCGGTGCCGGGCTGGATCCAGCCTTTGCTGCTGGCGGGCGTGCACGGCACGCAAGCGATTGGTGCCGGAATCGTCGCGGGCATCATGGTCGCGATTGCCGTCCTGCTCGGTGTCGCGTTGTTGATCCGCAGGCAGGTCGCCCTTGCCGCGCGCGTCGGCATCGTCTACAGCCTGGTCTGCTGGGTGTGCTTGAACGGGTTCGGATTTCCCTACGGCGGCGGACAAACCGATCCCGGCGTTTTCATGGCGTATGCCATCGCCTTCCTGTTCGTGTTGTCGGTGGTCCCCGTGCTGCAAAGTCGCGGCATCGATGCGGCAGGGCCTGATCCGCGCACATGGCAGGTGGCGCGCATCGCGTTCGGCCTGCTGTGGTTGTTCGATGCCGCGCTGAAGTGGCTTCCGGCGTTCCTGTTGCATTTCAGCAGCCAGATCACGTCGGTGATCCCGGGCCAGCCGCACTGGGTGGCGGTCTGGCTCATGTTCGTCGCCGCGGTCATCCATGCGATCGGGCCGGTCATCGTCGCGGTCGTCGTGGCGCTGGCCGAGACCGCGATCGCCATCGGCCTGCTGAGCGGCCAATGGATGCGCGTGGTCATACCGTTCGGCGTGCTGTACTCCCTCGCGGTGTGGGCGACGGCGGAAGCCTTCGGTGGCCCTTATTCCGGGGCCGGCACGGGCGTCCGCGGCGACGTCCTCGGCAACGTGCTGATCTACCTAGTCCCGTTCCTGTTCCTGTGGATCGATGCCAGTCGCGGCGGATCGAAACCGGCACCGTTGCAAACCGCGCAGTCCGGTTGAGTGGAGCGGGCTTCGGCTCGCGCGCGTCGCCGTCGCGGCGATCCCTGGTGCCAAGCCCGACCGGATTTCCCCGGGCTTACAGCCCCAGCAATTTCATGGCCACCGGCTTCCACCAGGGACTCATGTACAGCCACAGCGAAACGGCTTCCCAGGTCAGCCCGAACACCGCGCCGAAGATGAAGGCTGGGTGCAGGCGACGGCGGGTGATCAGGTCGTAGGCGCCCATCACGACCACCAGCAGGAAATCGCCAAGGTAAAACCCGGCGGCGTTCGCCCAGTAGCCGGCTGTGGCGTGGCCCCCGCTCAACAGCGGGATGAGGGTTCTGCCCCACCAGCGGGCGTAGCCGGCATCGGCGATGAAGATCGTTGCCAGGATCATGAAACGTTTGTGCGCCGAGGGAATGCGGCGGAACCAGAACGCGGCGCTGGCGAGCGTGGCGAAGTTCAGCATGTCCGCCAGCTGGATGCTGATGAATCCGGGATCGAAATGGGGCGTGCCGACCTCGCTGCGGTTCACGGCGACAGCGGTCGCGACGCCGAGCACGACCATCAGCGGGTAGAGGTACATTCCGGCGATGCCCAGCCGGCGGTGCAGGTCCGTGCGTTTGGCGCGGACCAACATTACCTGGGCTGTCAACAGACAAAGCCAGGTGACCATCGCCGCGGCGTGGAAATGCACGATGACCGGGTAGGGGCGTGCGTGGCTCTCGAGCCGGTGGACGATCTGGGGCACGAAGCCCATCACGATGCCCAGCCACACCAGGCCGACCATCAAGAGG
>JAJXWZ010000023.1 GCA_021781345.1 Pseudomonadota bacterium
AGACGGCAATGCAAAATGGTCGGCATGAGCCGAATCCTGTCGGTCAGGGTCAAACCCGGTGCACGCGCGAGCCGCCTGGAGGAGCTTGGCGATGGCAGTTGGACGGCGCACTTGAATGCGCCACCGGTGGACGGCAGGGCCAACGCGGAATTGATCGCACTGCTGGCAATGCACTTCGATTGTCCGAGGTCTTCCGTGATCATCAAGTCCGGCGCCGCGTCACGCATGAAGCAAGTGCGGATAAACATCGCCTGAAATGCCCGGCGCACGCGCTGTGAGCCAGGGTGCAGTATGGTCCCGGCGCAGCGGCGATCACGCATCCAGAGCCTGCGCGGCCTCCAGCGTGTTTTCCATCAGCGTCGCCACGGTCATCGGCCCGACGCCACCCGGAACCGGCGTGATCCAGGCGGCGCGCTCGGCGGCGGCGTCGAATTCCACGTCACCGACGAGGCGGCCGTCGTCCATGCGGTTGATGCCGACATCGATCACCACTGCGCCGGGCTTGATCCATCCACCCTTGACGATGCCGGGCCTGCCCACCGCCGCGATCACGATGTCGCCTTGGCGGACGTACTGGTCCAGCCCCTGCGTGAACTTGTGGCAACAGGTCGTGGTGCAGCCGGCGATCAGCAATTCCAGCGCCAGAGGACGCCCGACGTGGTTGGACACGCCCACCACCACCGCGTGGCGGCCGCGCACCGGTCGGTCGGTATGGCCGAGCAGCGTCATCACGCCCTTGGGCGTGCAAGGACGCAGGCCGAAGCGCCTCAGGGCAAGCTGGCCGAGGTTGACGGCGCTGAAGCCATCGACATCCTTGCGCGGGTCGATGCGGTCGATCAAGGCGGCTGCGTTTACGTGCGGCGGCAGCGGCAATTGCACGAGGATGCCGTGGACCTCAGGATCGGTGTTCAGGCGGTCCACCAGCGCGAACAGGTCGGCCTCGCTGGTGTCGGCCGGCAGGTCGAAGTCGAAAGTCCGGAAACCCACCTGTTTGCAGGCCTTGCGCTTGTTGCGCACGTAAACCGCGGATGCCGGGTCGAGCCCGACCAGCACCACGGCCAGTCCGGGCGGCTCACGGGCGGCGGCGACCCTGGCCCGCACCCCGGTGGCCACGCGATCCAGCACTTCGCCCGCGATCTTGCGTCCGTCGAGAATGCGCGCAGTCATGGCGTCGGTGTACCCCAAAACGTGCATTATCGGCGTGCGGCGGAGGGCACACAATGGCGCACCGAACAGGCGCCGCCCTCCACATTCGTTACGCAGGTCACGGCAGGCGCGCAGGCAGACACGCTAGCGTGATCATCGACGGTCGCCTTACCCTGCATCTGGATTACAAGCCACCGGCAACCGTTGACCCTAGGAAAAACCGCGATGATCGAATCCACCGAATTGCAGGCGGCCGTGTTCCGCCGCCTGCTGCGACATCTCAACGAAGAACGTCCCGACGTGCAGAACATCGACCTGATGAACCTGGCCGGCTTCTGCCGCAACTGCCTGGCCGACTGGTACCGCGAAGCCGCCGACGAGCGCCTGCTCGACCTCACCCGCGAAGAAGCCCGCGAAGTGATCTACGGCATGCCGTTCGAGGAATGGAAGGCGCGGCACCAGAAACAGGCAACCCCAGAGCAGCTCGCGGCGTTCGAGGCCTCGCAACGCCGCGCGCAGGACCACCGCACGCACCGCACCGATGACTGACGCTCAACGCCCGGCGCAGAACGCGGCGTAGTCGATGTAACCCGGGAAGGGCCTGCCCGGCGCACACACGGGACACTCAGGATCCGGCGCGAGGCGGGTCTCGTGGAAGCGCATCGCCAGCGCATCGAACATCAGCACGCGCCCGACCAGCGGCTCGCCGATGCCGAGGATCAGCTTGATCGCCTCGGTGGCCTGCAGCAGGCCTATCACGCCCGGCAACACGCCCAGCACGCCTGCTTCCGAGCAGTTCGGCGCGTCTTCCGCCGCGGGTGGCTGCGGAAACAGGCATCGGTAGCAAGGCGCCGTTCCGCGCCTGCGACCGGCATCGAACACGCTGGCCTGCCCCTGGAAGCGCTGCACCGCGCCGTACACCAGCGGCTTGCCGAGTTTCACGCAGGCATCGTTGAGCAGGTAGCGCGTCGCGAAATTGTCGGCGCCATCCAGCACCACGTCGGCACCCTCGAGCAGCAATTCGACGTTCCTGGAAGTGACCCGCTCGGGCAGTCCCTGGATGCCGACCCGCGGATTGATGTCGTGCACCGCGTGCACGGCCGACTGCAACTTGGGCTGCCCGATGCGGTTCTCAGCGTGCAGGATCTGGCGCTGCAGGTTGCTGCGCTCGACCACGTCGTCATCGGCGATCACCAGCGTGCCGACTCCGGCAGCGGCGAGATAGAGCGCAGCGGGCGACCCCAGCCCACCCGCGCCGAGCACCACGACCCGTGCGGCTTCCAGCCTGCGTTGGCCGGCCTCTCCCACCTCGGGCAGGCTCAGGTGGCGCGAATAGCGGTCGTAAAAATCCTCGTCGCCACCGGGACGGGCCATCGGCAGGCCCTCCTCGATCCAGCGCGCGGTGCCGCCCGCGACAGAGGTGACATGGGTATAACCCATGCCCCGCAACATCTGCGCCGCCATCAGCGAACGCTGGCCATGCGCGCAGATGGTCAGGATGTCCGCGTCCGGATCGGGGGCCACCTCGGCGATACGCCAGGCGATGTCGCCACGCGGCAACGGGATCGCGCCGCTGGCCAGGCCGGTGGCATGCTCGAAGCTCTCGCGCACGTCCAGCAGCAAGGCACCGTCGCGCACGCGCCGCAGGGCTTCGCCGGGGTTGATTTCGGGAATGGCCATGTCGGCATTATCACGCATCACCCGGGCCACAAGGTGACGACGTCCCCGCGCCGGAATTCCCTCTCGCCCTCCGGCAACAAGGCCAGTGCATCGGTTTCCACCAGTCCACGCAGCATCGCCGAGCCCTGGCTTGCGTGCACCGTCGCCCATTGCACGCCGTTGGCGTCGGAATAAAGCTTGCAGCGCGCGAACTCCGCGCGCGGGTGACGCTTGTGCAATGGTGCGTCGAGGCGCGCATGGCGTGGCTGCGGCAGCTCGGCAACGCCTAGCATGGCTCGCATGGCGAGTCGCACGAACACCCGGAAGGTGACCGCCGATGCGACCGGGTTGCCGGGCAGCCCGAAGTACAGGCAGGCGCCGATACCGGCAAACAGGGTCGGCATGCCCGGCTTCAGGCGAACCTTGTGGAAGTGGATTTCGCCGAGCTCGCGCGTGACGCCGGCCAGATGGTCGGCCTCGCCCGCCGAGACGCCACCACTGCTGACGATGACGTCGGCCTCCATGGCGGCTTCGAGCAGCGCTCCGCGCAGACTCTCCGGTTCGTCGCGTACGCGACGCTGCAGCACCACGCGCGCACCGGACTCGCGTGCCAGGGCGGCAAGCATGGCGCCGTTGGAGTCATGGATGCGGCCGAAGCCGAGCGGTTGCCCGGCCGGCACCAGTTCGTCACCGGTCGCGATCACGGCGACACGCGGCTGGCGGCGGACCGTCACTTCGGCGACGCCGCACGCGGCCAGCAGCGCGAGGTGCGCCGCGGCCAGCGGCGTACCGGCGGGCACCGCGAGATCGCCTTCGGCGTAATCCTCGCCAGCCGCACGCACATTGGCGCCGGGCCTCTCGCCCGCATTGACCAAGACGCGGTCGCCGGCGACGAGGGCGTTCTCCTTGATCACGACCGTATCGGCACCCGGCGGCATCGGCGCGCCGGTGGTGACGCGCACGCACTGGCCCGCTCGAACATCGGGAACCGAGGATGCACCGGCGAACACCTCGCCGACCAGAGCGAATGCACGTTCTCCGTCACGCGGCAGGTCCGCGCCATGCAACGCGAACCCGTCCATTGCGGCATTCGCGAATGGCGGCAGCGGCCACGGCGCGCGCACGTCGTCGACGGAAACGCGACCGGGTGCGTCTGCAAGCGAAACCGTCTCGACCGGCAGGCGATGCTGCGCCGCGCGCGCCGCGACAATCTGCAGCGCCTGTTCGAGGCCGATGCGGGTCGGTTGATCAACTGACGGCATGCGAGCGTGCATACTCCCGGAAATCATCTGGCGTGTTGAGATTGTGGAAGGTCGGGGCCGGCACGTCGATCGCGGCGAGCGCGGCTTGCCAGCGCTGCGGCGAACCGTGCTCGCGCAGGGCGTTGCGCGCGCAGGCCAGCCACGCCTCGGGGTCACTTCCGATGCGGTACATCGCGAACAAGGGCTCGGGCTTGCCGGCATGAACCAGTCGTGCGCAGCGCGACTGAGCGTGGTCGTCCAATCCCGCGCGCAGGCGAGCCGCCAGGTCGCCAGGCGGATCCGGGCAGTCCACCGGCACCGTCAGCAACCAGCGCGGCAGCGCATGCCGGTTGGCGGCGATGAAACCGAAGATCGCCACCAGCCCCGCCAGCGGTCCCGCATGCGTACCGGTTTCGTCGTGCACGACCGGTGCGTGGCACGCGTATCCATCGACGTTGCGGTTTGCCGCGATCAACATTCGCGCGCCCTGCGGTCGCAGGCGCGCGACGGCGTGCTCGATCAGCGGCCTGCCGCATACGGACAGCCATCCCTTGTCATCGCCACCGACGCGCGCGCCGGCGCCGCCGGCCAGGATCGCGACAAGGGTATCGTCAGCGTCCCCGCACATGGCGAATCATCCGCCTGCGTTTGCGTTGCTGGCTTTCGGTGAGCACGTTGCGCTTGCCTGCATAGGGATTCTCGCCCTCGCGGAATTCGATCCGGATGGGCGTGCCCTCGAGCTTGTAGCGCTTGCGGAAGAAGTTTTCCAGATAGCGGCGGTAGCTGTCCGCGATGTGCTTGGTGCGGGTGCCGTGGATCACGATGGTGGGTGGATGGTTGCCACCGGGATGCGCGAAGCGCAGCTTCGGCGCATGCCCGCGGACCAATGGCGGCTGGTGCGCCGCGACGGCCTTTTCCAGCGAACGCGTGAGGTCCGACGTGCCCAGTTCACGCGCCGCTGCCGTGCCGGCACGATCGACGGCGCGCATCAATTCGCGAAACCCCGAACCGTGCTTGGCGGACAGGAACACGATCCGCGCCCACGCGACGAAATCGAGCTTGCGCTCGAGTCCGGCCTTGCAACGTTCGCGGTCGTATTGCGCGAGGCCGTCCCACTTGTTGGCTGCGATCACCAGTGCACGCCCCGCGTCGAGCACCTGTCCGATCAAGGCCAGGTCCTGGTCGGTGACACCTTCCCCCGCGTCCAGCATCACCACCGCGACTTCGGCCGCGGCGATCGATTGCAGGGTCTTGATGACGCTGAATTTCTCCAGCGCGTCCTCGACGCGGCCGCGGCGGCGCACGCCGGCGGTATCGATCAGGACGTATTGCCTGCCGTCGCGTTCGAGCTGCACGTGGATCGAATCGCGCGTGGTGCCGGCGATGTCGGACACGACGACGCGCTCTTCGCCGAGCAGGCGGTTGACCAGCGTGGATTTGCCGACGTTGGGCCGGCCCACGACGGCGACACGGGTGCCCGCCATTTGTTCCAGGTCTTCGCCGCGTGCGTCGGCATCGGCGTCGACCGGCAGCAAGGGCAGCACGGCGCCCAGCAGGGCATCGAGCCCGCGTGCGTGCGCGGCGGCGATCGCGAATGTCGCCGCGACGCCGAGCGCCGAAAATTCCGCCAGCGCGGCCTGTGGATCGAGCCCGTCGGTCTTGTTGACGGCCAGCAACACCGGCTTGCCTGTGCGGCGCAGGCGATCGAGGATCGCGCGATCCTGCGGGAGCAGGCCCTCGCGTGCATCAACCAGCAGCACGCATGCACTGGCCTCGTCGATCGCGAACTGCACCTGCCTTTCGGTCAGCGCATCGATATCCACGCGCTCGCCCGAAAGCCCACCGGTATCGACCAGCACGAAGGGACACCCGCCCAGCCGGCAAACGCCGTAATGACGGTCGCGGGTGACGCCCGGAAGGTCCGCCACCAGCGCGTCGCGGCTCTTCGTCAACGCATTGAAGAGCGTGGATTTGCCGACGTTGGGCCGGCCGACCAGGGCGACTACCGGGAGCATGGTTTGGCGCTTCAAGAGACCGTTGATGAATGTTCCACCCGAAGCGGCTTTCGTGAAAGTTCAGGCCAGGGAGCCCTCTCCCATGGAGGCGGCTTGCAAGGCCGTTCCGGACTCCAGCAGCCAGAACGCTTCAGTCGGTCCGGCGATTCACCCGAGAAGCGATCGTGGATGATCGCACAGGCGCGTGAAAAGTCAGGCCAAGGACGTCATGGCGATGGACGTCGGCCTCGCTGTGCGCCGCGGAGCCTGCGCGCCTTTGACGATCGTGCTTGCCGCGCGTTCCATCGAAGCCGAGACCATGGGCGACCGCCCGGGCAATGTCATCCCGCACTGCCCGAAATGCGGTACGCCGCCACGTGGCCCGACACGTCCTCGACATACACCATGTCGCCGTTGACGACCGGCCGGGCGCGGATGGCGTCCTTGGAAAGGCGCACGCGCGCGGCAAGCTTGCCATCGGACAGGTCCAGCCAGTGCACGTAACCCTCGACGCCACCGACGACCGCGTATTTGTCCTGGATCGCCGGAGCGGTCAGCCAGTGGTACTGCAGCGCGTCCTGCTTCCAGAGGTCGCCGCCGCCATTCTTGGAGAACGCCCAGACCACCGAATCGCTGTCGACGCCAACCAGTTCGGTGTCGGCCACGCCGACTCCCACGTAGCTGGAGAAGTTGCGGCTCCACAGGAGTTGGCCCTGCGCGGCATCGATCGCGACCAGTTCGCCGTGATAGGCGGTGCCGTACAAGGTGTTGCCGTCAAGCTGCAAGGCGTCGTCGGCGTCGTTCAACTTCTGGATGTCGGTCCTGCCCAGGCCCTTGGTGATCGGCAGCTTCCACTGGACCGCGCCGGTATCGCCACGCAACGAGACGACGTTGCCGTCGTCGCTGCCGAACATCACCACGCCGTGCGCTGCCAGCAGCGGACCGTTGCCGCGCAGGCTCAGCAGGGGCACGTTGGCCTGGTCGTTGAGCCACTTGCGCTTGCCCGTGTTGGCATCGAACGCGTACACATAGCCGGAGTTGGTGCGCACGTAAACCGTGCCCGCATCGATGGCCGGCGGCGAGATGATCTCGTTGTCGACCTCGGCGCTCCACAAGCGCTTGCCGGTGGCCGCATCCATGCCGTAGACGTGCCCATCCAGGGTTCCGACGACCAACAGGCTGCCCAACACCGTCGGACCACCGGCGTAGCGGGCGTCGGGACCCGGCTTCTTGCGCTTGAACGGCCAGATGCCGTCGCCGACGCGCGTGGATTGCTCCCAGATCTTCTTGCCGGTGGCGGCATCCAATGCCTCGATCTTGCCGTCGGTGCTGATCAGGTACAGCTTGCCGTCCGCGAAAGCCGGTTGCAGGCGTACGCCCGACCGGCCCGCGCCATCACCGATCCGCGTGGACCAGGCCTTCCGGACTTGCACGGTCGGCACGAATTCCACCAGCGGCCTGGGCGGCTGCAGTTCGGAGCCGCGATTGAATATCTTGTTCCACAGTCCGCAACCGGAAAGCGCGAACATCGCAACCAACAAGGGAAACAGCAGGAGGTGACGGTGCTTCATTGGGACTGTTTCCCGGTCGTGGCAGCCAGCGGCTGCGTGAGATTGTCCAGCTTCATCTGCACCGCGCCGCGACCCGGTGCGTCCTGGCCCATCTTGGACAGCGCCTGTTGGTACGCCGAGCGGGCCGCGTCGATCTCCCCGAGTTTGAGCAAGGCGTCCCCACGAAGTTCCGCGGCCATCGCCACGTAGTCACCCTTCGGCAGCGCATCCAGCGAATCCAGGGCCTGCCGGGCCTGGCCCTGAGCCAACTGCACCTGCGCCAGACGCAGCGAAAACAGGGCGTGCAGCGCACGCTCCTTGCTGTGTGCGACCGCCCACTGGAGGTCTTCGGCTGCCGGTTTCAGTTCATTCTTGCCGACGTCGTACCCGGCGACGGATGCGCTCGCGAAGGCCGCGTACGGCGACTTCGCATAGTTCTTCTGCAAGTCCCCGAGCGCCGCGGCCATCGCCTGCTCGTTGCCGGACTGCACGGCGTCCTGCACCACCGCGAATTGCGACGCGGCCTGGACCTCGTTGTTGGCTACATGGGCCTGCCATCGCCGATAGCCGAAAATCAGCGCCAGCGCGAGCAGGACGCCCACCACGATGGCGATGCCGTTCTCCTTGATCCACTTGCGGACCTGCTCGCCCTGCTCGTACGCGTCGTAGTCTTCGAAAGCCATCGCTCACCCACATGCACACGGAGATTCCGCGCGGGCGCGGAAACGTGCAAGCATACAAGAGATTCAGTCGTTTTCGCTCGCGTCCGGCGATCCGAACACGTCGAAACGGGCGACATTGGCGTGCCGGTAGGCGTCCAGAGCCAGTGGCTGGCCATCGCGGGTGACGCTGACCGCATCGGCATTGCCGACGGTGACGTGCAAGGGACCGGCGGAATGCCAGGTGCGCGAATCGCCCGCGTGCAGCATGCCTGAATCGACCTTGTCGCCGTTGGCGTCGGTGATGTCGAACCAGCAATCCGCGCTGGCCGCGAGGGTCAGGGAATGCCGGCCAGAGACCGCACCGGAAGAAGCGGAAGGCGCGGCGACGGCCGCCGCGACCGGCGGACCCTGGTCGTTCAGGTCGATCGCCGTGAACGGCGTCATCGAGGCCCGGAACGGCGCGGCATCGGGCGAAGACACCTTGGTGCGAGGCTTCGTTTGATCCACCGCTGCAGTGTTGTGGACCGGAATGCCCGGCTGGTCCAGCGAGACGATCTGGGCGGCGGGCCGCTGCAGCCCGCCGCGAAGCCCGAGCAACACCAGCGGCACGGCGATGGTTGCCGTCAGCACGATGTAGGTAGCTGCGGTACCGTATCGCTGCAGCAGCCAGCGGGTCCGCGAGGTGCGCGCAACCGCCACGAGTGCCGGCTGTTCAACCGGGGCCACGCCGCGCAACGCCGCCTCGCAACTGCCCGCGGGAAGCCCGAGGTACATCGCATAGCTCTTGAGCGCGCCGCGCAGGAACACGAAGTGCTCGGATGCACCGAAGTCATCGGCTTCCAGTCGTTGCAACACCTTGACCGGCAGGTGCAACGCACGACCGCAATCGGCGAGCGACCACCCCCTTGATTCCCGGGCCGCGCGCAACCGTGCGCCGATGGATGCCCGCGCGGCTTCGACGTCGGCGCCCGGCATGCCCTCCGCCGCGGGTTTCGGTCCCTGCGGCGCGGCGGCAGCGAACAAATCCTCGATCTCGTGATGGTCAGTCATGATTCGGGCCGTTCAGTGATTGTGCCTGCGGCGAGTTGGGGAACTGGTCCTGCAAGCGATCGGAATAACTGGAAGCGCTGCTCTTGTCGCCGAGGCGCGTCGCGATCTGGTAACCGAGCAGCAGCGATTCGGGCGTGGCCTGTCCCGCGGATTCGAAACGCTGCATGTAGCCGCGTGCGTCGAAGGCCTTGCCGCGGGCCAGATCCATCCGAGCCATCGCGAGCAGCGCCGGACCATACCCCGGCTGGATTTCCAGCGCCTTGTGCAGGTAGGGTTCGGCGGCGACGTAGTCCCGCGATTTCATCAGGCAGGTGCCCGCATTGGTATTGGCCACTTCGGGGGTCTTGTAGAACGGGTCGGCAAGGGCGCGCCGGTAGTACTTCATCGCTTCCTGGCGTTTGCCCTGCTCGCAGAGGAACTTGCCATAGTTGTTGTTGCTGTCGCCGTTCGAGGGGTCCAGGGCGATCGCCTTGCGGAACTCGGCGTCGGCGGCCGGCAGGCGATCGATGCGCCAGTCGAGTATGGCGAGCAGCGTATGCGCCGGGATGTACTTGTCGTCGAACCCGAGTGCCCGGTCCAATGCGGTCTCGGCTTCCTTGAGGTGCCCCTGGCCCATGTAGACGGCGGCGAGCTGGGTATGAGTCTGCGCCGCGGACTGCTTGTCTTCCTGGTTGGTGTCGTGCGGCTCCTGCTTGAGATTGTTCAGCGGCGACGAATACTTGATGATGCCCGGATCGTGCTTGCATGCGGCGAGGCCCAGCGCAAGCAACATCGCCCCCAGCAGGTAGAAAGGTTTACGCGGCATCGGCTTGCACCTCGGTCGGATGGGCCGCTGCCACGCGGCGCTGGAACTCGGCGTGGCGGCGCGTGCGGTCCGCGACCTTGCCCTTGAGCTGTCCGCACGCGGCATCGATGTCGTCGCCACGGGTACGACGCACCATCGTCTGCACGCCCGAATTCAACAGGACGGTCTGGAAATCCCGGATGACGTTTTCATCCGAACGCTCGTACTGGGTACCGGGGAACGGATTGAACGGGATCAGGTTCACCTTGGCCGGCAGCCGGCGCATCAGCTTGACCAACTGTTTCGCCAGCACGGGCGTGTCGTTGACGCCGCGCATCAAGGTGTATTCGAAGGTGATCGTCGAACGCGGCCTACGCGCCGCATAACGCGCGCAGGCGTCCAGCAGTTCGTCGATGCCCCAGCGCTTGTTGAGCGGTACCAGCTCGGTGCGCAGTTCGTCGTTCGGCGCATGCAGCGACACCGCCAGCGACACGTCGGCGACTTCGCCGAGCCTGTCGATCATCGGCACCAAGCCGGCGGTCGACAGCGTCACCCGCTTGGAGGCGAGTCCGAAGCCCAAGTCGTCGCGCATCAGGCTCATCGCCTTGACCACGTTCTCGAAGTTCAGCAGCGGTTCGCCCATGCCCATCATCACCACGTTGGTGATGCGGCGCTGCTGGTGGGTGATGTTGCCGAGTTGTTTCGCCGCATGCCAGACCTGCCCGATGATCTCGGATGTGGCCAGGTTGCGGTTGAAGCCCTGGGTGCCAGTGGAACAGAACCGGCAGTTGAGTCCGCAGCCGATCTGCGAGGACACGCACAACGTGCCGCGCGTGGGTTCCGGGATGTACACGGTCTCGACCGCATTGCCGGCATCCATGCCCAGCAGCCACTTGCGTGTGCCGTCGCTGGAAGCCTTGTCCAGCAAGGCTCTCGGCGGAGCAATTGTGGCGACTTCGGGAAGTTTCTCGCGCAAGGACTTGCCCAGGTCCGTCATCGCCGCGAAGTCGCTTTCGAGGCGATGATAAATCCACTTCATCACCTGATCGGCACGATAAGCCTTCTCGCCAAGATCGGCGAAGAAGCCACGCAGTCCGTCGCGATCGAAGTCCAGCAGGTTGGCCTTGGCGGATGTATCAGCCATGGATCGCTCGTGTATGGAGTCGGGCCACGGATGGCCGTCCTCGAATCCCCGCGTTCCCGATCGAACGCAGCAAAACTAACGCGGACAGAGTTCCGTCGCCGCGAAGAAATAACCGATCTCGAAACGCGCGGTGTCCGGGCCGTCGGAACCGTGCACCGCGTTGGCGTCGATGCTTTGTGCAAAATCCGCGCGGATCGTTCCCGCCGCGGCTTCCTTGGGGTTGGTGGCACCCATCAACTCGCGGTTCTTCGCGATCGCGCCGTCGCCTTCCAGCACCTGGATCATCACCGGACCCGACACCATGAAATCGACCAGCGGCCTGAAGAACGGACGCTCGCGGTGCACCGCATAGAATCCTTCGGCTTCGCTGCGCGAAAGCTGCTTCATTTTCGCCGCGACGATCCGGAGGCCGGCTGCCTCGAAACGTGCGTAGATCTGGCCGACAACGTTCTTGGCAACGGCATCGGGCTTGATGATGGACAGCGTGCGCTCCAGCGCCATGGGTTCCTCGACTGATGGCAAAAGACGAAAAGAATCCCCACGAATCCCCTAGGGGTTCATGAGCATACCTTGAAAACTCCGCGCAAAATACGGAGTTAGCTCACAAATGAATGAAAGATTCTAGCCCAACGGCGCCAACTTGGCCACGCCGGGTCCGGGGGTTTGACCCGCGTCGGGAACTGGCCTAGTATTCAAACGATTGTTTGAAACGCGAGCGGTCATGCAGCAGAGCGCGCAATTCTCCACGCGTCAGAGGATCCTCGGAGCCGCCGAGGAACTCTTCGCCGAACGCGGGTTCGCCGGCGCCTCGCTGCGGCAGGTGACCGCCGCGGCCAAGGTCAACCTGGCGGCCGTCAACTACCACTTCGGCTCCAAGGACAACCTGATCGAGGAGGTCTTCCGCCGCCGCCTCGACGAACTCAGCCGGCGCAGGCTGGAGCGGCTGGCCAGACTGGAGGCCAGCGGAACCGCCAGCCTGGAAACGGTCCTCGATGCCTTCATCACGCCGGCGCTGGAGCTTTCGCTGGACCGCAGGGGCGGTTCGGTGTTCATGCGGGTACTGGCCCGCGCCTTCGCCGAGCACAACAACAACCTGCGCAAATTCCTGTCCGACAACTACGGCCACGTGCTCAAGGAGTTCGCCGCCGCATTCGCGCGCCTGCTGCCGCACCTGGACAAGGACGAACTTTACTGGCGGCTCGACATCGCGGTCGGTGCCTTGACCTACGCCATGGCCGATTTCGGCATGATCCAGCGGCGCAGCGGCGACAGCGAGCGCGCACATCGCGAGCTGATGGCCAGACACCTTATCCACTTCACGGCGGCGGGACTGAAGGCCTGACAGCAGGGTCGCCCGCCAGCGCGTCCACAGACCCTTTCAACATCGTTCCGGAGCATTCATGTCTGACATCCTTCGAATCCGCAAAGCCGCCGTGCTCGGCGCCGGCGTGATGGGCGCGCAGATCGCGGCCCACCTCACCAACGCCGGCATCGAAACCGTGCTGTTCGACCTTGCCGCCAAGGAGGGACCCAAGAACGGCATTGCCGCCAAGGCGATCCAGCACCTGGCCCGGATGTCTCCCGCCCCATTGGCGGTGAAGGAACTCGGCGCGGCGATCTCGCCGGCCGATTACGACGAGAATCTTGGCCAACTCAAGGATTGCGACTTCGTGATCGAGGCCATCGCCGAACGGATGGACTGGAAGCTCGACCTCTACGGGAAGATCGCATCGCACATTCCCGACCACGCGATCCTGGCCAGCAACACCTCGGGGCTTTCCATCAACGCACTTGCGGAGGCCCTGCCGGACAGCCTGCGCCACCGTTTCTGCGGGGTGCATTTCTTCAATCCGCCGCGCTACATGCACCTGGTCGAGGTGATCCCCGGCAAGGCAACCAACCCGCGGCTGCGGGAGGGGCTGGAAGCCTTCCTCACGTCCACGCTCGGCAAGGGCGTGGTGTTCGCCCGGGACACGCCCAACTTCATCGGCAACCGCATCGGCGTCTTCTCGATGTTGGCCACGATGCACCACACCACGCAGTTCAAGCTCGGCTTCGACGTCGTCGATGCACTCACCGGCCCCGCGATCGGGCGGCCCAAGTCCGCGACCTATCGCACCGCGGACGTGGTCGGTCTCGACACCATGGCGCACGTCATCAAGACCATGGCCGACACGCTTCCGGACGATCCCTGGCATGGCCATTTCAAGGTACCGGCGTGGCTCTCGGCGCTGATCGAGAAAGGCGCGCTCGGGGCCAAGGTCGGCGCAGGCTTCTATCGCAAGGCCGGCAAGGAAATCCAGGTACTGGACCTGTCGAAACAGGATTACCGACCCTCGGAACAGAAGGCCCCGGACGAGGTCGCCGCGATTCTTGCGATCAAGAACCCGGCCGAGAAATTCGCCAGTCTGCGTGAATCGAACGATCCACAGGCGCAATTCCTGTGGGCCTGCTTCCGCGACCTGTTCCACTACACCGCCTATCACCTGGAAAGCATCGCGGATACCGCACGCGACGTCGACTTCGCGATCCGATGGGGGTACGGCTGGAAGCTGGGCCCGTTCGAGACCTGGCAGGCGTCGGGATGGGAACAGGTTGCGAAGTGGATCGAAGAGGACATCGCAGCCGGCAAGGCGATGAGCACGGCACCGCTGCCCGCGTGGGTCACCGACGGGCGCAAGGGCGTGCATCGCGCCGATGGCTCCTGGTCGCCGCGCGCGCAGCAAGACATCCCGCGTTCGCCCGCGCCGGTCTACAAGCGGCAGTTGTTCCCCGATGCACTGATCGGCGAGAAATTCGACAACGGCACGACCGTCTGGGAAAACGACGGCATCCGCCTGTGGACGCTCGGCAACGACGACGTCGGCATCATTTCGTTCAAGACCAAGATGTGCACCTTCGACGACCAGGTGCTGGACGGCATCCAGCACGCGGTCGGGCTGGCCGAGCAGAAATTGCAGGCCCTGGTGGTATGGCAGACCGGCAGCGTGTTCTCCGCCGGCGCCAACCTCAAGGGCATGCTGGGCCTGGTCAAGGACGGCAAGGTTTCGCAACTCGAAGCCATGATCGCCAACTTCCAGCGAACGACGATGCGCGTTCAGCACGGTCTGGTGCCCACGGTCGCCGCCGTGCGCGGCCTGTGCCTGGGCGGCGGGTGCGAATTGCAGATGCACAGCGCGCGCACCGTCGCGGCACTGGAAAGCTACATCGGCCTTGTCGAAGCCGGCGTGGGTCTGCTGCCGGCGGGCGGCGGCCTCAAGGAAATCGCCGAGCGCTGCTCGCGCGCGTCATTCACCGACGATCCGTTCGATCACATCAAGCGCTATTTCGAAACCGTGGCGATGGCCAAGACATCGGGCAGCGCGATCGAGGCAAAACAACTCGGCCTGCTGCGCCAGGCCGACGTGGTCGTGTTCAACACGAACGAACTCTTGTACGTGGCCAGGAACGTCGCCTCCTCGCTGGCCGAATCGGGCTGGCGCCCGCCGTTGCCGCAGGCGGCGCACGTCGCCGGCGACGTCGGTACCGCCACGATCAAGGCGCAACTGGTCAACATGTTGGCCGGGCATTTCATTTCCGGGCACGACATGGAAATCGCCACGCGCATCGCCGACACCCTGTGCGGCGGCAACATCGAGCGCGGCAGCACAGTCGACGCGCAATGGCTGCTGGACCTTGAACGCCACCACTTCATGGAACTGGCGCAGATGGAGAAGACCCAGGCACGCATCGCGCACACCATGACGACGGGGAAACCACTGCGCAACTGAGCACAGGATGTGCCCGTCCCGTGCAGGCCATGGATGGCCGATGACACGGGATCCATCGCCCACAATCACCGGATCCCGGCCCGCGCCGGGACGACGAACAAAGAGAATCCAACATGACCAAGCAAGTACAGGACGCCTACATCGTCGCCGTCAAGCGCACGCCGGTCGGCAAGGCCCCGCGCGGCGTGTTCCGGCATACCCGCCCTGACGATCTGCTCGCGCACGTGTTGCGCGAGACGCTGGACGAGTGCCCCGGCATCGACGTCAGCCGCATCAGTGACGTGGTGGTCGGTTGCGCGATGCCGGAAGCCGAGCAAGGCATGAACGTGGCGCGCATCGGCGCGTTGCTGGCCGGACTGCCCGACGGCGTGCCGGGCATGACCATCAACCGCTTCTGCTCGTCCGGCCTGCAATCGGTCGCGATCGCGGCCAACACGATCCGGCTCGGCGAATCCGATCTCGTGCTCGCCGGTGGCACCGAATCGATGAGCATGGTGCCGATGATGGGCTTCCACCCGGTAATGAATCCCGAGATCTTCAAGGACGAGAACATCGGCATCGCCTACGGCATGGGCATCACCGCCGAGAACGTCGCCAAGCAATGGAAGATCGGCCGGGAGGAGCAGGACGCCTTCGCACTGCGCAGCCACCAGCGCGCACTCGCCGCGCAGGCAGCCGGCAGCTTCAAGGAGGAAATCGCACCCTACCCGCTCGACGATCGCTATCCGGATCTGCGCTCTCGCGGCGTCAAGGAGGATCGTCGAGTGGTCGAGGACGACGAGGGTCCGCGTCGCGACACCAGCGCCGAAGTGCTCGCCAAGCTGCGCCCGGTGTTCAAGCACGACGGCAGCGTCACCGCCGGCAATTCGTCGCAGATGTCCGATGGTGCCGCTGCGGTGCTGCTGGCCAGCGAAAAGGCGATCAAGGATTACGGCCTGACGCCGCTGGCGCGCTTCGTCGGTTACTCGGTCGCCGGCGTGCCGCCGGAGATCATGGGCATCGGCCCCAAGGAAGCGATTCCAAGGGCATTGAAGGCGTCCGGCCTCAAGCAGGACGACATGGCGTGGATCGAACTCAACGAAGCCTTCGCCGCGCAATCGCTGGCGGTGATCAAGGACCTTGGCCTCGATCCCGAAAAGGTGAATCCCGAAGGCGGTGCGATCGCGCTCGGCCACCCGCTCGGCGCCACCGGTTCGATCCGGATCGCCACGCTCGTCCACGGCATGCGCCGCAAGCAACAGAAATACGGCATGGTCACCATGTGCATCGGCACCGGCATGGGCGCGGCAGGCATCTTCGAAATGGTTTGACGTGCAGGCGGAAAATGCATGCCGCATCCCGCCGCTCGTTGCTGAAGCGACCGGTCGTCGTCGCAATCGAAATGCTTTCAAAGCACCAACGTCAGTGCGAACATCCCCAGCATCATGAAGGCCACCGCGAGCTTGATCGCGGTGCCGACCATGAGTCCGACCCAGGTGCCGACGCCGACACGGGCGGCGTGATCGACCGGACTGCCAGAGGCCAGCTGGCCGATCACCGCGCCTGCGAACGGCCCGAGGATGATGCCGGGAATCCCGAAGAACAGGCCGACGATGGTGCCTAGGAACGCACCCCACACCGCCGCCTTGCTGGCACCGTAGCGCCTGGCGCCGACGCTGCCCGCGACGAAATCGAACATGACGGAAAACCCGGCCAGCGCGCCCAGCACCACGATCACCCAGACGGGGATCTTCTGGAAATGCCCGATCCATGCGGCCAGCAGCATGCCGCCGAACATCACGGGGATGCCCGGCAGGTTCGGCAGGATGGCGCCGACCAGGCCCGCAACGATCAGGATGCCGGCGATGACGTACCAGAGGATGTTCCAGTCCATCGGCCGAGCATACGGGACGCGCAGCAAACAGACTAATCGGTAGGCGTCAGCTGCAACGTCAGCACCTCGAACGGCGCCAGCATGATCGTTGTTTGCCGACGGGCATCCAGCATTTTTGGCACACTGTCTCCGCCACTGTGCCAAACGTCGCTCACGACAAAAACAGGCGCGGCGTCCTTCGGCAACTGCAATTGCCGTCCTGCATCCAGGACCGCCAGGCGCGGCTTGTCATCGGGGTTGCGCAGCGTGATGAACGACTTCTTCGGCGACCACGCCGCCCAACCATAGACATCCAGCCGTCCGGGATCGCCGCCGATCCAGTGGGTGTCACGCAACACGTCGGCATTCGCACGCGACCAGTTGGCCGCCTGCGCGAGCGTGTCCCAGTTCTGCGGCGTCAGCAGCGACGGGGTAATGTACAGCTCCTGCAAATCGGTGCCCGTCGCGAAGTAGTCATGCACCTCGTTGGCGAAATCGTGGCCCGGATCGGTGTCCAGGCCCACCGCGTGTTGTGCGTAGATGATCCCGTGCAGCATCAATGAATTGATCGGGAACAGCGGCCCCTTGATCACGATGTTCTGGTACGTCTGCTCGTCGCGGTAGGTGATCCACTGCTCGCGCTTGGACCCGACGCCTGCGAAGTTATGGTCGTAGCCGCCTCGCCAGATCGAATCCGCGTAGCGCAGCCAGAATGGCGACGCCCAAGTTCCGGTGGTCAGGTTGATGAAGGTGATCGGCTTGTCGGCGCGGATGTCGTCGATCAACTGGATCGCCGCGGCGAAATCACTGTCGAAACGGCTGCCCGGGTACACGCTGTCGACGTTGCCGGTGCCATCGAACTTGAACTGGTTGATGCAATCCTTGTTCAAGAGATCCATCACCACGTGGTGGAAGCGCTTCCAGTACTTCGGCCCGGACAGCGCGAACCCGCCGTCGACGATTTCGTAGCCCAGCTTGCGACCGTTGGCAATGCGTTTCTGGCGCGGCTTGCCGTACCCACCCCACGGCGAGAGCCAGACGCCGGGCGCAGCACCGTATTTCCCGGCAGCATTGCACAGCGGCACGAACCCGTGCGGAAACGCCTTGCTGAAATGCCAGCTTCCACTGTAGTCGTCCCAGCCGTCGTCGAACAGGAACGAATCCATTTTCACATGACGTTTCTCGACCAGTTCATGCCCGAAGCTATTGATGCGATCGAGCGCCTGGGCTTCGGTATAAGGCGTGAAGAAGCCGATGTCGTACCACGAGTTGTAATGCAGGAACGGCCGGTACGGATGCGCGCGTTCGCGCTGGATGTAGTTGCCGAAGTCGCGCCGCATCTGGCCAGTGTGCGCGACGCCGATGACCGCCGAATATGTCACCGACTGCCCTTTCGGCAGCGGCAGCGTGCGGTCGATCCACATCTTCACCTTGCCGCGCCAGGCGTCGGCCTTGGACATCGGATGCTCGAAGCCCAGCCAGTCGTCGTGCGAGACCACCGGCGAGCCATCCACGTCGCCGTCGACGAAGGCATCCGGCGCAACGGCGCCGAGCAGTGATACCTTCGTAATGGACGCATCTTCGTCCAGCGCGGTGATCGTGACGATCTCGCGCAGGTAATCCGACCCTTCGCGCTGCACCAGCCTCCAATCCACGCGCAGGTGTCCTTGCGGGCCGAGGAACTGCCCTACCAGCGCCCTGCCCGGCATGCGATCGGCCAGGCGCGAGGCCTTGGCATCCACCGGCAATGCGGTGTCTCTCAGTTTTCCCTGCAAGTGGAAATCATCCGTGGCGAGCGTCGTGCCGTTCTTCATGGAAAATGAAAACGGATCGGCAATCCGGATCGCCACGTGATGGCGTTCGTCGGTGACGACCACGTCGGATAGCGCGCCGTGATCGAGCTTCCAGCTGGCCGTGATCACGCGATTGCCGAAGCTTGCCCGTGCGCCCGGCGTGACTGCCGGAGTATGGGTGAATGCGCTCGCGGACGGTGTCGTCGCGAAGGCACCCGTTGAAAAAACGAACAAGCCCAAACCTGCGCACACGGCGCGCCGACGAGAAGCGGACATTCGAATCTTCCGGCAATGCGGGACGACCCCGAACGAATATTGTGCCGGAATCCGATTCGCTCGTCGGAGACCCGACATGCGCCAGCACCGCACCCGGAGCGCCCACGCCCGCAGCATTCGCGCGCCACGGCAACTCAGCCCTCCAACATCGACTTCCAGCGATCCTTGGCTTCGAACCACCAGTATTGAGCTTGCGCGCCGAGATAACCGAACGGCCGATGCACGCCCTCGAGCCCATAGCGGCCGAACTCACGCCAACCCCCATCGCCCTGCGCAATCGCGCTTGCGATCAACTCTCCGGCAACGCAAGTCGGTGCGGTGCCGTGTCCACCGAACGCCTGCATCCACCACAAGCTGTCTCCGTGGGTACCGAGCTGTGGCATCTGGTGGCGCGCGTAGCTCATCAATCCCGACCAAGCGTAATCGATTTTTACGCCTTCCAGTTGCGGAAACACGCGCAGCAGGTCCCGCTTCAGGAGCCTCTTCACGGCCTCGGGCGAACGGTTGCGGATGGAGATGCGTCCGCCCCACAACAGGCGCGTGTCCTTGAGGGGGCGGTAGTAGTCGAACGCGAAGCGGGTATCGTAGATCGCGGCCTCGGTATTCAGGCTTTCGCGCAGGCGGTCGCCCAAGGGCTCGGTGACCATCACGTAGGTGGCGATCGGCAACACGGCGCGATCGACTTTCCGGTTCAAATGCGCGAGGTAACCACCGCACGCCAGCACCACGGTCTGCGCCCTCACTTCCCCGGCGTCGGTGCGCACCCGCCAGCCCGCGCCATCGCGCACGACGTTGCGAACGCGCGAATGTTCATGGAACCCCACGCCCAGCCCTTGCGCGGCGTGCACCATGCCATGCAGGTAGTCAAGGGGATGCAAATGCAGGGCATTTGGTTCGAACAATCCGTCGTGGTAGCGGTCGCTGTGGATCAGGCTTCGCAGCCGCTGTTCCGGCATCCACTCCCATTCGACGCCGTAGGTTTCCCTTAACAACCGCTGGCGCGCCCGAAGCACGGCCGGATCACGGAACCAGTTGGCCCAGATGACCCCGGCATCCACGGCGTCGCACTCAATCGCGTAGCGCGCAATGCGTCGGCGAATCAGGTCCACCGCATCGATCGTCGCGCCATACAGGTTGCGCGCTTGCCGCACACCGAGCTGTTCGAGCAAGGCATCCTCGCCCAGCGAATACCCGGCGAACACGAAACCCCCGTTGCGGCCGGATGCGCCGTGGCCGATGCCGTCACGTTCCAGCAGCACCACGTCGCGCACGCCGCGTTCGGCCAGCCCGAGTGCAAGGCAGACTCCGGCGTAACCGCCGCCGACGATGGCGACGCGCGCTTCGCGCGCGCCATCGAGCAGCGGCAGTGCGTCGAAGGCACGGGCACTGGCGGCGTACCAGGTCGATGGCGTCATTGACCCAGCATAACCCGACTCGTCGATGCCAGCGCGCCGGGATCCGGCGCCATCACCGATCCGTCGCTGGCGTCCGAACCAGGTCGCGCAATTCAGGATCGGCCGCGGCGAAGTGCAGTGTCGCGCGTACCATCCCTTTCTTGTTGCCGCAATCGAAACGCGTTCCCGTGAAGCGGTGCGCGAGCACCGGCGCTTCGCCAAGCAACGCGGCAATCGCGTCCGTCAGCTGGATTTCGCCGCCCGCACCGGGCGTGGTTTGCTCCAGCAGTTCGAAGATGCGCGCGGGCAATACATAGCGGCCGACCACGGCAAGGTTGGACGGTGCCTGTTCCGGCTTGGGCTTCTCGACCATGTGGCGGATGCGATCGCCGCCCGGCTCGACATCGACGATGCCGTATTTGCCTGTATCCGCCCGCGGCACTTCCTCGACCGCGAGAACGCCGGCTTGGGTGTCCGGCGCGAACTCGGCCATCTGCCTCAGGGCACTCGGGCCACCGGGATTTACGATCAGGTCGTCCGGCAGGATGATGCCGAACGGCT
Organism: Pseudomonadota bacterium; assembly: GCA_021781345.1. Lineage (GTDB taxonomy): Bacteria > Pseudomonadota > Gammaproteobacteria > Xanthomonadales > Rhodanobacteraceae > 66-474. The sequence continues at coordinate 20,877 of JAJXWZ010000023.1, forward strand.
CGTCGCCGACCACCGCGCGTGCACACAGCACCGCATGGCCGAGACCCAGCGCCTGCTCCTGGGTCACGTAGACGCAACGCACGCGGGGGGGCAGCAGGCCTTGCACGGTCGCGAGCAAATCGTGCTTGCCGGCACGCTGCAGCGTTTCTTCGAGCTCGTACGCGGAATCGAAGTAATCGGCGATGGAGTGCTTGTAGCGATTGGTGACGAACACCAGCGTATCCGCGCCGGCATCGACCGCCTCGTCGACCGCGTACTGGATCAACGGCCTGTCGAGGACCGGCAGCATTTCCTTGGCGACAACCTTGGTCGCCGGCAGGAACCGCGTGCCGAGGCCCGCGACCGGGAATACCACCTTGCGCAATCGTGCCATGTCTATCTCCTTGCGATGTCAGGCGGCGCTGTCACCGCCGCGCTGCAGCGGCACCACCTCCGCGCCCCGGCCGGGCTCGACGACTTCCCATTGGAATCCCGGCAGCAGAGCGTCCACGCAACGGCGCAGGGTTTCCTCGTCGAATTTCTCCACCGCATCCGCGGCACGCGCCAGTTGCGCGGAGACCAGCGCGGCCGGTTGCTGCCGTGGCGCGGCCTCGAAGATTTTCGGGTGCGACGTGCTGTGGTAGTTCTCGAGCGGATGGAACAGCTCCTCGAACAGCTTTTCGCCGGGGCGCAACCCGGTATAGAGGATCGAGATGTCGCGACCCGGATGCTTGCCGGCCAGCCGGATCATCTGCTCGGCCAGGTCGCGGATGCGGATCGGCTCGCCCATGTCCAGCGCGAAGGTCTCGCCGCCCTTGCCCATCGCCATCGCCTGCAGGATCAACTGGCAGGCCTCGGGAATGGTCATGAAGTAACGCGAGATCTCCGGATGCGTCACCGTGACAGGACCGCCGGCGGCGATCTGCCTGCGGAACAGTGGCACCACCGACCCCGCCGAATCCAGCACGTTGCCGAACCGCACGGTGACGAAGCGCGTGTCGTGGCCCTCGGCGACACCCTGGCAGATGATTTCGGCGATGCGCTTGCAAGCGCCCATCACGCTGGTCGGGTTGACCGCCTTGTCGCTCGAGATCAGCACGAAGCTCTCGACGCCATGCTGCACCGCCTGGCGCGCGACGGCGAGCGTCGCCAGTGCGTTGTTGCGGAATGCCTCGCGCAACTGGTACTGCAGAAGGGGGACGTGCTTGTAGGCCGCCGCATGGAACACCCGCTGCGGCCTCGCCTGCGCGAAGGCATTGGCGCAGGCCGCGGCGTCACCGCAATCGCCGATCAGGCAACGCAGCAACAGCTCGGGATACTGCGCATGCAGTTCCTGTTCGATGCGATACAGGTTGAATTCGGAGAGTTCCAGAATGGTCAGCTCGCTCGCGCCGAGGCGCGCGATCTGCCTGCACAACTCCGAACCGATGGAGCCGCCGCCGCCCGTGACCAGCACGCGCTGGCCGGTGAGGCTGCGGCGTATCGCGTTCCATTCGAGCTTCACCGGATCGCGCCCGAGCAGGTCCTCGATCGCCACTTCCTTCAGCTCGTTGAACTGGGCGCGGCCGGAAACCACTTCGTCGAGGCGCGGCACGGTGCGGAACGGCAACCCCGTCGCCTCGCAGGCCTCGACCACCCGACGCATCTGGTCCTTGTCGGCCGACGGCATCGCGATGAGCAGCATCTCGGCACCGACCCTGCGCGCCAACTCGGCCAACCGGTCGGTACCACCCAGCACCGGCACGCCTTGCAGGCGCGAGCCCCGCAGCGCGGCATCGTCGTCGACGAACCCGGCCGGAATGTAACGGGTATCTCGGCGCAGATCGCGCACCAGTGCCTCGCCGGCACGGCCGGCGCCGATCACCAGCACCCGATGGCTGTGCCGGGCATGGAATAGATCGAGTTGGCTGTCCTTCCAGTAACGGTAAGCGAGCCGCGGCACGCCCAGGAATATCGCCAGCAGCACGGGGTAGATCAACAGCACCGAACGCGAGATCCCGTTCATGCGGTTGTACAGGAACAGCGCAAGGTAGATCACCACGACCCCCGCGACCACCGCGCGCGCGATGTTCCACAGATCGGGCACGCTGGCGAAGCGCCACAACCCCCTGTACAGGCCCGTCCAGTAGAACATCGCTGCCTGCACGCCGAGAACGATCAGGGTCTGCCAACTGAGCAAATCGAGCCTCTGGCCGTACGGCAGCATCGCGTAACGCAGCGTGTTGGCCAGCCACCACGCCAGCAGGGTTACCGCAAGGTCATGGATCACCACGGCGGTACGCGGATGGATCCTGCTCGCGAGGTCACGCATCTTCATGTCCCACCGTCCTCCTCGCCACGCCCAGGCAGGCGTGCTTGCCGATCCACCAAATCGCGGCACCGGACGCGTACGCCGCGATCAGTGGCCACGCGCCGCGTTCGGGACTGCTGGCCGCCAGCCAGGCCAGCGGCGCCACGATGACGAGATTCCAGGTCATGTAAGCGACGTCCGTGCGCGCATGGCTCCAGTTTATCCGCACCAGCCACTGGTAAAGGTGCTGGCGGTGCGGCGCATACCAGCGTTGACCGCCCAGCACGCGGCGGGCAAGGGTCAGGCCAGCATCCACCAGGAATGCGGAGGGAAGAATCGCGCACGCCCACAGCATGGCGGGGTCCCGCTGAACCAGGAGAGTGCCGACGGTTCCGATCACGAGTCCGAGCGCGCCCGACCCGACGTCACCCATGAAGATTTTCGCCGGCGGCCGGTTGAAGACCAGAAATCCAAGGCAAGCCGCGCCGCTCGCGAACGCCAGTCCGGCGATGCCGGATTCATCCGCTGCCGCGGCCAGCACGCCGAACCCCGACATTACGAACAAGCCCTGTTGCCCGAGGATGGCATCGATGCCGTCCATGAAATTATGGACGTTGACGAAGCCTGCCAGCAGTGGCACCAGGGGAACCAGCATCCACCAGGCGTGCGCGTCCTGGTCCGCCCAGGGCCGGATCGCGACGATGCCGACCAGCAACGCGGCACCGGCGTGCACCATGAGGCGCGGCAACACCGGCAGCGGCGCATGGTCGTCGCGCCAACCGACCAACGCCACCGCGACCACGGCGCCGGCGACCGCCGCGAGCGACCAAACCGGTACCGTCGGATCAAGCACGCGCCACGCCGGCAAGCCCGCAAGCAGGATGGCCGCGACGATGCCGGTACCGCCGCCGCGTGGCGTCGGAATACGGTGCGAGCGGCGCTTGCCGGGATGATCCAGCAGGCCGCGCCGGCGAGCATAGGCCAGCGTCGCACCGGTGACCAACGCGGACAACAGCGTCGCCGCTGCTGCGAAGGCAGCCAGGGTGGGGACGATGGCGATACCCGGCGCGGCGCCCGCGTTCATTCCGAGACGACGCTGTGGATGGGCCTTACCGTCCCCCAACCCTTGCAGCTCGGGCACTGCCAGTGGTGTGCCTTGGCGCCGAAACCGCAATGATTGCAGCGGTACATGGCACGCCCTTCGAGCAGCTTGTGGGTGAGGTCGCGCAGGATCAGGAAGTTCTCTCTCGCCTCGCCTTCGGCACGCGACATGGTGGCGTCGATCAACGCCATCATCCCGCGCACCGATGGCCGCTGGCGCAACTGGCCGGTCAGGAAGTCGATCGCGGCGCGTTCGCCTTCGCGCTTCCTGTACAGGTCCGTCAGCGCAAGTACCGGCGTGATCCCGTGGTAACGCTCGATCACGTGCCCCAGGAATTTCTCGGCGCGCTGCATTTCACCGGCACGGGCGTAGGCGTCCAGCAGCGGAGGCAGGATCTCGGGAACGAAATCGACGTCCGCATCGACCGCCTGCTCGAACGCAAGCACGGCCTCGCGCCAACGCCCCTCCTCCGCCAGCAGGTGTCCGCTGATCAGGTAACCGCGCACGCATCCCGGCTGGCTCGCAAACGCCTCGTCCAGATAGGCGCGGGCCTCGGCACGCGCGCCGTGCTGGCGGGACTGTTCCGCCAGCTCGCACTGGAATTGCGCGATGGTCGCGGCCTGCGACTCTCCGGTCATCTTCTCCAGTCGCCGCGCGTGGCCGATCGCCTTGTGCCAGTCACGCTCGTGCTGGTAGATCGCGATCAGGTGCCGGAGCGCAGAAGGCGCATGCGCGTCCATCGCCACGAGGTCGTCGAACAGGGCCTCTGCGCGATCGAGCAGGCCCGCGCGCATGTAGTCCTCGCCGAGTTCGAGCAAGGCGACGGTGCGCTCGGCCTCGGACAGGTTGGAGCGGCTGACCAGGTGCTGGTGCACGCGGATCGCCCGATCGACCTCTCCGCGACGCCGGAACAAGTTGCCCAGCGCGAGGTGGGTTTCCACCGTGTCGCGGTTGAATTCGGCCAGTTTCATGAACACTTCGATGGCCTTGTCCGGCTGCTCGTTGAGCAGGTAGTTCAGGCCGCGGAAGTAGTGTGATGAAAGCTCGGTGACCCGCGCGCCCGAGCGACGTGCGATCGCGTGCCGGCCGATGATCCACCCAAGCCAACCGGCCAGCACCAGCACCGGCACCAGGAACAACAGCCAGAGTGGGTCGAAGGGACTGTTCACCGAAACCTCGGATGCAATGCCTGCCGGCGGCGCGGATGCGGGATGGCCGTCATGGCGTCGCGCGAATGGGTGGTCACGGCATGCTCGGCGGTGTCTGTCCGCTGCACCGGAAGGCCGCCCCCGGGGGCGTTATCCAGCGCTGCCCTCGTTCACGCGCTGCCGCAATTCCTTGCCCGGCTTGAAATGCGGCACGTATTTGCCCGGCAACGCGACCGCGGTGCCGGTCTTCGGGTTGCGGCCGGTGCGTGGCGGCCGGTAATGCAGGGAGAAGCTGCCGAAGCCACGGATCTCGATCCGATCGCCCTTCGCCAGCGCCGCGCTCATCTGCTCGATGACATTGCGGACCGCGAGTTCGACGTCGGCAAACGCCAAATGTTTCTGGCGCTCCGCGAGCGCGGCGATCAATTCGGATTTCGTCATCGATGGCAACTTGCGACTGGCCTTCTGGATGTGCGCTTGCGGATCGCATGCACGAGATTCGGTGCCGACGTCGTCCGCCTGCGCGGACGACGTCGGCTTGCCACATGAAACTCGAGCCTGTGCAATGGCTTATTCGGACTTGTTCAACTGCTCTTTGAGCAATGCCCCCAACTTGGTGGTGCCCCGGTCGGCCTGCTGGTTCTGGTACTCGGACAGGGTTTCGGCCATCTCGTCCTCGTCCTTGGCGCGAATCGATAGCTGCAACATGCGGCCCTTGCGATCCATGCCGATGAACTTGGCTTCGACCTTGTCGCCGACCTTGAGGTGCTGGCTGGCGTCGTCGATCCTCTCCTTGGCGATGTCGCGCGCCGCAAGATAGCCCTCGATGCCTTCGGCCAGTTCGATCACCGCGCCCTTGGCGTCCACTTCCTTGACGGTACCGTCGAGGATCGCGCCGCGCGGATTCGCAGCCATGAACTGGCCGAACGGATCCTGCTCGAGCTGCTTGATGCCAAGGCTGATGCGCTCGCGCTCGGGATCGACCGCCAGCACCACGGCGTCGACTTCCTCGCCCTTCTTGAACTCGCGGACCAGATCCTCGCCGTTGCCCTGCCAGGAAATGTCGGACAGGTGCACCAGGCCGTCGATGCCGCCATCCAGGCCCACGAAGATGCCGAAGTCGGTGATCGACTTGATCGCACCATGCACCTTGTCGCCCTTCTTGTAGGTCGCGGCGAAGGCCTCCCACGGATTGGACTGGGTCTGCTTCATGCCGAGCGAGATTCGGCGGCGCTCCTCGTCCACGTCCAGCACCATCACTTCCACTTCGTCGCCGACCTGCACCACCTTGGCCGGATTCACGTTCTTGTTGGTCCAGTCCATCTCGGAGACGTGCACCAGGCCTTCCACGCCCGGCTCCAGCTCCACGAAGCAGCCGTAATCGGTAACGTTGGAGACCTTGCCGAACAGGCGCGTGCCGGACGGGTAACGGCGCGAGATGCTGACCCAGGGGTCGTCGCCCAGCTGCTTCAGGCCCAGCGACACGCGATTGCGCTCGCGGTCGAACTTCAGCACGCGCACGTCCAGCTCGTCGCCGACGTTGACCACTTCGGACGGGTGCCGCACGCGCTTCCACGCCATGTCGGTGATGTGCAGAAGCCCGTCGATGCCGCCCAGGTCCACGAACGCGCCGTAGTCGGTGAGGTTCTTGACCACGCCATGCAGGATCGCGCCTTCCTGCAGCTTCTCGAGCAGCTGCTCGCGCTCCTCGGAATGTTCGCTCTCGACCACCGCGCGGCGGCTGACCACCACGTTGTTGCGCTTGCGGTCGAGCTTGATGATCTTGAATTCGAGGTCCTTGCCTTCGAGGTAGCCCGGGTCGCGGACCGGGCGTACGTCCACCAGCGATCCCGGCAGGAACGCACGGACGTCGCGGATGTCGACGGTGAATCCGCCCTTGACCTTGCCGTTGATGCGCCCGGTGACCGCCTCTTCCTGTTCGTAGGCGCTTTCGAGCTCGTCCCACACCATCGAGCGCTTGGCCTTCTCGCGCGACAGCTTGGTCTCGCCGAAGCCGTCCTCGATCGCGTCCAGCGCGACCTTGACCTCGTCGCCCACCGCGACTTCGAGTTCGCCGTCCTCGTTGCGGAACTGTTCGATCGGGACGATGCCCTCGCTCTTCAGCCCCGCGTTCACCACCACCACGTCGGTGCGGATTTCGACGACGGTTCCGGAAACGATGGCTCCGGGTTTCAATTTGGCCAGCGACTGGCTCTGTTCAAACAGCTCGGCAAAACTTTCGGTCATGGGGATTCCAGGTTGGGAATGGATCGCGGCGCCTGCAAGTTCCATTGATGTCGATTCCTTGTGGCGACGATCCGCCGGTCGGGGGATGCTTGCGCATCCATGGGGGAAAACCGCGCGAACGCGGGCGTTGGGTTACGATCTGGCCTTCCGCACGACAGCGAGCACTTGCGCCACCACCGCCGGGATCGGCTGCCCGGTGGTATCGATCACCACCGCATCGCCGGCCGGCCGCAACGGCGCGACGGCACGCGACGCGTCACGGGCGTCCCGCACCTCGATCTCGTGCAAAAGGCTCGTAAGTGTAACGTCAAGTCCCTTTGCCTTCAACTGCTTATAGCGCCTTTCCGCACGCTCGGCGGGACTGGCGGTCAGGAAGACCTTGAACGGGGCATCCGGGAAGACCACGGTGCCCATGTCGCGGCCGTCCGCGACCAGCCCTGGCGACTTCCGGAACGCCAACTGCTTGTCCAGCAACGCCTTGCGTACCGCCGGCAGGGCCGCGATCGCGGACGCGGCCGCACCGGCGGTTTCGGTCCGGATGGCATCGGTCGCGTCCACGCCGTCGACGAACACCCGGGCATCCCCGCCGTCGCCGGGATCAAGGAATTCGATCCGGGTTTCCGCCGCCAGGCGCGCCATGGTTTCGGCATCGGAAAGGTCCACGTCCCGGACGCCAGCGGCATGCCCGACCGCGCGGTAGATCGCCCCCGAATCGAGCATGTGCCAGCCCAGTCGATCGGCCACTGCGCGAGCGATCGTGCCCTTGCCCGAACCGGACGGGCCGTCGAGGGCCAGCACCGGAATGCTGGTTGCATTCGTCATCCGGGCGATTTTAGCCGGATGCGGAGCCGCCTATGCCACCCGCACGGACATGCCGCAACGGCGGGCAAGCTCGTCGAACCCAGGAAACGAAGTGGCGACGTTGGCACAATCGCGGATCGGCACGG
>JAJXWZ010000212.1 GCA_021781345.1 Pseudomonadota bacterium
ACTGACGATGGACAAGCAGGGACGCGTGTACGGCGTGTATCCGGTTTCCGATACGAGCAAGGGTCCGGAGGCCAGCCTGTTCGAAGCCGCGGTCTGGCATGCCGCGATGCAGTGGACGTTCACGCCGCTATGGGTGGAAACGCCGAAAGGGGATGGCACCTATGATCTGACCGCCAAGCCTTTCAGCTTGTGGTATGTGTTCCGGTTCAAGGTGGTCAACGGCAATCCATTCGTGGAAACAGTAAAGCGTTGAGTCATCGGCAGCCGTTGTGGTGCGTTGCTCCGGCCTTCCGGGACAACCGACGCCGGCATGCTCCCATTCGGTATCCATGAATAGCATGCCGCGCTGCGTAATATGATGACAGGTTGATCTAGCTGCGGTAGCAATGCCTTGAAATTGCGGCGAATCATTCATTGGCATTGGGTGAGCAGACTGGCGTTGCTGGCCATGGCGCTCATCATGGTCATGCCGGTGATTTCCCGGTCGATCATGCCCGCGCACGGCATGGCGGCGATGCCCGGCATGGGCGATGGCACGCGACCGCCAGCCGCGCACGGCAAGGCCCCGGTGTCGCCCGGACTGCCGCACCACCCGCTGGTCTGCTGCGGCTACTGCGTCCTGTTGGGCCATCCGCCGACGCTGACCTTCAACGTAGTGCCTGTCCTGGTCTTGCCTCCACCGTTTCCGTTCCTGAATGCAGCGGTGTTTTCGGCGCCCCATCTCCGACCGGTTTTTGCCGCGAATCCGCGCGCACCGCCGCTACCGGCGTGAACTGATCGTCCGAATCTGGGTCGCCGCGTCCGATGGGTAGGCGAATCCTGTTTGCATGTCCGGGAGGGTTGCCGTGCGTGCGTCGACTGAGCAGCCGCCGAATCGACAGCCAGCGCATCGGCGTGCCGCGTCTTTACGAGGAAACATCATGCGTGCCATCAAATCGTCCCGGCGCACCGGGGCTGTGCTGTGCACCGTCGCATTCACCATGGCCGTCTTGCTGCCGATGAGCAAGGCAAATGCCTGCGCCTGTGGTTGCGGCATTTTCAGTGTTGGCGCCAACAACCTGTTGCCCTCCACCCTTGGCAACGCCACGGACCTGTACCTGCGCTTCGATTACCTGGACCAATCGAAGGACTGGCATGGTGATTCCAGTGAACCGGCGGCGGCCAATCCGGACAAGAACGTCCGCACGCTGTTCCAGACCGTGGGTCTGCAGACCTTCTTCAACCGCAACTGGGGAATGCGAGTCGAGTTGGCTTACTGGCAGCGGCATTTCGCGACACTGGACGATACCAGCCAGCAAGTGGCCTTCAATCACGGAGCGCTCGGCGACCTGCGATTGCTGGGGGTTTACACGGGCTTTTCTCCCGACCGTTCGACCGGACTGATGTTCGGCGCGAAGCTGGCGACCGGCGACTGGACCTATCCCGGTTTCGATCGCGATACCGCGATCGGCACCGGCACCACCGATGTGCTGTTGGGTGGCTACCGCCAATGGAAATTCGGCGCGAACATGGGCTGGGGCGGCTTTGTCCAGACGATGGCGGACCTGCCCACGGACAGCCGCGAAGGCTACCGGCCCGGCGACGAACTGGACGCCGCTGCCGGCGTGTATCCGTCTGGATGGGACCTGGGGGGTGGCGTGCGCTTGACTCCGATCCTGCAGGTGCAGGCATCGCTGCGGCAATCAGACTCGGGCCGCGAGGCCGATCCCGCCAACAGTGGTTACCAGCGGGTGCTGGCTGCGCCTTCGCTCGAGTTCGCATGGTCGCGCCTACGCATCGATGCGACCGTGGCCGCTCCAATTTGGCAACACACGCACGGGTATCAACTGGTCGCTCCGTGGCAGGCATCGCTGATGGCGAGCTGGGCGCTCTAGGCAGGAAGCGGGAAACGAATCGCGTCGTGTCCGGTCGGGCACGGCGTGGCGAATTCGGCTTTCAATCGGACACAGCATCCTCGAAATCGGAGGCTGCGGTGGTGTCGGGTGGTGCTCGTCGTTCAAGGGTCACCGCTATCGGTGTCAGGATGATCGCGACGAACAGGTTCAGCACGAGCGCGATCAGTCCGATGTAGATTCCGCGGTGGGCACCTGCGGAGAATGCGACGGTATAGACGGGCTTCAATCCGTTGTGCCACGCCAACGCGCTGCCCAGCGCCATGCCGGCGATCCATCCGGCGAGCAGCGCGGACGCACGCAGCCAGCGCGTGAACAGTCCACAGATCACCGCAGGAAATATCTGCAACATCCAGATGCCGCCCAGCAACTGCAGGTCGATCGCGAATTTCGTGGGCAGGTACAGTACCGCCAGCAGCGCGCCGAACTTCACCAGCAGCGATGCGTTCTTGGCGATGCGCGACTCCTCCGCATGGGTCATTTGCTTGTGGACATAGCTGCGCCAGATGTTGCGGGTGAACAGGTTGGCTGCACCGATCGACATGATGGCGGCCGGCACCAGCGCGCCCAGCGCGATCGCGGCAAAGCAGAATCCGGCGAACCACGGCGGGAAGCTGGCGTTGATCAGCGCGGGTACGGCCATCGAACCGTCCTTGACGTCGACGTGCGCCGCCAGCGCCACGTAGCCGAGCAAGGCGACCAGTCCAAGCATCACGCTGTACGCGGGCAGCCACACCGCGTTGCGGCGGATGGTATCGGGTCCGTCGGCCGACAACGTGGCGGTGGTCGCGTGCGGATAAAGGAACAGGGCGAATGCCGATCCTAGCGCCAGGGTAGCGAACGACCAGTACTGGTCGGGCCTAAGCGCGATGCCGGTGTCGCCTCCCTTGGCCGCGAACGCCCGGCTTGCGGCGTGGAATACCGCCGCGTAGCCGCCCAGCTTGATCGGGATGATCACTACTGCCGCGATCACGGTGACGTACAGCATCGCGTCCTTGACGAACGCGATCAGCGCCGGCGCGCGCAGGCCGCTGGAGTAGGTGTACAGCGCCAGGATCACGAAGGCGATCCACAGCGGGGTGTCATGCCCGATGCCGAGCGCGCCGAAACCCATCGCTTCGAACACCTTTTCCAGGCCCACCAGTTGCAGCGCGATGTAGGGCATGGTCGCCAGCACGCCGGTGACGGCGACCGCCAGCGCCAGCTCGCGGCTGCCGTAACGGCCTTCCACGAAATCGGCCGAGGTGATCCAGCCGTGCTTGCGGCACACGTTCCACAGCCGCGGCATGGTCAGGAACACGATCGGATACACGAACACGGTGTAGGGCATCGCGAAGAACCCGTAGGCGCCGACCGCGTACACCAGCGCCGGTACCGCGATCAGCGTGTACGCCGTGTACAGGTCGCCGCCGAGCAGGAACCAGGTGACGAACGTGCCGAAGCGGCGGCCGCCCAGGCCCCATTCATGCAGATGGCTGAGATCGCCGCGTCGCCAGCGCGCGGCGACGAAGCCGAGCACGGTGACCGACGCGAAAAAGAACGCGAAAACGGCCAGCGCGGCCCAGTCGAGTTGCGCCGGGGCTCCGGCCGGCGGCGTCATGCGCGCCACCCGCGATGGACGATCCAGGTCAGCACCGCGGCGAGCACGACCCACGCGAATTGCCAGGCGTAAAAGAACGGGAAGCCCGCGACCGTCGGCTGCGTGCGGTTGTAGAACGGCACGCACAGCAGGGCGGCGAACGGAATCAACAGGACCAACGGCAACCAACGGCGCAATGCCCGCATGCGACCCCCTCGCCGCAGGGTGCGGCGATCGTCATGGCATCGTATGCTGGCGCGCGTTCGGCGTCCGGTGCAAGTGTCGGCCGCGCCGCCAGGTCCATCGGGAACGGGGAAAGCCATCCATGCCGAGCAACGTCAATCGCGGGCCGCGCCAGATCTGGCAGGCGCTGGTCTGGTCGCTCAAGGGCTTGCGCGAGGGCTGGCGCATCGAGGCGTCGTTCCGCCTCGAGGCGATCCTGTTCGTGATCCTGTTTCCGCTGGGACTGTGGCTGGGCCATGGCGTGATCGAGAAGGCGCTGCTGGCCGGATCGCTGTTGCCGGTACCCGCCGCGGAGATGCTCAATTCCGCGCTGGAAGCCGTGGTGGACAAGCTCTGGCCCGGTCCCGATCCGGTCGCCGGCCGCGCCAAGGACATGGGCTCGGCGGCGGTGTTCCTGCTGATGGTCAACATGCTGGTGGTCTGGATCACGATCCTTGTCCCGCGGGCGTTCTGATCCGAACGCGAGCGTCGTTGCGCCAATTCGCCGCACGTGCTGGAATCAGCGCCAGACTGGCACGGAGAACTCCCATGCGCGCTGTGCGTCTCCTCATTGCGTGTTCCGCGTTGCTGCTTGCCTGCGGCCTGTTGTCCGGCTGCGGCTACAACCAGATCCAGAAGAAGGATGAGGCGGTCAAGGCGGCCTGGTCGGAAGTGATCAACCAGTACCAGCGGCGGGCCGACCTGGTGCCCAACCTTGTCGCTACGGTGAAGGGGTACGCGGCGCACGAGGAACAGGTGTTCCGCGAGGTCACCGAAGCGCGCGCCAAGGTCGGGCAGATCAAAGTCAATGCCGAGGATGCGCAATCGCTGTCCAAGTTCCAGGCGGCACAGGGCGAGCTTTCCGGCGCGCTGACGCGCCTGATGGCGGTGTCGGAGAACTATCCCAACCTCAAGGCCGACGGCCTGTTCCAGAACCTGCAGGCGCAACTGGAGGGCACCGAGAACCGCATCACCGTTGCGCGCAACCGCTACGTCAAGGCGGTCCAGGATTACAACAGCTACATCCGCGGATTCCCGGTGAACCTGACCGCGAAGATGTTCGGCTACAAGGTCAAGCCGAATTTCAACGTCGAGGACGAAGCCGCGATTTCCACGGCGCCCAGGGTGGACTTCGGTACCGCTCCGACGCCGCCCGCCGCGCCGTCCGCGCCCCCGGCCCCCGTGCCGGCGTCGGCTTCGAGCGCGCGTTGACCCTGTGGTGACCGGCGTGCGTCGACTTCGCTGGCTGTTCGCGGGCTTGCTGGCAACTTGCCTGTTGGCGTCCATGATCGTTGCGCACGCCGACGTGGCGGTGCCGGTGTTGAAGGCGCGCGTCACCGATCTCACGGGCACGCTCACGGCGCAGCAGACGCAACAACTCGAAGCCAAGCTAGCGGCGCTGGAGCAACGCAAGGGCGCGCAGCTCGTGGTGTTGATGCTGCCGAGCACGCAACCCGAGGACATATTCGACTATTCGACGCGGGTGTTCGACCAGTGGAAGATCGGCCGAAAGAACGTGGACGATGGCGTGCTGGTGGTCGTTGCCAAGGACGATCACCGGGCGATGATCGAGACCGGCTACGGGCTCGAGGGCGCGATACCGGATGCCGCCGCCTCTCGGATCATCCGCGAGTACATGGCGCCGAAATTCCGAAGCGGCGACTATTTCGGAGGCTTGGACGACGCTATCGATGCCTTGACCAAATTGATCGACGGCGAGCCGTTGCCTGCGCCTTTGCAGGGGCCGCAGCGCGATCCCGGCGGCGTTGCGCACGGGCAGGACTGGTTCACCGGGCTGATCGTCGCGTGGTTCGTGCTGGTCTGGGCGCGCGGGTTGTTCGCGCGCGTGCCGCGGGTGCCGCGCGCGGGGCTGGTCGGCGTGGCGACGGGCGGTCTGGCCTGGCTGTTCAGCGGCCTGTGGCCGCTCGGCCTCGGGCTGGGTGTGCTCGGCCTGCTGGTCGGTTTCGCGGGCGGTTCAGGTGGAACGTTCGCGCGCGGTGGCGGATTCGGCGGTTGGGGTGGCTGGGGCGGTTTCGGTGGCGGCGGCCTGGGGGGTGGCGGCTTCGGCGGTGGGGGCGGATTTTCCGGCGGTGGCGGCATGACCGGCGGCGGCGGTGCCTCGGGGAGTTGGTGATGGATGCGATGCGATGGCTGCGGCACTGGTTCCACGCGCCTGCCACCCGGGCGTTTCCGCCCGAGGCGATGCGGGAAATCCAGGACGCGATCGCGCATGGCGAAGTCAAGCACGACGGCGAGATCTGTTTCGCGGTCGAGGCGCGCCTGCCGGCGCGTTACCTGATCGGAGGACGCCGCATCCGCGAGCGTGCCGAGAGCGTGTTCGGCGACCTCAAGGTCTGGGATACCGAGCGTCGCACCGGGATATTGATTTACGTGTTGCTCGGCGACTACACGATCGAGATTATTCCTGATCGCGGGGTGGCCGCGCGGGTGCCGGAAGGTTCATGGGAACGCATCATCGGCTTCATGAGCGAAGAGTTCCGCAAGGAGCACTGGAAGGAAGGCGCGCTCGCCGGCATCGAGGCCACCCACAACCTGCTCGAGTTGTACTTGCCACCGGGTCCCGGGCGCCGCAACGAGCTGCCGAACAAGCCCGTGACGCTTTGACGCGCCGCCTGGTCGGTGCGCCGTGCGCGAACCCGGCGGCATCACGGCAGGCGGGATACCTTCACTGGCTGCAGTAACAAGAAGCCCGGCTCGTGCCGGGCTTCTTGTTCGATATCGCGTCATCGGTCATTTCGATGCCGTCGCATGTTCAGGGCCGATGTACCTGGCGAGGAAGGCGTCGATCATAGTGAACAGTGCTTCGTTGTGTTTCTCGCTGGTAAAGCCGTGCAATTCCTTCGGTTCGGCCAGCCATTCGTATGGCTTGTTCGCCTTGTCCAGCGCCGAACGCAGGTCGGTGGCATTCTCGAACGGTACACGCGGATCGTCCTTGCCGTGCGCGATCAGCACCGGCACGTTGAACTTGTCCATCATGCTCACCGGTGAGATCGCGTAGGCATCCTCGCGGGTGCCGACGGCATCCTTGAGGTATTGCTGCCCGCTCGCCAGGCGGCGCGTGTCGCTGCGGTCGAACTCGATCCGCATGTCGTAGACACCGGCGTAGTCGATGGCGCATTTGTAGAGCTTGGGCGCAAGGATCGGCTGCATCAGGGACGAGTAGCCGCCGAAACTGCCGCCAAACACGCAGATGCGACCCGGATCGACGTAGCCCTGCGCGATCGCCCATTTCACGCCGTCGATCAGGTCGTCCTGGATTCCGGTGCCGAATTGGCGGTATCCGGAATGCTGGAAGTTGTAACCACGCTCGCTCGATCCCCGGTAGTTGATCTGCAGGCTCGCGTAGCCACGATCGGCGAGCTGGGCCGCCCACGGATCGTAGAACCAGCCATCCGCGATCCCGATCGGCCCGCCGTGCGGGATCAGTACCAGGGGCATGTTCTTGTGGGCGCCGCCGTTCGGCAATGTCAGGAAACCGGCAAGTTCGACGCCGGCGCGATCCTTGAAGCGGATCGGCATGCGCTCGGGCATCTGCGCGGGTTGGATCCACGGCAGCACCTGGTAGAGCGGTCGCACGTGCATGCCGTTCCGTTCGAACAGCGCGAAGTCGCCCGGATTGCGGTCGCTGCGCACGCTGATCAGCAGCGTCGAGCCATCGGTGCTGGCGTCCGTTATCGACACGAACTGGTCCGGCTGGCTGGCGGCGAGCGCGCGCAGGATCTGTGCGTAGGTGTCGTTGCCGAGGTATTCCACACGGGGGCGGCCGCCAGCGGTGAATACCGCCGCCACGGGCGTGTCGGTCTCCGGGTTCCACATCACCCGGGTGACCGACGAGAACGGATCCGATGCCAGTACTTCGCGATCGCTGCCATCGAGATTGCAGGACACCAGGGCGTTCGGTCCGCCATCCATGCTGGAGAGGGCATACAAATGCCTGCCATCACGGCTGATCCCGAGCGGCTCGAACACCTTGCCGACGGTCGAGTCCGGCATCCGCGTCCAGGCCTTGCCGTCGGTGCTCGAGAACGCCACCGAATTCATCTGGGTGTCCTGACCCGAGGCGATGCGCGCGACGTCGTGGTAGGCCAGCAGCGACATTCCGCCGTGGCCGATCTCGCCGATCTGGACGGCGTGGCCGGTAGCCGAATCGACATCGTACAGGTCGCTCTCGCCGTATTGCCACAGGTTGGCCGTGGTACCGCCGACGCGCACGCGATCCAGGTTCAGGAAGAAGTGGCCGTTCGGCCTGCGCGGGGTGCCGGCAATCGACGGGAATCCCTGCGGGATGTCCAGCGAGTTGACGTTGGAAAATGCGCCGCCGCGATGTTCGAGGCTGTACAGGGTTTTCTTGTGCGTACCATCCAGATCTACGCCGATGATGTCACCGGTGGTCGACGGCGCCTCCAGGGTGCCGGTCTCGCGCGCGAGCGCCATGATCAGGCGGCTGTCGCTGACCCAGTGGATGTCGATGGGCACGAAGCGTGGCGCCATGCTGAGTCGGCTCACCGGTTTCAGGTCGGGCAGGCGCAGCACCGCAAGCTGGTAGTTGGCGTCGGTGCTGTCGGTATTCTCGTTGACCGCGACGGCGAGGTACTTGCCGTCGGGGGAAATCGCCGGGTTCGTCAGCGTCGGATGCTTGACGAAATCGGAAACCGGCAGTTCCGCGGCAATCGTGGCTGTGCAAAACAGGACGCCGGCCAGGAGTGGCAGGCCGGCAAGGCGTGAAAGACGCATCGGTACATCCCCTTGTTGACGAACCCCCCGCGGAGTATGCCAGCAAGGCCCAATGCTGTCACAGGGCGCTTGTCGGTTGCAGGCAGGTTCGGATACCGTGCAGCGTTGCCTTCGGAAACCCGGTCGTGAGTCAGCCCGTCGAATACCCGGCGTTGCATCTGAAACGCGGCGAGGATGCGCGGCTGCGCGCCGGGCACGTGTGGGTGTTCGCCAACGAGGTCGATGTTGCGCGTTCGCCGTTGACCGGATTCGAGCCGGGCGAGGCGTGCGTGATCGTCGCCGCCGGCGGCAAGCCCGTCGGCGTCGGCTACGTCAATCCGCATTCGCTGATCTGCGCGCGACTGGTCGTGCGTGGTGTCGAACATCCGCTGGATGCATCCTTGCTGACGCACCGGTTGCAGGTGGCGCTCGCCCTGCGCGAGCGCCTGCACGCCGAGCCCTATTACCGCTTGCTGTATGGGGAATCAGACGGCGTCCCGGGCCTGACGCTGGATCGCTTCGACGACGTGATCGTGGCCCAGGCGACGACCGCCGGCATCGAGCGCCTGAAACCGGACATCGAAGCCGCAGTGCGGAAGGTCGTCAAGCCGCGCGCGTTGATCTGGAAGAACGATGCCGGCATCCGCGCGCTGGAAGGCCTGGTGGATTACGCCGACGTCGGTTTCGGCGATCCGCCCGGCGCGTTGCGCGTGCGCGAGGGCGGCATCGAATTCGCGGTCGATGCGATCGGCGGCCAGAAGACCGGCTGGTTCTACGACCAGCGCGCGAACCGCGATGCGCTGGCGCCGTACGTGCGGGGTGCGCGCGTGCTGGACATGTTCGCCTACCTCGGGGCGTGGGGTTTGCGCGCGACGGCGATGGGCGCGCGGGAAGTCGTGTGCGTGGACGCGTCGGCATCGGCGGTCAAGCTGATCGCGCAGAGCGCCGAACGCAACGGGTTGGCCGATCGCGTGCGTGCCGAACGCGCGGATGCCTTCGATTTCCTGAAGGCGGTGCGCGAACGCCGTGAACATTTCGACGCCGTGATCCTGGATCCGCCGGCCTTCGTCAAGCGCAAGAAGGACTTCAAGGAGGGTTCCCTGGCCTATCGCCGCATCAACGAGCTGGCGATGCAGGTACTCTCGCGGGATGGCATCCTGGTGACCTGTTCGTGCTCGTACCACATGCCGCGAGCGGCGCTGCTGGATGCGGTCCAGAAAGGTGCGCGGCACCTCGACCGCAACGTGCAGGTGTTGCTGCAGTTGCAGCAGGCGCCCGACCATCCGGTTCATCCGGCCATTCCGGAAACCGACTACCTGAAAGGCTTCATCTGCCGCGTGTTGCCCGCTGCATGAAGCGGTCGCCGGCTTCCCGCGCCGCACGGGTGGTCTATCATCACCGGGCCAGGGCCCGCCGTCACCCAATGGATTGCCCCGCATGCTGATCATCGGAATCGAAGGCAAGCAACTCGCCGGACACGAAAGCGCGCGCCTGCTGGCGCCCGAGGTCAGCGGTGCGATCCTGTTCACCCGCAACTACCAGGATCGTGCGCAACTGGCGCGGCTGGTCGGATCGATCCGAGACCTTCGCGGCGACGGATTCATGGTTTGCGTGGACCACGAGGGCGGCCCCGTACAGCGCTTCCGGAACGGCTTCACACGGCTGCCGCCGCTGGCGCGGATCGGCGAGCTTTACCGGCGCGACCACAAGGCCGGCATCGCGATGGCGGAAACGCACGCGATCGTGATGGCCAGCGAGGTGCGTGCCTGCGACATCGACATCTCGTTCGCGCCGGTGGTGGACCTCGCACGCGGCAATCGCGTGATCGGCGAACGCGCATTCGACCCCGATCCGGAGGTCGTGGCCGAACTTGCCTCCGCCTACGTGCGTGGCATGCGCCTGGCGGGCATGGCCGCGACGATCAAGCACTTCCCGGGCCACGGTTCGATCCCCGAGGATACCCACCTCGAGGCCGCGATCGATCCGCGCGCGCTGGACGAGATCCGCGCGAGCGACCTGGTGCCGTTCATCGAGGGCATCGCCACCGGGGCCGAGGCGGTGATGGTCGCGCACGTGACCTATCCGGCCGTGGATCCGCTGGCGGCGGGCTATTCGAAGGTCTGGATCGACGGCGTGCTGCGCCGTGAATTGGGATTCCGCGGCGTCGTGTTCAGCGACGACGTTGGCATGGCCGCGGCGGAATCCGCGGGCGGCATCGGTGCGCGGGTCACGGCGCACCTCGACGCGGGCTGCGACCTCGTGCTGGTGTGCGCGCCGGCGATGGTCGATGCGGCGATCGAAGCGGTGCGTGGCCGCGAGCCTTGCGCCAAGGCCAAGGTCTTGCTCATGTGCGGCAGCGTCGCCGCTGGCTGGGATGCCTTGATGGACGATCCGCAACACGCCCGCCATGTCGCCGAGTTGCGCACGCTCTCCGCAGCGGAAGCGGCCGACGCATGAGCGCGCAGGACCATCCGTTGGCGATGGCGATGCCGCGCGCCAGGTGCCTGCACGAGCGCTGCGCGCTGGAAACGGCCATCACGCGCATGGGCCGCGACATCGGCACGCGGCTCGGCGACGAACGCGCGCTGTTCCTCACGGTGATGAACGGCGGGATGTTCTTCGCCGCGTCACTGGCGCTTGCCATCGGGCGCGATCTCGAATTCGACTACGTGCATGCGACCCGTTACGGCGATGCGACGGTGGGCCGCGAGTTGCGCTGGCTGCGACATCCGCAGGCGAGCCTCGCGGATCGCACGGTGATCCTGGCTGACGACATACTCGACGAGGGCTACACGCTCGCGGGCTTGCGGGACTATTGCCTGGCAGAAGGGGCGCGACGCGTGCTGGTCGCGGTGTTGTGCGTCAAGCGCCATGACCGGCGCGTGCCGGGACTCGAGGCCGATTTTGCAGGCGTGGAAGTGCCCGATCGTTACGTGTTCGGTTACGGTCTCGACTATTTCGGGCAGGGGCGCAACCTGCCCGCGATCTACGCGTTGCCGGAAGGCCAGACATGAGCAGTCCCGTCATCGAACTCGCGGTCATCGGCGGTACCGGGGTGTATGCCTTTCCCGGGCTGCGGCAGGCGCAAGCAATCGAGGTGTCCACCCGCTGGGGCGCACCATCCTCGCCGATCGTCGCCGGTGACATCGAGGGCAAGCGTGTGGCGTTCCTGGCGCGGCACGGCGAACGCCATACCATCGCGCCGCACCGCATCAACTATCGCGCCAACATCGATGCCTTGCACGCACTCGGAGTGCGCCGGGTCGTGGGCGTCAACGCGGTGGGCGGCATCCGCGACGACATGGGACCGCGCGTGCTCGCCGTTCCGGACCAGTTGATCGATTACACCACCGGCCGCGTGTCCAGTTTTTGCGACGAGGACGGCGAGCCGGTGCTGCACGCCGAGTTCGGCGAGCCTTACTCCGTGACCTTGCGGCGCGCGCTGTCCGAAGCTGCAGCCCGTGCGGGCGTCGTGGTGGTCGACGGTGGCTGCTACGGCGCCACCCAGGGTCCGCGGCTGGAAACCCGCGCCGAGATCGCGCGCCTGCACCGGGACGGATGCGACATGGTCGGCATGACGGGCATGCCCGAAGCGGCCCTGGCGCGCGAACGCGGGATGGACTACGCGTGCGTCGCGGTGGTCGCCAACTGGGCGGCGGGTCGCGGCCCACGGCCCGACGCGTCGATCAGCCTCGAGGAAATCCATGCGCACCTCGCGGCCGCCACGGGACAGGTGCCACGGATCGTGCGCGCGCTGCTGGCCGGTTGAGCGAACACCATCACGGATTGCCGACTTGCGCATCGCCGTGGTCCGGCTGATACTCGCTGCACGGCCGCGGGTGCCGTGATATGGATCGTTGCGAAGAGGGGTCTTCAAGATGGCAGCAGGTACGGTGAAGTGGTTCAACGACGCCAAGGGTTTCGGGTTCATCACCCCTGACGGCGGTGGCGCCGATGTGTTCGTGCATTTTTCGGCGATTCGCGCACAGGGTTTCCGAAGTCTCAAGGAAGGCCAGCGGGTGCAGTTCGAGATCGTGCAAGGCCCCAAGGGCACCCAGGCTTCCGAGGTGACCGGCGAAGGCGCACCGGCTGTGGCGGCATCTCCTCCTTCAGCCTGATTGTCGCGGCTGCATCCCGCCACCGGAGGCGAAACGTCATCACGTCTCGCGTGCTGCCTGGAGACGGGCGTCGTCGGTGCCGCGCATTTCCTTTGGACCGTTTTGCGGGCTCGAATGCGTGACGCGGCGGTGGGCCGGTGACCCTGCGTGGCAGGGCGCATCTGGTTCCGTGCGGGGCCGTTCGCGTTTCCTGAATCCCGATTCGCGTTTCCTGAATCCCGAATCGCGTTATGCTGTCGGCATCCGGCTTGCTGGCGGCTGCGCCGGGGTGTCCGGCCAATCGTTTGGGGGTAGAGTAGGGACATCGATTTGCAATGGCTCGGAGGAGGTGGCGCGCATTTCCGGATTGAATTCCCATACCCATCCAACGGATCGAGCATGGCCAATCCCCTCGATCCGGCACGCGCCGTGGACCGAACGAACGTCGTCGCGTGCTGGACGGGCTCCGATCTTCTTTGCGCGTGATTGCCGGCACAAGGGGTGCGGGCGCTGCTGGTCACGCTGAAGGAATGTGAGCATGAACCGATGGGCCTGTGCCTGCATGGGATGCCTGCTCTGCTTCGCGGCCGCGCCCATGGTGGCCGCGACACCCGATGTGTCGTCCGTATCCACCCGCCCGACCCGGATCCGGGTCGTCACCGACTTCAACTATCCGCCTTTCCTGTTCGTCACCGCGAACGGCAAGCCGCAGGGCTACGAGGTGGACATGTGGCGGCTGTTCCAGGCCCACACCGGCATCAAGGTCGATCTCGAGCCCATGCAATGGTCCGCGGCGCAGCAGCGACTGCTGGCCGGTCGGGCCGACGTGATCGACATGATCTACCGTACCCCCGCGCGCAGCCAGGTGTACGACTTTTCCCCCGTGTACGCGAGGCATCCGGTGGCCATCTACGTGGACCGTCGCATCCGTGGCGTGCACGACGTATCCGCCTTGCGCGGCATGGCGGTTGGCGTTGAACGCGGCGACGCCTGTGCGGACAGGTTGAAGTCGCTGGGCATCACCGACCTGCGCGAATTCCCCGATTACAAGACGATCATCGACGCGGCCTTGCACGGCGGCGTACGCATCTTCTGCATGGATGAAGATCCCGCCAACTACTACCTGTACCGCTATTCCGCGCGCGGCCGGTTCGACCCTGCATTCGTGCTCTATGACGGCGACCTGCGTCGTGCCGTGCGCAAGGGTGACGCGGCGATGCTGCAGGCGGTCGAAAATGGCATGGCCCTGGTCACGCCGGCCGAGCGCAAACGGCTGCGCGAGCGCTGGTTGACCTATCCGGTCGTGCTGCAGCCTTACCTGCGGGCGGCATGGATCGCGCTGGGAATCGTGATCGCATTAATCGTATTGCTGGCGTTGTGGGTACTGTTGCTGCGCCGCAGCGTAAGCTGGCGTGCGCGCGAGTTGCGCGAGGAACAAGCCAAGCTGCGCGGGCTGTTCGATGCCAGCCCCGATGCCATGTGGGTCAAGGATCGCGAAGGTGTCTACCGGGAGGCCAACGAGCCTGCCAAACGCCTGGTGCCCCCCGCACGCGGAGAGATGATCGGCCAGAACGACGAGCAACTCTTCGGTCCGGCATTCGCGGCCAGGGTCCGCGCCAGGGACGAGCAGGTGATGAGCAGCGGCCAACCCCTGACCTACACGATCCCGATGGAAGGAAGCGAGAATCCGGTTCGCCATCTCGAAGTGGTGAAGGTGCCGTTGTTCGCGCCCGACGGTACCGTCAGCGGCGTGCTCTGCGCGGCCCGCGACGTGACCGCGCGCCTGCAGGCGGACGCCGAGTTGCGGCTGTGGGCGCATGCGTTCCAGCGTGCGGCGGTCGGCGTCGCGATCTTCGATGCGCGCACACGCTGTATCACGGCGGTGAATCCCAGGTTTGCCTCCGAGCGGGGCTATACACCCGAGGGCATGCAGGGGCTGTCGGCCGATGCTTTGTACCCGGATGACCTGGTCGCCCAGCGCAGGGCCGCCCGCCGGATCATCGACCGGGAGCAGCACGCGTTGGTGGAAACCGAGCACGTGACCCGAGGCGGCAGGCGTTTCCCGGTGCAGCTCGACATCACGGTGATGCACGACGCCGACGGCCATGCGGAGAGGGTGATCGTCTTCGCGCAGGACATCAGCGTGCGCAAGCGGGCCGAGATCGAGTTGCGCCTGGCGGCCGCGGCCTTCCAGATGCAGGAGGCGCTCATCGTCACCGACATGCACGGCGTGATTGAACGCGTGAACGACGCATTCGTCCAGTTGACAGGATTCAGCGAGGCGGACGTGCTCGGCAAGCGGCCGCTGATGCTGGTCTCGCGGCACCACGATGGCAACCATTACCGCGGCATGTTGCGGCAGTTGCGCAGCGACGGCTTCTGGCACGGCGAACACTGGATCGAAGTCAAGCACGGTCAGCCGAAGGTTGTGCGCACGGCGGTTTCCGCGGTCGCCGGCGAGCTCGGCGAGGCGAGCCACTACGTGTGCGCGATGATCGACCTGACCAGCGAACGTGAAGCCTACGCATACAGCGATCACTTGACGTTTTTCGACGCGTTGACCGACCTCCCCAACCGCAATTTCCTGCACAGCCAGCTCGAGCACGTGCTCGATCCAGGCAAGGCGGAAGGCGGCGTGCTGCTCATGATCGACCTGGATCATTTCAAGCGCGTCAACGACCTGCACGGCCATGCCACGGGCGACCGCCTGTTGGTGGCGGTGGCGCAGCGCCTCAGCGCGATGCAGGACGACGACATCCTGGTCGGTCGATTCAGCGGCGGCACCTTCGTGTTGCTCGCGCAGTGCCGCACGCGCGATTCAGCGGCCCGCTTGCGCGCCGCGAGACGCCTCGCGGACCGCATCCGCGACGTCTTGCGCGAGCCGTTCAATCTGGACGACCGGAAGCCGACCAGCATCACCGCCAGCATCGGTTTCACCGAGCTCGTTCCTGGAAGGGGGAGCCCGGATTCGGCGATCAAGGAGGCGGAGCTTGCGCTCTACACGGCCAAGAACAGCGGACGCGACCGGGCCTGCGAATTCGAGCCGGCCATGCAGGACGAGCTGGTCCGACGCGACGAGATCGCGCATGACTTGCGCGGCGCGATCGAGAACGAAGCCCTTGAATTGCACTACCAACTGCAAGTTGACCGGCAGGGACGGCCTTTCGGTGCCGAAGCCCTTCTGCGCTGGACGCGTCCGGGTACCGACGAGAGCCTGTCGCCCGCGGTGTTCATCCCGGTCGCGGAGGAGACCGGCCTGATCCTGCCGTTGGGCGACTGGGTGCTGCGGCGCGCCTGCATGCAACTGGTCGAGTGGTCCCGCCAGCCCGGCACGCGCGAGCTGTCACTCGCGGTCAACGTCAGCGCCAGGCAGTTTGCCCAGGCGGATTTCGTCGATGGCGTGCGCGCGGTGCTGGATGCGACCGGCGCCGATCCCGCCAGGCTGAAACTGGAGATCACCGAAACCCTGATCCTGGAAGACCTCGCCGCGACGTCGGCCAAGCTGGCAGAGCTGCGTGCGCAGGGCATCCGCATCGCGGTGGATGATTTCGGCGTGGGCTACTCCTCGTTGGCGTACCTGTCGCGGTTGCCGCTGGACCAGCTCAAGATCGACCAATCCTTCGTGTCGCGCCTGCCCGAGGACGGCAACGATGCGATGGTCGCGCAGACCGTCATCGGGATGGGCCGCGGACTGGGCATGGTGGTCGTCGCCGAAGGCGTCGAGACGGAGGCCCAGCGCGATTTCCTCATGGCGCATGGTTGCGACGCGTTCCAAGGCTACCTGGTCGCGCGGCCGCTGCCTCGGGCCGCGTTCGAGGCGATGCTGGCCGGGAAGTAGGCCCCGCGACCGTCATGGATCGCGGATCACCAGCAACCGGCGTTCGGTCATGTCCTCGATCGCGTAGCGGATCCCTTCGCGGCCGAAGCCCGAAAGCTTCACGCCGCCGTACGGCATGTTATCCACGCGGAAGCTGGGAATGTCGCCGACCACCACGCCACCTTCGTCCAGCGTGTCCCATGCCCGCATCGCATGCGCGAGGTTGTCGGTGAACAGTCCTGCCTGCAGGCCGTAGTCCGAGTCGTTGACCACGGCCAGTGCCGCGTCGAAGTCCGCGAACGGCTCCAGCAGCGCGACCGGGCCGAAGGCCTCCATGCGGTTGATCTTCGCGCCGTGCGGGACAGATTCCAGCACGGTCGCCTCCAGCATGTTGCCCTTGCGCTTGCCGCCGCACAGCAGCTTGGCGCCCGCCTGTCTTGCTTCGCCGATCCAGTCTTCCAGCCGTTTGGCGGCCGCCTCGTCGATCATCGGGCCGAGGAAGGTTTTCGGATCCTTGGGATCGCCGGCCTTGAGCTTCTTCGTGGCGGCGACGAAGCGCTTCTTCAAATCGTTGTACAGGGAGGCATGGACCAGGATGCGTTGCACGCCGATGCAGCTTTGTCCGGATTGGTAGAAGCTCCCCGAGATCAGCCGTCCGACCACGAAATCCAGCCGCGGCGACTGGTCGGCGTCGACGATGCATGCCGCGTTGCCGCCGAGTTCCAGCACGACTTTCTTGTGTCCCGCGCGTGCCTTCAATTCCCAGCCGACCTGCCCGCCGGTGAACGACAGCAGCTTCAGGCGCTCGTCTTCGACGAAAGGGTCGGCGTCGTCGACGCGGCAGGGCAGGATCGAGAAGGCGCCCCGCGGCAGGTCGGTTTCCGTCAGCACTTCGCCGATGATCAACGCGCCGATCGGGGTGCGTTCGGACGGTTTGAGCACGAACGGACACCCGGCCGCGATGGCCGGCGCGACCTTGTGCGCGACGAGGTTCAAGGGGAAATTGAACGGCGTGATGAACGAGCATGGTCCCAGTGGCACGCGCTTGACGAAGCCACGATAGCCGTTGGTGCGTTCGGAGATTTCCAGGTTTACGATTTCGCCGTCGATGCGCGTGGCTTCGTCGGCGGCGATGCGGAAGGTGTCGATCAGGCGCTCGACTTCGCCTTGCGAATCCTTGATGGGCTTGCCGGCTTCCACGCACAGCGCATGGGCGAGTTCGTCCCGGCGCTTGCGCATGGTGGCGACGCAATGTTCAAGCACCGCGCGGCGCTGCCATGGCTTCATGCGGGCCATCGGTGCCGAGGCTCTCGCGGCGGCGGCGATCGCGGCATCGATGGCCTTCGCGTCCGCCATGGCTACGCGCGTTGCGATCTTGCCCGTGTATTTGTCGCGGACCGGCAGGTCGGTGTTGGCTTGCACCGGCCGGTTGGCGAGATAGTAGGGATAGCGCGATGCGAGCCTTGCTGCCTTGGGCATGGTTTTGTCCTGGATCCGGGCTTGTGGTTTTCCGGCGATGTCGCGGGATTGTCCGCGAAGCGGCGTGTCGAATACGTGTACGGCCGTGCCCCGCTTCGTCCAGCGTTCAAGGCTCCGGAGCAGGCTCGACCCGCAGCGGCAGTTCGCCATCCGTCAGCCGTGCCCGCAGGCGCGTGCCAGGTCGGGTCGTACCAGCCAAGCGCACCACGTTGCCTGCGTCGTCGAACAGGATGGCGTAACCGCGTTTGAGGACGTCGAGGGGGCTGACCGCGCTGAGCGCGCGCGCGAGTCCCGCGAGCCGCTGGCGGCGGCGTTCGAGGTCGCGTTCCGATGCCGCGACCAGGCGCCGGCGCAATTCGTGATCGCATTGCGCGAGTTGCGGCAGGCGCGTGCCCGGGTGACGCGACCACAGGCGCATGCGAAGCTGGCCGAGTCGTGCAGTCGCGCGCTCGTGCATCACCGCATCGGCGCGCAGCAGGCGTTCGCGCAGGGCCTGCATTTTCTCGCGGCCGGCGGCAAGTCGCTGCCGTGGGCGCTGGCTGTTGAGGCGCGCCGCGAGATGATCGAGTCGCTGCATCGCGTCCTGCGAGCACCGATGCCAGGTGTTCCACAGCCGCGTTTGCAGGTGTGACAACGCGTCCTCCAGCGCCTCGCGGTCGGGCAGGATCAGTTCCGCGGCGGCCGAAGGCGTGGGGGCGCGCAGGTCGGCGGCGAAATCGCTGATCGAGAAATCCACTTCGTGGCCGACCGCGGACACGACCGGCACCGCGCTGGCCGCGATCGCGCGCGCGACGCCCTCGTCGTTGAAGGCCGCTAGGTCCTCCAGCGAGCCGCCGCCACGTGTGAGCAACAACACGTCGTAACGACCCGAGCGCGCCGCCTTGCGCAGCATGGTCGCGATCTGCGCAGGCGCCTCCGCGCCCTGCACCAGCACCGGTAGCACTTCCATTTCGGTCAGCGCGAAGCGCCGGCGCGCGACGGACAGCACGTCGCGGATCGCGGCGCCGCTGGCCGACGTGACCACGCCGATCCGGCGCGGGAACGCCGGCAACGGGCGCTTGCGGGAATCGTCGAACAAGCCTTCCGTCTGCAACCTGGCCTTGAGTTCCTCGAACGCGCGTCGCAACGCGCCTTCGCCGGCGTCCTCGATGCGCTCCACGATCAATTGGAAGCTGCCGCGCGCCTCGTACAGGCTGACCCGCGCGCGCGCCAGCACCCTCGCGCCATTGCCGGGCTTGAATGCGAGCCGCGCGTTTTCACGCGCGAACATGGCGCAGCGAACCTCGGCGGCGGCATCCTTCAGCGAGAAGTACCAGTGGCCCGAGGCGGCGCGTACGAAGTTGCTGATCTCGCCCTCGATCCAGACCATCGGCAGCGCGCCTTCGATCAGTTCGCGCACCAGGCGATTGAGCGCCGACGGAGTCAGCACCTTGCGCGGGGCAGGCGTCTCGGTTTCAGCGGCCATCCTCGGGCAGATCCGTTCCGGCGGGTCCGCCAGTGTCGCATGCGGCTTCGCGCCGCGTCTTGAGCGCGTGACTGCGCATGCGCGCCCAGCGGGCTACGAGGCTGATGCCGATCCAGGCCGCGAGCGCGCCCAGTGGCCACGCCAGGACGCGTGGCCACAGTGCGGCGACGACCGCGACCACGACCAGCACGATCGCGCCGCCCAGCAGTGGACGAGTTTCCGCATCGCCCAGCACACGCCTGTTGCCAATCGCGGCGCCCAGGGTCGTTGCCAAGCGCATCGCGCCGACGGCGCCGCGCCCCGCGCTGCCTTGTCCTCGCAGGCCATGGCGCGGCGGCTTGCTTGCCGGGCGTGCGCGACGGCGCGACAGCACGATCTCGGTGGCGTGGTCCAGATCGGTTTCGTACTGGTCCGCCAGTTGCCGTGCGAACGCCGCGTTTTCGATCGCCACGTCGATTTCGCAGTTGCCGATCCAGCTCGCCAGGTTGAGATTGGTGGAGCCGACGCGCGCCCAGCGGTCGTCCGCGACCGCGGTCTTGGCGTGCAGCATCGGTCCGTTCCACTCGAACACGCGGATCCCGGCCTCGAGCAACGCGCGGTAGCCGGTGCGCGAAAGCGCCGCGACGGCCGGAATGTCGGACGCGCCTGGCACCAGCAGGCGGACGTCCACGCCATCGTGCGCCGCATTAGTCAGCGCACTCATGTACGGCGCGACCCCTACGAAGTAGGCGTCGGTCAGCCACAGGCGTTCGCGCGCCAACGCAGCAACCATTTGGTCGATCCGGTAGGTGCCGGCGCTGGAGGGCTGGGTCGCGATCACGCGCAGGGCGACGTCGCCGGCCGCCTCGATGGAGGCCGGCTCGACCAGTGCGTCCGCCGGCAACTGTGGCCCCAGCGTTGCCCAGGTTTCGGCGAAGGCGTGTTCGAGATCGGACACTGCCGGGCCACGCAGGGCCACGCCCGTGTCACGCCACGGTTCCTTGCCGCGCGCGGGGTCGCCGAGCCAGTGCGAGCTGACGCAAACGCCCGACACGAATCCGATCCGTCCGTCGACGGTCAGGAGTTTGCGATGATCGCGGTTGATCCAGCCGAACGGGCTCAGCGGATCGAACGGATTGAAGGTACGCACCTCGCCACCTGCGTCCCGCAGCGGCTGCCAGAAGCCTGTCCGGGACTGGCCGAGGCAACCTAGCCAGTCGTACAGCACGTACACCCGCACACCTGCCCGTGCGCGCCCGGCCAGCGCCGCGACGAACGACTGGCCGACCTCGTCATCCCTGAAGATATAGTTGGTGAACAGCACCTTGTGCCGTGCACCTCCGATGGCTTCGAGCCAAGCATCGAAGTTCGCGCGGGCGTCGATCAACAGGTCCACGCGATTGCCGGTGGACAGTGGTGCACCCGCCGCGCGAGTCAATGCTTGCGCGGCGAGCGTGCGGAATCCGCCGTGCCGGGACTGGCCCGGGTCGTGCATGCGGGATGTCATGGGGTCATGTTCGACCACCGATGATCGGGGATCAAGGCTAGAATGAAGGAATTTGCAGTATGAACCGGTGCGGGATGCAGTAGGGGACTTCCGCCAGGATGGACGCATATCAACACTTGATCGAGGATGCGCCCGCGCGCTTGCCGTTGCGGCCGTCGCAGCGCGTCAGCGAAAAGGCCGTCCGCGAGGCCGTCGCCGCGTTGCCGCTGGCCAATCCGGCGCAGGCGGTGTCCGAAGCCGGGCAGTTGCTGGACGGCATGCTGGCCGCGGGCGGCAGTGGCGGCGAACGCATCGCCGCGTTGGCGCACCTGCGCGCTCCGGTCGAGAGCCTTTGCCGCGGGATCGAACAGCAGCTTGGCGGCGAATCGCATCCGCTGCCGCCTGCCAGCGCCGAGCGCGCCGCGATGGCCTTGCGCCTGCAATGGCAGATGGCACGCAACCAGGCCAAGGGTTTGCACGAGTTGTGCGCGCCCGCGGGGAGGTTGCCGCGGTTCAGGGGCAAGCTGGCGGCGGCCGCGGCCGTGGCCGCGCTCACGCATGCCTACGAGGCGCTGGTCTGGTCCTATCGCCAGTATCAGGCGCCCCAGGCCGGAACCTGGCGACTCGTCCATGCGTTGTACCTGTTCGGGTGCGAACTCGGCATCGCCGATCTTGCGGTCAGGCAGCCGCTCGCCGACGGGATTCCGCTCTCGCCGCGCGCGGCGTACCTGCAGGCATTGCTGCTGGCCCTCAGCAATCCCTACCGATTCTCGCTGCGCGAACTCAAGGAAGCCGGCGGCGTCATCGAATGCGTGGCCGGCCAGTGCGGACTGATGCGCGCGGACCGCGCCGACGGCGCCGGCATCCACATCGACACGGACGGGGATGCCGGTCCGGGCTACGTGGTCGAAGAACGGCCGGCAGCGGGGCTGCTGGTGCTGGACGTTGGTCCCGCCGCGCGGATTTTCGACGAACGCATCGCGCTGCTGCCGCAGGGTTCCGATGTCGTCGTCCTGCCGCAACCGGGGGCCGGCGTCGTCCACACCAGCGCCGGATTCCTGCGTCGCCTGCAGGCCAACTGGGCGCCCGCCGAGCGTGGTCACGAGCGGCTTCCGGCCAGGCACGCCCTGGACCTGGTGATCGGCATGCACGCCCTGCATTACGCGCTGGCCGGCAACCAGGATTTCGCGACCTTCATCCGCGACGTGCACGGCGAGGCGATTACCGTCGGCCGCCACGAACTCGCCTCGTCGTGGCTGGCATCCAGCGATTCGGCCCGTTCCCGGATGTTCCGCGGCGAAGTGCTCGACCAGAGCGAGGGCGGGTACCGCATTCGCCTGCAGGAATCTGAGGGCGCCCGCCTGCGGATCGGCGAGGTGATCGGGCTCAGTCCGCTGACGGACGTGCCCGAGGACCGCGACTGGATGGTCGGCGTGATTCGCTGGCTGAGGCTCGAGGATGGCCACGAATGGCTGGGCGTGGAGTTGTTGAACCGGACGGCGCGCGCCGCAGGCGTGCGGCCGGTCAGCGCCGAGGGCGAAAGCCTGGTGCCACAGCGTGCTGTTGAGTTGCCGGGACAAGCCGGCGAGGATGGCTTGGCGTTGTTGGTGACCAATCATTTCGTGCGCGACGTCACGGCCGCGGAGGTCGTGCTGCCCGCGCTGGCGTCGGACTGGAACGGGCAGGCTTCCGTCGGCGTCTGGCAGTGCAATGGCGCAGAGGTGCTGGGCAATGCCTGCATTCGCGTTAATCTTGTGCGCGACGAGCCCGGCACGCCCGGGGATCCGGAGAGTGCCCGATGACCCTGGAAATGCGCGCCGAGTGCGAACGCTGCGGCCTCGACTTGGCGGCAGGCGATCCCGCATGGATCTGCGTGCACGAATGCACTTTCTGCACCGAATGCGCGGAGGCGCTGCGGCACGCGTGTCCGAACTGCGGCGGTGAACTGGTCCTGCGACCGCGACCTCCGGCGAGGACTGCGTGAGCGCGCTCGGGGATTTCATCGTTGCGATTCCCGCGCGTCATGGATCGACCCGGCTGCCCGGGAAGCCGCTGCGCCTGTTGGCGGGCGAGCCCCTGATCGTGCATGTCGCGCGGCGCGCGCGCGCCGCAGGCGCGGCGAGAATCGTCGTGGCGACCGACGAGGCACGGATTGCGGCGGCACTGGCCGGCCAGGACATCGACGTCTGCATGACGCGTGCCGACCACGCCAGCGGCAGCGATCGCCTCGCGGAATGCGCGGTCAGGCTCGGCTGGGCCGATGATGCGGTCGTCGTGAACCTGCAAGGCGACGAACCTTTCGCGCCGGCCGCCGGCATCCGGGCCGTGGCGGCAGCCTTGGCGGAAGAGGCTGTCGAGATGGCCACCCTGGCGGCGCCGATCGACTCGGCCGAGCAATGGTTCGACCCGAATTGCGTGAAGGTGGTTCGCGACCTGCGCGGCCACGCCTTGTATTTCTCGCGGGCACCGGTCCCGTGGGCACGCGATGCGCTTGCCTGCGACCGCAACAGCGTTCCGCGCGGGCTGCCGGTGCTGCGCCATGTGGGGATCTACGCCTACCGCGCGGGTTTCCTCAAGACCTTCGCCGGGCTGCCGACGACGCCGTTGGAACAGGCCGAATCACTGGAGCAGTTGCGCGCGCTCGAGCACGGATACGCGATCGCGGTGCGGATGACGCCGGAAGCCTTTCCGCCCGGCGTCGATACCGAGGAGGACCTTGCGCGCGCCGAGCGCGCGCTGGCCGCCGGAGTCGCGAAGTGAACGTGTTTCGACCACCACCCGGCGTGTTGTTCGTGTGCCTAGGCAACATCTGCCGTTCGCCGACGGCCGAATACGTGGCGCGCGTCGAATTCGGCAGGCTGGGTTTGCGCCTACCGGTGGCGTCGCGTGGCCTGGGCGACTGGCATGTCGGGCAGGGGGCCGATCCCCGTGCGGTCGCCGCCGCGCGCGAAGCCGGATACGACCTGTCGGCGCACCGCGCGCGGCAATTCCACGATGATGATTTTGGCCGCTTTTCGACGGTATTGGCCGTCGACCGCGCGACCTTGGCGGAATTGCGCAGGCGTGCACCGGATGACATGCCGGCGCCCGAGCGCTTCCTGGTGGCTGCCGGAATGGTCCAGCCGCGGGCCGGTGACGAAGGCGACATTCCCGATCCCTATACCGGGACGCGCGAGGATTTCCGCGACGTCATGGGATTGATCCGGCGCGCCACCGAGGCCCTGGCATTGCGCCTGGCCGGGCAACCGGGGACACCGGGCGAGCGGCCATGATTCCCGGTGACATCGCCTTCCAGGCAGCGCAAGCGGGCAAGCGCGACATGCTCGCGGAATTTCCCGAGTCACTGCATTGGGTGAACCGCCGCGGGCCACTCCGTTTGTTCGACCTGCGTGGCCGCATCGTGCTCGTGGTGTTCTGGAACGCCAGCAGCGTAAGCAGCGCGAACCTCCTGTTCGAGCTGCGCCAGCTAGAGCGCAAGCATCCGGACGAGTTCGCGATTATCGGCGTGCATACCCCACGCTATGTCGCGCAGCAGCCCGACGCGGCGGTCCTCAATGCCCTGCGACGCAATCGCCTGCGCGTGCCGGTCGCCAACGACCACGACTGGCTGGCCTGGATGCTGTACTCCATCCCGGCGTGGCCGACGACATTGTTGGTCGATCCGGAGGGCGGGCTTGCGGCGCGCTTCGTGGGTGAAGGCCGTGCCGCCGAGATCGAGGATGCCCTGGTGCAGTTGCTGGATGGATCGCCTCCGCCTCGCGGGCGTCCGCCGCTCGAATTGCTCGAAAGTGTGCGCGCCGGGATTGCCGGCGCGCTGGCCTTTCCCGCGCACGCCCTGGCCACCGACACGCGCCTGTTCGTCAGCGACACCGGACACCACCGGATCCTCGAGTGCAACCACGATGGCCGCGTGCTGCGCCAGTTCGGTTCGGGTACGCCGGGCAACTGGGACGGTCAAGCGGCCGCATGCGGCTTCCAGTCGCCGCAGGGGCTGGCGCTGGACCAGGACGTACTTTATGTCGCCGACGCCGGCAACCATTGTGTGCGCAGGATCCGGTTCGATACCGGCGAGGTCGATACCGTGCTCGGGGCGGGCCGGCCAGCCTATGGCGATGTCGAAGCGCAGGGTTCCGGCTTGCGCGTCGCCATCAATGCACCGTGCGCGGTGGCGGCGGATGAAGGCGTGCTCTATGTCGCCGCGACCGGACAAAACCAGATCCTGCGCGTGGATTTGCGCGCGCAACGCGCCATGACCATCGCCGGAGACGGCCAAAGTGACGTGCGCGACGGCATCGGCGGGCAAGCCTCGTTGTCGCAACCCTGTGCACTGGCCCTGATGCCGGGCCAGTTGCTGGTCGCGGATTCCGGAGGCAATGCCATACGCCGCCTGCGCTTCGCGGACCTGGCACTGACCACGCTGGCGGGCTCTTCGCCGTGGGAACCCGGTCGGCTGGATGGCACCGGCCGCAAGGTCAGGCTGGCCTATCCATGCGGACTGGCCAGCACCGGCAGTCGCGTCTTCGTCGCCGATACCTGCAACGATCGCCTGTGCACGCTCGATCCCTACAGCGGGGAGTTGGCGACGCTGGAATGCGACCAGGCCTTGCACCAGCCGCACGGATTGTCGTTCGCGGCCGGATCGCTGTGGCTGGCCGATCGCGATGCCCACGCGATCCTGCGCATCGACCCCGAGCGCGGCGCCTGCGAGCGTGTCACGCTGGACGAATGAAACCCGGGCATTCCCGCGCGGATGCGTGAGTCCGGTTCGTGCCGCCGGCCGCCAGCGCGGTTCCTGGAAGCCGGACGCGAACGGGACGCACGGGGCTTAGAGTCTAAAATGTCGCCATGCCCGCCCATCCATCCGCCTTCGACGGCAAGGCCTTCATCCGCCATCTCACGACTTCTCCCGGCGTGTACCGGATGTTCGCGGCGCACGATGCGCTGCTCTATGTCGGCAAGGCGCGCAACCTCAGGAAACGCGTCGGCAGCTATTTTCTGAAACCGCATCTCGAGCCGAGGATCGCTTCGATGGTCGCGCAGATCGCGCGCATCGAAGTCACCCTGACACGCACGGAAGGCGAGGCGCTGCTGCTGGAAGCGCAGCTGATCAAGTCGTTGAAGCCGCGCTACAACATCTTGTTGCGCGACGACAAGAGCTATCCCTACATCTTCGTGTCCGGGGATCCCTTTCCGCGCATCGTGTTCCATCGCGGAGCCAAGCGCGAGAAAGGCCGCTACTTCGGACCGTATCCGAGTGCGCACGCGGTGCGCGAGAGCCTTGCGCTGATGCAGAAGCTGTTCAAGGTCAGGCAGTGCGAGAACAGCTATTTCCGCAACCGGTCGCGGCCATGCCTGCAGTACCAGATCGGGCGTTGCACGGCGCCCTGCGTCGGCCTCGTCCCGGATTCGGATTACGCAGAGGACGTGCGGCATGCCGAGATGTTCCTGGAAGGCCGCAGCGACGCCGTGGTCGGGGAGCTGGCCGCCTCGATGGAGGAGGCCAGCAGGCGACAGCAGTACGAACGTGCCGCGCGCCTACGCGACCAGGTGGCGACGTTGCGCAGCCTGCAGGCACACCATTACGTGCGCGGGGCCAGCGCCGACATGGACGTGTTCGCCTGCCGCGAGGAAGCTGGCGTGGCATGCGTGTCGGTATTGTTCTTCCGCAACGGCATCAGCCTGGGGTCGCGCGACCATTTCCCCAAGCTGGCTTTCGACGCTCAGCCGGACGAGGTGCTCGGCCAGTTCATCGCGCAGTATTACCTCGACCAACCGGCGCCTGCCGAAGTCGTTTGCGACCGCGAACCCGCCGCCGCCCAGGCCTTGTCCGAAATGCTGTCGACCCGGCGAGACGGCGGCGTGGCGTTGAAATGGCGGGTGCGCGGCGAGCGCGCACGCTTCGTGGAACTGGCCGGCCGCAACGCCGAAGCGGCGTTGCTCGCGCGACTGTCCAGCCGCCAGACATTGCACGCCCGTTTCGAGGCGCTGCGCGGACTTTTGCAGCTTGCGCAGGTGCCCGCGCGCATCGAGTGCTTCGACATCAGCCATACGATGGGCGAGGAAACGGTGGCGTCGTGCGTGGCGTTCGGCCCCGAGGGCGCGCTCAAGAGCCATTATCGCCGCTTCAATATCCGCGGCATCACCGGTGGTGACGATTACGCCGCGATGCGGCAGGCGCTCGAGCGGCGCTTCAAGCCCGTGGCGCGCGGAGAGAGCGAGGCTCCGGACGTGCTCTTGATCGATGGTGGCAAGGGCCAGGTCGCGCAGGCGCTTGGCGTCCTCGGGGATCTCGGCATCGACCGCATCGAAGTGGTTGGCGTGGCCAAGGGGCCTTCGCGACGCGCGGGCGAAGAAACCCTGGTGCTGGGCGACAGCGGCAGGCAACTCGAGCCAGGCCCGGATTCGCCGGCCCTGCACCTGATCGACGCGGTTCGCGACGAAGCCCACCGCTTCGCGATCACGGGACACCGCAAACGCCGCGAAAAAGCAAGGGAGCACGGCGTCCTGGAGGATGTCCCGGGCATCGGTGCGGCACGGCGGTCGGCCTTGCTGAAAGCCTTCGGCGGCCATGCAGGCCTGGTCGCCGCCGGCGTCGAGGAGCTTTGCCGCGTGCGCGGCATCAATCGTGAGCTGGCCGAGCGGATCCACGCATTCCTGCATGGCTGAGGGGACCGTGTGCGATCGTCCCGGATCGCTGCACCATGGGAATCTGCTGCGGGCTCAAGTCTCCCGGCCATTGGATCCGGAACGGCCATCCGCGGCCTGACTTTTCACGATAGCCGCTGCCGCCCCGGCAATCCGCGCAGGCCCAGTCGATGACGGCTGCCCATGCGTATGCGACACTGATGCGGTTAATTTGGAGCAAAACGGCTTGCGCATCAACCTGCCGACCTGGTTGACCCTGTTCCGCGTCTTGCTGCTGCCGGTCATGGTGGTGGTGTTCTATTCGCATGACGCGATCCCGGCCATTCCGTTGCGCTTCGCCAACATCGCGGCGGTGATCGTGTTCGCGCTGGCCGCGCTCACCGACTGGCTGGACGGCTGGATCGCGCGGCGCTGGCACATGGAGTCGGCGTTTGGCGCGTTCCTCGATCCGGTGGCCGACAAGCTGATGATCGCCGTCACCCTGTTCGTGCTGGTCCAGAGCCACCACACCTGGCTGCTGGCGGTAACCAGCGCCGTGATCGTCGGCCGCGAGATCGCGGTTTCGGCACTTCGGGAATGGATGGCCTTCGTGGGCGAACAGGCGCGCGTAAAGGTACAGTGGATCGGCAAGTTCAAGACCGTGATGCAGATCGTCGCGATCCTGATCCTGCTCTGGGAGCGCGACAAGGATGCGGCCTTCCTTCGCCTCTGGGACGTTGGCGAAGGGTTGCTGGTGGTCGCGGCCGTGCTGACGATCTGGTCCGGTATTGCCTACATGCGTGCCGCATGGCCGGTCCTGGCCAGCGGCCGGATGCCGGGGGACGGGCAGGCTCCGAAGGCTTGATCGGGACCCCGGGCGCACGTATCATTGCCGGCTCGCGCGGGAATAGCTCAGTTGGTAGAGCACGACCTTGCCAAGGTCGGGGTCGCGAGTTCGAGTCTCGTTTCCCGCTCCAGTTTTCCGAGACCCCGGCTCGCCGGGGTCTGTTGTTTCGGGGCCGCGCAAAGCGGTTTCCATCGAATGTCGCAGGGTTCCCCCTCGGAACCTGGCCAGGCATTCGCGTCACCGGCCAGGTGGCAGAGTGGTCATGCAGCGGACTGCAAATCCGCGTACGCCGGTTCGATTCCGACCCTGGCCTCCATTGGCTCCATCCCAAGACGTCC